>JBOGIV010000062.1:0-14675 GCA_050747925.1 Vicinamibacterales bacterium
GGGGTGCAATCGTCATGTCGTCTCGTATTTCCCGCCGCGCCGCACTGAAGACTCTCAGTGCGGCCGGCGCGGGTGTGACGCTCGCGCCCGCCGTTCTTCGCGGTCAGCCGTCGGCCATCGTCGTCAATGGGAAACCGGTCGAGATCGCCATCGCCTCGGTCAGTCCATCGACTGTGCGACTCAGCGTCTCGCCTGTCGCGGCGACGCCGGCGGCTGTGCGGAACGATGGCGCGCTCGTCGCGGCCGCGAACGGGCGCGGGCTCGGACGCTGGCGCGCGAACTTCACACCCGTCACCTCAGGCGAACTCGTCGTGCGCTTGAGCACGGACTCGCAAACCCTGCACATCGACACACTGAAAGGCGTGCCCATCCAGCAGCTAGTGCTCGATCCGAAATCATCGATGGTGTCGTTCGCACTCGGCAAAGGGCCACTGTTCGGACTCGGCGAGGGCGGGCCGCAATTCGACCGCAAGGGGTCGAGCTACACCACGCGCAACGGCCAAGGCGGCTATCAATTGCGGACGCACGGAGGTCGCGTTCCGATCCAATGGCTCGTGAGCACCGACGGCTGGGGCATGTTCATCCATCGTCCGCTCGGCGCGTTCGATCTCACGGGATCGACGGGAACGCTGACGCCGACCGACGACACGCAGCCGCTCGATGTGTTCATCACGGCCTCGGCCGATCCGACTGCGATCATGCGGGAGTACGGGCGCATCACGGGGTTTGCAGAGATGCCGCCTCGTTGGGCGTTCGGCTACATGCAGTCGCATCGCACGCTGTCGGGGCCGGACGAAGTGATGTGGGTGGCGCGGACACTACGCGAGAAGCGTTTGCCATGCGACGCCTTGATCTACCTCGGGACCGAGTTCACGCCGTCGGGCTGGAACACGAGGAATGGTGAGTTCGGGTGGAAGCCTGAGAACTTTCCGAACCCGAAGCAGATGGTCGACACGCTGCACGCGCAGGACTTCAAAGTCGTTCTGCATGTCGTCATCGAAGGCCGGCGCATGAGCGGCGCCGTCGCTGACGCGTGTACACCAGACAACGCCGTGCCGAGCGGTCGAACCGCTGACGACAAGTGGCCCGAGGATCGCGCGGTCGCGTGCTACTGGCCGTATCACAAGCCGCTCTACGACCTTGGCGTGGATGGCCTGTGGCCCGACCAGGGCGATGGACTCGACGAACCGTCGCGGCTGGCGCGCATTCGCATGTATTGGGAAGGTCCGCAACTCTATCGATCGAACGAGCGACCGTTCGCGCTGCATCGCAACGGGTCACCGGGGATGCAGCGGTACGGCGCGTTCTTGTGGTCGGGCGATGTCTATTCATTCTGGGAGACGCTCAAGACGCACACACCGGTCGCGATCAACACGGGCCTCTCGGGCATTCCGTTCTGGGGCACTGACATCGGCGGCTTCGTGCCGACCGCCGACTACACCGGTGAGCTGCACGTCCGGTGGTTTCAGTTCGGAACGTTCTGCCCGTCGTTCCGCGCCCACGGACGGAACTGGCATTTGCGCCTGCCGTGGGGCTGGAACACGGGCAAGCTTGGGCCCGCCGAGCTGCGTGGCTACACGGGCGGTGCGGCCGATCCCGATCCCAAAGAGTTGAACAACCCGCACGTCGAGCCGATCGTCAAGAAGTACCTCGAGCTGCGCTATCGACTGCTGCCGTATACCTACACAGTGGCGCGCGAGTGCGTGGACACCGGATTGCCGATGATGCGCGCGCTGTGGCTCCACCATTCCGATGATCCACACGCGGTCGCGCGCGGCGATCAGTTTCTGTGGGGTCGCGACATCCTGGTGTCGCCGGTGGTCGAGAAGGGCGCGACCACTCGCCGCTTGTATCTTCCGAAAGGAAAGTGGTTCGACTTCTGGACCGAACAGGCCCTTGACGGCGGACGCGAGATCGATCGCGCGGTCGATCTCGAGACGATGCCGCTGCACGTTCGGTCGGGCGCCATCATTCCGCTGGACCCGGTTCGGCAGCATGTGGACGAGATCGTGGAACAGCCGCTCGTGGTGACGGTCTACCCGGGCCTCGATGGCATGTTCGAGATGTACGACGACGATGGGAAGACGTTTGGGTATCGGAGAGGCGAGTGGGTGCGCGTCGCCATGAAGTGGACCGACGCGACACGTCGGCTCTCCATCAGCCTGGCGCCCGGATCCGATACGTCCGATCCCATCGAGCGTCTGATCGACGTCCGCATCGCCGGAGAAACAGCGCGGCGCGGTGTGCTGTTCGAAGGGAAGCCGGTCGTCGTCCAGCTCTAAATCACTTTGCCTGCTCGGGCAGCGCGAACGCGTACAGCACACTCCCGCCCGCGACGAGCACGTACTGCCGGCCGTCGAGTTGGTAGGTCACTGGGGAGTTCCCCACGCGTCCGATGCCCGAATGCCACAGCGTCGTGCCGTCGCTCGTGCGAAGCGCCAGCGCGTTACCGACCGAATCGCCGGTGAATGTGACGCCGGACGCCGTGCTCAGTACGCCGGCGCCGGACGGCCCGTTGCCGAGATCGTGGCTCCAGCGGATCTTCCCTGTCTGATAGTCGATGGCTCGAAGCACTCCCCGGCCCCACACTGCGGAGTTTGCCCCGGCCCACCCATAAGCGCCGTGCTCCGGCTTGAAAAAGTAGATCCCGTACGCGTCCTGAGCGCTGACGATCAAGAGCCCAGAAGCTGGATCGAAACTCGGCGAACGATAGTTGGTCGCTCCCGCCTCGTTCGGCGCCACGAGACGGCCGTCGCGCGCCGGCTCCTTTTCTGGATCGGGACTCGGTCTCCCATGCCTGTCGATCTCCTTCGCCCAATTCACGGCCGCAAACGGCGTCGTCAGGAGACTCTTGCCGTTCGTGCGATCCAGGACGAAGTAGTACCCGTTGCGCGAGGCCTGCAGCAGCAGCTTCCTCGGTTGGCCGTTGAACGTCGCGTTGACGAGCACCGGCACCTCGGCGGCGTCCCAGTCATGGGTGTCGTGCGGCGAGGTCTGAAACCCCCAGACGAGCTTCCCCGTATCGGGATTGAGCGCGACGATGCTGCATGTCCACGGGTTGTCGCCTGGCCGTGCCTCACCGTTGAGCACCGGCGTGGGGTTTCCGGTCCCGACGTACATCACATGCAGTTCCGGATCGTATGTGCCCGTCATCCACATCTGGCCGCCGGTTGCGCCGCCGCTCTCGGAGCCTGGCGTTCCTGGAGGAGGCGTGCTGTAGAACGTCCACTGCTTCCTGCCTGTTTGCGGATCGACCGACGTCAGAATCCCGGGCAGATTGTCGAAGTCGCCGGCGACGCCGACGATCAGGTGGTTGCCGATGACCAGTGGAGCGTTCGTGGACCAGTAGCCCTTCTTCGCATCGGCGATGACCACATCCCATCGGACCTTGCCGTTTCTGGCGTCGAGCGCGACAAGATGCGCGTCGGGCGTCGTCAAATAGACCGAGTCCCGGTGCACGGCCACACCCCGATGGCCGATATGGAAGCCGTCGTTGGTCGGATAGGTGTAACGCCAGATCTGGCGAGCCGACCGCGCGTCGACCGCCCACAGATTGTCGGGCGTCGTGATGTAGATGATGCCGTTCACGAGGATTGGGCTGGCCTTGATCTGCTGCGTCTGGCCGGTCTGAAACGCCCACGCCAGCGTGAGCTGGTGGACGTTCGCAGGCGTAATCTGGGTTAGGCGGCTGTGACGCTGCCCCGAGTAGTCGCCGTGATAGGTGGGCCAACTGTCAGCGGGAGGCTTGAGGAGCGCCGACGGGTCCAGGCCCTGCGCGATGAGGGTCCCAGCGAACGCCAGTGCGCCAACCAGGCTCCAGGCAAAGAGCCTGCCCTGAGCGAGGCGAGCTTGGCTCGGCGAGTCGAAGGGCAATCGGCAGCGTGCACGGGTCATGGGAGTCGGTCTCTTTCAGCGCAACGTCTGCAAATAAGCCAGGACGTTGTGCATGTCGCGGTCGGTGTATCTTCCGAGTTGCTCGACGTGCGTCTGCAGTGGATCATCGACCGAGAACGTCACCTGACGGATGGGCCACGCGCGATACCACCCGTTCGGATCGGTGAGCGCAATCGTGAACTCGTCGCGATAGGCCACAGCGCCCGACACCTTTTGGCCGGAAGGGAGCGTGACCGTCACCTTCGGTGGGGATGGGGGTGCGGCCTCGCGGCCCGAGCCGGGGTACAACATGCGCTGAAGGAGCGCGAGCCCCTGCAGCCGCCTCGCGATGCCCGCGAGATCGCCGGTTGACGAGTGACACTTCGTGCACAGGTTGTCGAAGTAGCGCTTGCCAGCCTCAACGCTGCCAGTCTGAAGGTCGGCAACGTCCACCCTGCGTCGGCTGCCCGGCAACTCGGCCTTTCTTTTCTGATCGTGAATGAATGCGACAGTCGCGTTCAGGTCAAGGTCGCTGAGGTTGAACGCAGGCATCCCTTTGTCGACTCGGCCGCTTCGTACCAGTGGCGCGATCTTGTCGCCGCGCAGATCCACGGCAACGAGAGCGGCCCGCGTGAGATCGGGCCCCGATTCGGCGCCCATGGCATCGCGACCGTGACAGAAGCCACATTGAGCGGAAAAAATCTTCTGCCCCGCCTCCACCTGCTCTGGCGGATACGACTGCGGCGTCGCCGTCTGGTTGGCCGGAGCTGGACCTCCGGCCGGCGGTGTTCGAGTTCGGTGGCCGCGCCGAGGCTGCCGCCGACCAGCAGCGCCACAGCAACTGGCAGGACGACTCGGACCCACGACGCAGGCGAGGTCATACGGCCACGAGTATCATCAGCTACCTCGCTCGCGTCAACCCGACGCGCGTCCGAGTGGAGGATTCTGTTGGCTCATCCTGTTACGGTGTTTATGAGATGACTTCTAGAACCTCGAGCTCACTTGTGTGGAGGATTTCCGAATCGTGATGGTCTTGGGCGACTCACAGGGAGATCAGAGAGATCAGTGAGATATCTAGGCTCCCTGAACTCTCCGAGCTCCCTGTGAACACCGCTACGGATTAACAACACAAGTGAACTCAGGTTTTAACGGTCGCAATCTACGCCGGGAGGAGACATGCGTAGCGCGTTGCTGGCGACTCTGGTTCTGATTCACCTGCAGGCGCCCACGGTGTCGGCGCCGCTCGATGTCAGCGGAGTGAGACCGGGCCCGACGAGCGTCGTCCGCAGCGGAAACTCGGTGACCGTGTCGTGGCCGGACGAGAACGCACGGGTCTGGCGCGCGACGTTCTCGCTCGATCCTGCACAGCCTCTCGTCACCTCCATCGGCCCCGAGGGCGAGCCGGTCGTCCGCGGCGCTCGCCCGTTCTATCAAGGAGAGACGGGGAAGCGACGCGGCGGGTGGTACGCGTTCTTCGACGATCCCACGAGTCATCCGGATGGGACGCGCCATGTGCAAGGCGCGTTCAGGCTACGTGGAGCCACAGCGCGCAGCATCGGCGATCGCGTGGAGATCGTGTTCGACGGCATGCGCATGGGCAGCTTCGAGGGTGCGCTCGCCTATACCTTTTACCCCGGCGGTCGGCTCGTTCAACAGGAAGCCGTGCTGACCACCTCCGATGCGGACGTCGCCTACTACTACGACACGGGACTCGATATGACCGCGGCCGCGGATCGTCAGCCGGGCAACAACATGCGCACCGAGGTGGCCTACTACGACACCGATGGTGCGCTGCGACGCTCCACGCTGAATGGGTTGCAGGCCGAACGCGTGCCGGTGCAGGCACGCTACCGCACGCTAGCGCTGAAGACGGCCGGCGGCAGCGTGGCCGTGCTCCCGGCGCCACACCAGTACTTCTTTCCGCGCGACTTCACCTCGAATCTGGGTTTCGTCTGGCATCGGGCATGGCGCGGGCGTGTGGCGCTCGGGATCCGACAACTGCGGGACGAGAACTGGCAGTACTATCCCTGGGTCAACGCCCCACCGGGACGACCCCAGCGGATGAGCGTGTTCTTTCTGCTCTCCACCAACCCGACCGAGACGGCGCTTACCGACGTCCTTCGCTATACCAACGCAGATCGCTTTCGACCGCTCGACGGATACAAGACGCTCAGCACGCACTGGCATCTCGCCGACACCGTTCAGGCGGTGGCCAACGGGGCCGGCTGGACGCCGCCTTTTAAGCCCGTGCTGAAGGCGATGGGTGTCGATGCGTCGATGATCATGGACTTCCACGGCGACGGGCACCCCGCCGATCTCACCGATCTGCGGCTCGACGAGCTGCACGCGTACTTCGGCACGCTTCGGGCACAGTCGGATGCCGAGTTCCTACTGATTCCCGCCGAGGAGGCCAACGTGCATTTGGGCGGGCATTGGGCGGTGGTGTTTCCGAAGCCGGTCTACTGGTTCATGGATCGGCCCGGCAACAAAGCGTTTGTTTCGACCCATCCGAAATACGGCACGGTGTATAGCGTGGCGGATGCCAAAGAGATGTTCGACCTCGTCTCTCGCGAAGGCGGCTACATGTATCAAACGCATCCACGGACGAAGGGCTCGACCGGGTTTCCGGACCGCATCCTCGCGACCGACTACTTCCGTCATTCCAGCTATGTTGGCGCCGGCTGGAAAGCGCTGCCATCGGATCTCTCCTCGCCGCGCCTCGGCGATCGTGCGTTCGACCTGCTGGACGAGTTGAACAATCAAGGCCTGTACAAGCGTCTACTCGGCGAAGTGGACGTCTTCCAGTTCGACCACACGCACGAGCTCTACGCGCATATGAACGTCAACTACATCAAGCTCAATCGCCTTCCAACGTTCGACCGGTGGGGAGATGCCCTCGCACCGCTGGCGAACGGCGATTTCTTCGTCACCACCGGAGAGGTGCTGCTGCCTGATGTCACCCTCAACTCATCGTCTGCAACCGAGATCGTGGCAAAGGCTCGCGTGTCATGGACGTTCCCGCTTCGGTTTGCCGAGCTCGTCTGGGGAGATGGCCAGACGACGCATCGAGAAGTGATTGAACTGGCGGACACGCGCGAGTTCGGCAACAGAACCTTCGAGTGGCGCGCCAAGGCGAGCCACTGGAAGTGGGCGCGCGTCGCCGTGTGGGATGTGGCGGGCAATGGCGCGTTTGTGAATCCCTTGTGGCGGCCGTGATCGCTATGGCTTGACGAACTTTTGCACGACGCCGCTGAGCTGAGCGATGTAGACATCACCTGACTCCGCGACGGCCACGCCATGTCCTCCGATCGTCTCTCGCATTCTTCCCAAGACCTTGCCCTCGAGGTCGCGCAGAATCCCGCCGGTCCAGATGCGCTGGTCCGTTGTCATGGCGAGTCCGGACACTCCTCCCGTGTTGGTCCACTGAGTCAAAAACTTCCCGTTGGAGTCGAAGACCTCGATCCGCTGATTGTCTCGATCGGTGACATACACTCTGCCCTGAGCGTCGGTCACCAAGTTGTGGGGCAGCCCGAACTCACCGGGGCCCTGTCCTCTGCGGCCCCATTGCAAGAGGTATTTGCCGTCGCGTGAGTACTTCACCACGCGAGCGCTCCCGTACCCGTCGCTGACGTAAACATCGCCATTGGCAGCGAAGGCGACGTCGGTCGGGAGATTGAAGTTGTTGGGACCCGTTCCAGAGACGCCCTTGGTACCGAGGCGCATGATCTCTCTTCCCGCTGGATTCATCTTGTAGACGACATGACCGGGTGCGTCGACGAGCCACGTGTTTCCCTCAGGATCCACGCGCACCGAGTGGGCGCCACAGGACGTGCACCCGGCCGCGCCGTACACGGCCGAGTAGTGCGACTTATCCGCGGTCCAATTCGGCTGCGGAATCGCCCCGACCTTCCCCTCGCTGAACAATCCGTCGCCCCAAGCGCGCACGAACTTTCCGCTGCTCTCGAATTCCTTGATCGGGTGCGAGCCACGATGGAGCACCAGGACAGTGCCCTGCGGTGAGATCGCCACTGATGCTACCTGAATGAAATTCCATGGGCCGGCAGGAACGCCGGTGACGCTCGTCGGCGGCACAGGCCATTCGACCAGCTCATACGGCAGAACAGGGATATCGGCAGTGGCATTGCCTAGACCAGCCTGACCGGCACCGGACTGCTGGCCAATGGTGACGCCGAGCACACAAGCCATCAATACGCTGACGCGACGGACTTTCATAGCAGGTAAGGTATCGACGCGCAAACCTGGGCGCAACTGATTTACGATGTGGCGCCTTCGAATGAATGCGATAAAAAATCGAGGAACGTTCTCGCGACGCCCGGCGCCGCAACTGTGGACGTCAGCGCGCGCCTGGTCCGGCCAGCCATTTCCAATCGACCGGGCGTTGACCGATCAAGGAGCGGTTCAAGAACGACGACGAGGCCAACAAGCGGCTGTCACGGCCGCAGCGCAGTCCGTACGCGACGACCTGACCGGGACTCACGGTCACGGAGAGTTCCGGTTGGCCAGGTGGGGCGGGCCCGCCTGCGCGGCTGAAGGCCGCTACGGCGAGGTCTCGCCGGAGCTCGCACAGAAACACTCTCCGAGCGAAGGCGGATAGGCCGGGTAGGCCGGGTTGGGAGAATCGCGCGAATGCTCGACCGATTTGCGCTCGCGGAATAGGTGATTGGGAGCCGTCGACCGACGCGCTCCGGGCGGAGGATTCTCGTGAAACGAATTGGCATGGGGCTGGTTGGGGCCGGCTTCATCGGTCCGCATCATGTCGACGCCGTCAGGCGGCTGGGGTTTGTCGACATCGTGGCGGTCGCCGGCAGCAACGACGAGTCTGGCCGGGCCAAGGCGGCTGCGCTCGGTGCTCGGACGGGATACGGCAGCTACCAGGCGCTGATCGATGATCCCGACGTCCAGGTTGTCCATAACGCCACGCCGAACTACCTGCACTATGAGGTGACGTCGGCGGCGATCGCCAAAGGGAAGCACGTCGTTTCGGACAAGCCGCTCGCGATGACGGCGGAGGAATCGAAGCGGCTGGTTGACGAAGCGAAGCGCGCGGGCGTCGTGACCGCGGTCACTTTCAACTACCGCGGCAATCCGCTGGTCCAGCAGGCGCGTCTGGCGATTGCGCGCGGCGACATCGGCTCGCCGCGATTCCTGCACGGCCACTACCTTCAGGACTGGCTGATCAAGGAGACTGACTACTCCTGGCGGCTCGACCCCGAGAAGGGGGGGCCAACCTCGGCGCTCGGAGACATCGGCTCACACTGGTGCGATCTGGCGCAGCACGTCTCGGGACTCCGCATCACGCACGTGCTCGGCGATATCACGACGACCATCCCGCGGAGACGGAAGCCGCGCGGATCGCGCGAGGCCTTCCAGACCGCCAACGACCTCGATGCTGTGGACGTCGTCGACATCACCGTCGAGGATCTCGCCTCGGTCCTCGTCCGCTTCGACAACGGCGCCAAGGGCAGCTTCTCGGTCGGGCAGGTGATGGCCGGTCACAAGAACGACCTCGTGCTCGAAGTGTGCGGCTCGAACGCGTCGATTCGATGGCGGCAGGAGCAGCAGAACGAGCTCTGGATTGGCCATCGCGACGCGGCAAACCAGGTCCTCCAGAAGGACCCGTCGCTCATCGACGCCGATGTGCGGGGGTATGCACACCTGCCTGGCGGACATCAAGAGGCGTGGGCCGACGCGTTCTGCAATGTCATGCGCGATATCTACGGATTCATCGCCGCCGGCAGACGGCCGCCCGAAAGGCTGCCTCCGGCCGTGGCGACGTTCGAAGACGGCTACCGCGCGAACTGTATCGTCGAGGCGATTGTCGACAGCGCGCGCCGCGGCGGCGTCTGGACCGCGGTCGATCTGTAGGGCGCCATGACCATCACCCCTTTCGAACCGAAGTTCATGAAGGTCGGCGTACTGACGGCGGCGCTGCAGGAATTGACGCCTCGCGAGGTGCGCGACGCGGATCCCGATCGTGCCGTCGAGGAGTGGATCGGCTTCGCGGCTGAGATCGGCGCCAGCTACATCCAGCTATCGGCGGCGCTGCACCCGGCGGAGACCGACATGCCTCCGGAAGCCATGCTCGACCCGGTCGCCAACACACTGGATTTACGGCAACCGTTCGATCGCAGCCGCGCGCGACGCGTCGAAGCGGCGATGCGGACCTCTGGCATCGGCATCTCGGAGGTCGCCTACTTCGACAACCTGCTGCATCACGACGACGAGACGCGCCGGAAGAAGCACGATTTCGTGCGGCGCGTGTTCGATGCCGCGGTGCTGCTGGGCGTGAATGCCGTCTGCGGCTTCGTCGGACGCAATCAGACGCACAGCATGGACCAAAATCTGCGCGACTTCGAAGAGCATTTCGTTCCGCTTCTGAAGGCGGCGAAGGAGCGCGAGCTCGTCTACCGTGTGGAGCAATGTCCGATGCCCGGCTGGACTACGGGCGACAACTGGCACAACAACATCGCCTATACGCCTGGCGCGTGGATCGCGCTCCACCGCATTTGCGACAAGCACGGCCTCGGCGACCAGTTCCGCATTCACTACGACCCATCGCACGCCATCCTGATGGGTCAGGACACGCGCTCGATCTTTCAGTATCTGAAAGACTCGGGATACGGCTTCCTCATCGGAGGCTTTCATGTGAAGGGGCAGGTTGTCGACGCGAAGGGCGTTGCGGCATGGGGGTCTGGCGGCCAGACGCTCGAGCGCGGTGATTGGGTGGACGGCAAGCCGTCCGACAAGCCAGCCGATCAGCTCAACGCCTGGAAGAAACAGGTCGTGCTCTGCGAGCACGAGCTGCCCGGCACGGCGAGACACGATCCGCTCGCCTATCTGCAAAACCGCACGGTCGACTGGCTCGATCATCAGCTGGCTGCACGTGAACTGCTTCCGCTCGACGTCGCCGACACACACCTCGTGGTCGAGCACGAGTATCCGCCTGCGCGGATCCAGGATCGCGAGCGGTTGAAACCGATCCTCCAAGGCTCGATTGCGTTCGTGCGGCGCATAGACGAGGCCGCCGCCTGCATGTATGCGTTGCAGTACGACGTGTTGCCGGCGCAAGACATTCGGGTCCAGGGTGTGGGCAGGCAGGCGTACCGGTCCTGAACCTCGAGTGGAAGAAGGGGAGCCCTCATGCGAAAGAAAGCTCTCGCGACTTTGTTGGGTGCGTCGTTGCTTCTTTCGCTCGACTCGGGGGCCGCACCATCGATCGCGGTGATGCTGCTGGACGGCGAGAGCGCCGGCAGCTATCACAAGTGGCAGCGCGTGACGCCGGTCCTGAAGAAAATGCTCGACGAGACTGGCCTGTTCGCGGTCACGGTGGTGACGGCGCCGCCGGCAAACGGCGATTTCGAAACCTTCACGCCCGGGTTCACGAAGTACCACGTGGTCGTGATGAACTACGACGCACCGGACCAGCGCTGGCCAGCGCGGCTAAAAACGTCTTTCGAGCAGTACGTGAAGAACGGCGGCGGCCTCGTCGCGGTGCACGCCGCCAACAATGCGTTCGCGGGATGGCAGGCGTACAACGAGATGACCGGCGTGGGCGGCTGGCGGGACCGCACCGAACAGGCGGGCCCTTACTGGTACTACCGTGATGGAAAGCTCGTGTCGGATTCATCGCCAGGCCCAGCGGGCAGTCACGGACGCCGTGTGCCATTTCAGGTGACCGCGCGCGACACGAGCCATCCGATCACGAAGGGGCTGCCGACGGTCTGGATGCACCAGGGCGATGAGCTCTATGCTCGGCTGCGCGGACCGGGCAAGAACATGACCGTGCTCGCGACCGCCTACTCGGATCCGGCCAATGCGGGCAGCGGCCGCGACGAGCCGCAGTTGATGGCGCTCACTTACGGCAAGGGACGCGTCTTCCACACCACGATGGGACACGACATCAACGCGCTGAGCTCGGTCGACTTCGTGGTCACTCTGCAGCGCGGGACCGAGTGGGCCGCCACCGGCAAGGTGACACAGAAGGCGCCCGTCAGCTTCCCCACGGCCAACACAGTGAGCTACCGCGCCGACCTCGCTGCGATGGATCCGGACTATGCGAACGGCTTGAACAATCTGGACCTACCGCGCCCCGGCCCGCGCTAGACACTAGCCGCCTCCCTGCGTGATGTGCGTCAGCTGCGGCCTGGCCCCATCGTCGCGGTGTGTTGTTCGCAGGAAAGCCGGACGGGACGCGGCAGGCTACCGAGCAGGCTGGCGCCGGAATCGCCACGGGCTCATGTGCACGAATGGGCCGCCGTCGGCAGCGAGCTCGACGTCGATCCTGAATGTCATGGGCGCGGTGACCCGAACGGTGTGGTTCAGCCTCACCGTCTTTCCGTTGAGGCTGAACGGCGAACCCTTGAAGAACAGATTGTAGTCGCCGCCAATGTTGCCGCCGACTTCGGCCATCTGCACGTACGAGTAACCGCGGCTGTCGGTCACGCTGCGAAACGCCGTCTTGTTCTCCCGGTGATAGGCGATGAGCTCCTTGATCGTGAACGCGCCCGATTCGCCTCGCCCTTCGGTGATGGCTTCGTAAAACCCGTCATCCAGTTGTCGGTAGATTACGATTCCCGTCGAGACTCCGCCGGGTCCCAACACGCTGTCGGGCGCATCGGCCTCGAAAGTCCAGCGTCCGACGAAGTAGTTGCCGAAATCGAGCAGCGGCACCTTGTCGTCGGGTCGCGTCGGCCGTCCCAGGTCCGGGGCGAGCCCCTTGGGTTGCTGGAACGACAAACCTAACCAGCCTCCGCCAAGGCTACGGCGGTCCGTCGACCAGCCTCCGCTAAAGCTACGGCGGTCCGCCGAAGCATTTGCGAAGGCGGAAGCGCTTCGCGCGAAGGCGGAAGGTTTGTCGCCACAAACCAAAGTCAGCAGAACCACAGTCGCCAACACCGGACGGTGGCGACAAACCTTTAGGTTTGTCGAACTGGTGGAAAGCGAAGAGGACACCTCGCCTACCGCTCGCGCCTGGTCTCCGTCCGCGGCGGAAGCTGCTGCTTGTCGAGCGTGTATTCGATCCAGCCGAGGCTCATTTCGTCCCAGCTCTGCTCCGACCAATAGACTTCCTTGTCGGGATTCGGGTTCAACGAGTTGTCCGCCGAATTGTCGAACACCGCCCGGTACCTCAGCACGCTCCCCTTCGGAATTTTCAACACTTCGGCCAGGACGTATCGTTCCTGCCAGTCGAAGCGATAGCGAGGGACCTCGAGCAAGAGCTGCTCACGCCCGTCGGGGTACACGACCGTATACGTGGCCGTCTTGCCGCGCACGTGCATGTGTGGATAGAACCCGTTGATGGTGATGTCCTGTGTGATCGCCAGGTCCGATGTCACCGTGTAGTCGGGCATGTAGGGTGGGATCGGAGGCAAGCCGCCGAGTTGTCCAGGGGCGCCCTGCGTCACGCGTCCGGCCTCGACATCCGCGGCATTGGGAACCTGGCCTGCGACGGGTTGGCCGTTCACGGTCTGGTGCTCGTTGATCGGAGTCCGGAAATGGAATTTCTTCAGCGGCTCTTTCGCGAACCACAGACCGACTTCGGAACGATCGACTTCCGGTCGTCCCGTGGGCGTGTAGTGCATGTTGAAGTTGAGGTACTGGCCTGGAAGCGCCGGCGTGCCGACGCCGTCGGGATGATCGTCAAAGCCCCGGCCCGCGACGTAGGCGAGCAACGTGGTGAAGCCGCCGACCGAGCTCAACCGGTCCGGCTTTTCTCCTTCGACCCGCTCGATCTTCAACTCCGTCGGCAGCTTCGCCTCGCTGATCCGCGTCGCTCTGCGATCGAGCGGCGCCTTCTTGCCCGACACGTCGGTGGTGAACGGCTGGCCATCGATCAGTTCGGTTCCCGGCGGCAGCGTCACGAGACTCACCGTGATGTGATGCACGACGGCCTTGTTCGATGGCCTGGCCTCGGACATCTGGATCAGCTTCATGCCGTCTGTCCAGGGAATGGGCACATAGAAGTCCAGCATCGGATACTCGGACTTCGGTTCGATCTGGAACTCGACGGGCATCTTCACGACGACATCGGGCTCGCTGTTGAACTTCCATCCACCAGGGTAGGCGGGAGGCGATGGCAGATCGGACGGAGTACCCATCGGCGCTCCGCTGTCCACCCAGGACACCACCGTGTCGATCTCCTGCTGGGTCATCTGGCGGTCGTTGCTGAACTTCAGCGTCGTCTTGCCGATACCCCACGGCGGCATCTCGCGCTTCACCACTTTCGACTTGATCGACCGGGCCCACGGCCGCACTTCGTCGTAGGTCATCAAGGACATTGGCGCCACTTCGTTGGGCCGATGGCACTGCGAGCAGTTCTTGAAGAGGATCGGGGCGACGTCCTTCGTGTAGGTCGGGCCGGCGCCCGCCGGTGCGGGCCACCCGATCAAGACGCTGACGGTGAGAACGAACACGGTTGAGCCGGGTCTCATGCCGCCTCCTGGCGCTCCGCTACTGTACACCACACGCGTGTAGCTGAGCCCTTCAGCCTAGGACGCGCGAAGCTCTGGGATCAGCGGCGGCGCCGCAGGGCGGGCCCCGCGTGCGGCGGAATGTCACGCCTCAAGCGCTTGACGGCCGCCTCGAGCACGGTCCTGTGCTCGGCGTGCTGCCGCTCGGTCTCGTCGAATCGCCGGTCGATCTTTTCATCCAGGATCTGGACGCTCTCGAACCCCAGCTTGATCAAGCGATGCGTTTCCTCGAACCCGATGCGCATTCTCGCGTCGAGGGAATCAACCTTGCCGTCGAGCGACTCGAACTTCCCGTCGTGAGCCCCGCTCTTG
>JBOGIV010000063.1:0-10597 GCA_050747925.1 Vicinamibacterales bacterium
ATCCCCGATCCCCGATCCCCGATCCCATCCACCGTCCCAGTCTTTCCAGCCCCTCCTCGATCTTCCCTGTGTCGTTCACGAGCGGACCGAATGAGATCCGGACGCCGTTGGTGAGCGACGGTCCGAAGCCCGCGCCTGGCACGACCAGCACGCCAGTGGCCTTGAGCGCCGCCGGCACGAACTCCTCTGCGTTGGTCGCGATGTCGACAACCGTGTAGAGCCCGCCGAATGGCGTGAGCCGCGGCCTGCCGAGGTGGCGATCGATCGCCGCCACTGTCACGTCAGCAGCGCGAGAGTACATGGCGTTTGCCTCGTCGATATAGCGTTTCACCGACCCGTCCGCGATCGCCGATGTGAGATAGCGAGCCATCGTCATCTGCGACAGCGTGTCGGGACACAGGATGCTGCACTGCTGGACGCGCTCGATCGCCTCGACCACCGACGCATGCGCTTCGATCCAGCCCAGGCGGCGGCCGAGTCCGCGGGCCCACTTCGAGTTGGAGTGGATGGCGACGACGTGTGGATGATCGGCAGGTGACCAGGCGTAGTAAGGGGGAGGCGTCTTGAAGAACTGACACTTGTAGGCGAAATCGATCGCGAGCCAGGCTCCGGCATCGGCGGTCCGTTCGAGCATGAGCTCGGCGAGCGCTTGGGGCACGACCTGACTGGTCGGGTTATCGGGCGCGCCGAACAGCACCATCTTCGGCTTGTGACGATCGAACAGTCGCGCGAACTCGCGCGCGACACCGGCTGGATCGGTTTCAGGCAGATATGACCACGCCTGCGGATCGAGGACGCGAAGACGAACAATCTTCACCTCACCGCATGCGAATGCGATCTGCCCTTCGTAGTTGGCGTAGGTGGGATCGAGCAGCATCACGGTGTCGCCCGGATCCAGCAACGTGCGGAACACCTCGTGGGTGAGCTGCGTGCTGCCTATGCCGATGGCGATATGCTCGGGCCCGAGCCGCGGCACGCCGAAGAGGTGCTCCTCGAACTTCGCGATCTGCTCGCGGCACTCCATGTCGCCAAGGGTGGCCGTGTAACCGCCACTCTTGTGGAACAGCTCGGGATCGGAGACGACGTCGAGATAGGCGCGGCGAAAGGCCTCCGGCGCCGAGTGGTTGACCCAACCGCCGCCGAACGAAATGACCTCTGCGGGATCCAGGCCCATCGCGAGGATGTTCTGGCGCTCCGCCATCTTCATGATTTGGCGGATAGGGGATGGCCGCGCGATTTGATCGCGCACAAGGGCCGAGAGTGACCGATCGGTCGCGGACTTCATGCGGCGATGATATCAACGGCAGAAAGGCATCGGAGCAACCCTGCTGGGCGAGTCCCCGTCCAATTATGGAGGCGTGTCAGTCCAGTAGAGGCAACCCTTTAGGGTTGCCTTCGCTCAAGGCGTAGAGGCGGGTTTCAATGCTCGACGGACTTCGTCAAGACATCACTGGCGCCATTCGAGGACTGATCAAGAGTCCCGGCTTCGCTGCCGCGGCTTTGATCACGCTCGCGCTCGGCATCGGCGCCACGTCCGCAATCTTCAGCGTCGTGAAGGCCGTGCTGCTGACACCGCTGCCGTACCCCGAGCCGGAGCGTCGAGTGCAGCTCTTCACTCGCTGGGTGAGTTTCGACAAGACGTGGGTGGCCGACCGGGAGCTCTACGACTTTCGGGAGCGCGCTCGAACGCTCGCCGCGATCGGCGCGTGGCAATCCGGTCAGCAGAACCTCACGGGCGATGGCGAGCCGATTCGACTCGGTGTGGGCTTCGTGACGGCCAACCTGTTCGACGTGCTGGGCGTTCGCCCTCACATCGGACGCGGGTTCACCGTTGAAGAGGACGTACCGAACGGTCCGCAGATTGCCGTGCTCAGTCACTCGCTCTGGGCCGCGCGCTACGCGGCCGATCCGTCCATCATCGGTCGCAGCATTCTCTTGAACGACGTGCCCGTTCAGGTCATCGGCGTCATGCCCGAAGGCTTTCGACTCCCGACAGACTTTACCGGCGAGGCGGCCGAGCCGACGGAGCTGTGGCGACCCCTGCAGATCGACGAGAAGAATCTGACGCGGAATCACGGCCTCTTCGCGGCGGCGGTCCTGGCGCCCGGCCAGAACGCCACGACAGCGACCGAGGAGCTGCGATCGATCGCGAACCAGCTCACGAGGGAAGGCGCGTATCCCGAGCCGATGAAATTCACGGCGTTCGCGCTCTCGCTCGATGAGGAGATTCGTGGCGGCCTTCGCCCCGCGATGTGGCTCCTCATGGGCGCAGTGGGATTCCTGCTGCTCATCGCGTGCGCGAACGTGGCCAACCTGCTGCTCGTACGTGGTGACGCGCGCGTGCGAGAGATGGCGCTGAGAACCGCGATCGGCGCCGCGCCGGATCGATTGGTACGTCAACTCCTCACCGAAAGCGTGGTCCTGGCCGTCCTCGGCGCCGCGCTCGGATTGGGGTTGGCATGGACGGGATTGCGTGTGCTCGTGACCGTCGATCCTACGAGCCTTCCGCCGCTCGCGCCGGTGCGGCTCGACGTCGTGGTGGTCGCGTTCACGTTGGCGCTCGGCGTGGCGACCACGCTGCTGTTTGGCCTGGCGCCGGCGCTTCGGACACTTCGACTCGATCTCGTCGAGTCGCTCCGCGACGGCGGGCATCAGGCGACGACCGGCGGCGCACGTCAGCGACTGCGCGGACTCTTGGTCGTCGGCGAGGTGACGCTGGCGGTCGTATTGGTGATCGGCGCCGGCCTCATGATCCGCAGTCTGTCTGCGCTCGGCCGCATCGATCTGGGATTCAACCCGGAACGCGTGCTGACGATGAGGCTCTCGGTGCCGGTCGCGCGCTATGACACGCCTGAAAGGGTCGTGAGTTTCTATCGACAGCTGCTCGACCGCGTTCGCGCGTTGCCCGGAGTGGAGTCGGCGGGCGTGGTCCGATCTTTACCGCTGGCGACGACGATCGGCGACTTCGGCCTGGATGTCGACGGCTTTGAGGAAGGCCCAGGGCGCAACGCGAAGGGCGATTGGCAGATCGCCAGCGACGGGGCGTTCGAAGCGCTGGGCACGCGCTTGATCCGCGGCCGATGGTTCACACCGGCCGACACCAGCGACACGCAACCGGTTGCGGTCGTGAACGAGACGCTCGCGCGCACGTACTGGACCGACCCCAACACGGTCGTCGGCGGCCGCATTCGCGTCGGCAATCCACGCAATCCCTGGGCAACGGTCATTGGCATCGTCGCCGACGAGCGTCACAACGGCGTCACCGGCATCGTCAAAGAGAAGTTCTACATCCCTCACAGCCAATGGCACGTCGCGATCAATGGCAATCCGATTCGCAATGCATTTGTCGTCGTGCGGACCTCCGGCGACCCGATGGCGATTGCGGGGTTGGTCAGAGATCAGATTCGCTCGCTGGACGCCAGCGTGCCGGTGGCCAATGTGCGGCCGATGCGAGAGGTTGTGGCGACCTCGCTCGCGACGTCTCGGCTTACGGGCTTTCTCATGGGATCGTTTGCCGCCATCGCGCTCACGCTCGCGGCGGTCGGCATTTATGGTGTGCTCTCGTACCTGGTCGCTCGACGAACACATGAAATCGGCATTCGGCTCGCGATGGGCGCCGATCGCGGCGAGGTGATGAGACTGGTATTGCGCCAGGGCCTGGCGCTCGTGGGCGCCGGGATCCTCTGTGGCGTTCCCGCGGCCTTTGCGCTCACGCGCGTGATGGAGAGCGTCTTATACCAGGTTCAGCCCAGCGATCCGATCACGTTTGTCACGGTGCCAGCGGTTTTGGTAATCGTGGCTCTAGCGGCGGCGGGGTTGCCGGCCTTCCGCGCCACGCGAGTCAGTCCGCTCAGTGCATTGCGATCGGAGTAGATCGAAGGCGACCCTGGGTCGCCTCCACATCGCAGCACAATAGGCGGCCCGCCGTGCCGACTTCACTGCAATGAGGCGCCCAGCGAGAGACAATGTGGAGGCAACCCTTTCCGCCTTCGCGCGAAGCGCTTCGGCGGACCGCCGTAGCCTTGGCGGAGGCTGGTAGGATTGCCTTGGGGTGCGGCTAGCATTGACGCGTGTCGGCCACGCCCGCGATCCATTTCCTCCGCAAGCATGGCGTCGTGTTCACCGAGCACACCTATCGCTACGAAGACCGCGGCGGCACCCGTGTCTCGTCCCGAGAGCTGGGGGTAGACGAGCACATGGTGGTCAAGACCCTGGTGATGCAGGACGACAAGGGTCAGCCGCTGATCGTCTTGATGCACGGCGACCGCGACGTCTCCACCAAGAGTCTCGCGCGGCAGATCGGCGCGAAGTCAGTTGAGCCGTGCGATCCCGCTGTCGCAGAGAAACACACTGGGTATGTGGTCGGCGGCACGTCGCCTTTCGGTACGCGCAAGCCTTTGCCGATCTACATGGAGCGATCGATCGCGGATCTCGATCGGATCCATATCAATGGCGGACGGCGCGGTTTCCTGGTCGAGCTGAGCCCGAGCGAACTTTTGCGCGTGCTCTCCCCGACGTTGGTGGAGGCCGCCGTGAGCCCTTGAACTCTGTAAAGTTCCAAGGTTCCACGGTTCCAAGGTTCAAGTTGGAACCTTGTAACGCATCATCGGCTCGTGAGCGAGCGTGTAACCCATCGACTCGTAGATTCGCTGACCCGCGGACGTCGCGTTGAGCGCGGTTCGTTCGATGCCTTGCTCGCGACACCAATCGTGCATCGCGTTCATCAATCGTCGCGCCAGGCCGCGACCGCGATGCTGTGGTTCGGTATAGACATTGACGATCCACGCGTTCCGCGGATCCATTTGCCACGGGCCCGGTGACCACGGGACGACGATCACGCCGCCGCCGGCCACGACGCTCCCATCGGTGGAGATCGCGACGCAGCCCCAATACGTGCCCGATGGCATCGCCTCGTCGAGCCACTTGCCGTAGTGGATCGCCATCTCCGCGTAGTCGCACTGGACGCCCATCGCGCGAAACATCGCTTCGCGATGCTCGACGAGAATCTGAATGTCCTCACTGGTCGCGGGACGAATCGTGTAACTCAGAGTCATTGTGATTCACGAGCGTAACGCAGAATGTGCGACAGAGGTCGCAGCACAATGCCGCGATTTCTTCAACATCGAACGACTCGGCTCGGCGATTCCTGCGACAACGCGTCGGGCACGTCGTGTGCAGTCCATAAGCGCTCTGGACGGCGATGCGACGATGTAGAATCGGTTCGTTCGCGGAGAAGACATCATGGTTACGACCACCGGCGCCCGCATCACGGCGGCCGAGTTCCTCTCACTTCCAGAGGACGGACGGCGTCACGAGCTCATCGACGGAGCTCACTACGTGACGTATCCGAACGTCACGCACCAGGTGTTGTGCGGTCGCCTCCATTTGGCCCTCGGAAACTTTCTCGCGACCCGACCCCATCTCGGCCGGGTGTTCTTCCCGTTGGACGTCGTTCTCTCAGACTACGACGTCATTGGACCCGATCTGTTGATTGTGACGCCGGATCAGAACCAGATTCTGACGGAGATGAATGTCCAAGGGGCGCCAGCCCTGGCGATCGAAGTCCTCTCGCCAAGCACCCGAAGGCGAGACGAGGGGGTCAAGCGCCGCCTCCTCGACGAGAACGGCGCGCGCGAGTACTGGCTCGTGGATCCGCGGCACGCACGTGTGACGATCTTCCGCCGGGCCGATGATGGAAGTTTCCCGCGGGTGGCGGAGATCGACGCGATCCCCGGCGCCGAACTGACCTCACCGCTGCTTCCAGACTTGACGCTCTCTGTAGAACAACTCTTCAGCGAGCGATAAGCCCGCGGTCCTGGAACGTTGGAACCCTGCACCTTCTGCTGTACCTTCTGTCGTCAGGGAGTCAACCATGCAGATGCCGAAACCCGGTGAGGCACACAAGAAACTTGGCGCCTTTGTTGGCGAGTGGACGGGTCCGGAGACGATGTATCCCGCGCCGTGGGAGCGGCCGGCGGCAAGGCGATGGCCAAGGTCGTCAACCGCTGGATCCTCGACGGCTTTGCTGTGGTTCAGGAGTACGAACAGCGCCGCGACGGCCAAGTCAATTTTCGCGGGCATGGCGTGATCTGGTTCGACCCGGCGAAGCAGGAATACGTCATGAACTGGTGGGATTCGATGGGCGGCAGCGGTGGAGCCTACCGCGGCGCCTTCGATGGCAACGTGCTGCGTCTGGCTTCACCCATGCCTCAGGGTGGCCACTCACAGACGACGTGGGCCTTCGGCGACGGCGGCTACAGCTTCAACATGGAAATCTCCGGCGATGGCCAGACGTGGCAGCCCGCAATGGCAGGCAGCTATACCAGAGCCGCCGCGAAGAAGGCTGCGGCGCAGGCCTCGTCGAAGAAAGCTGCGCCGAAGAAGACCGCCAAGGCGGCTGCCGCGAGGACGAAGCCTGCCTTGCGGAAGGGTTCAGGCGGAGTCGCGATGAAAAAGGCTGCGCAGAAGCGGAAGAAGCGTTAGCGCGGACGCGCTCTCCGGTCGTTTCATCGGCCATTGCCGGCATCTCCAGGTGATGCGCCCAGGCTCTTGACGTACTCAATCAGCGGCATTCCGAAGAAGTTGCAGACGATGCCTGAGCGCCGAAATCCATTCCGCTCATAGAAGCGAATAGCTCGGGTCAGCGGCTCGGTTGTATTGAGTGTGACCCGCGAGCAGCCGAGCCGGCGCAGTTCACTCTCCGCTCGGTCGAGAAGTCGCTGCGCGATGCCGCAGCCAAGCCGATCGGGCAGCACCGCCATCCCGCGTAGATGGCCCTCTCGTTGGTCCGCTGTCGCGTAGCCGATCGTACCGATGATGTTCCCCGACTCGCCGACGGCAACGATCACCGACATGTCTGACAAACGGTGACGCAACGTGTCGATCGACAAGACGGTGTCGGCGAACGCCGATGACGTGTAGCGCTCGCGGTACGGTTCGAATGCGAGTCGAAGACACTCGAGGATCCCTGCCGAATCCTCTGTGGTTGCCAATCGGATCGAGGTTGGGCTCGTCACTCGAACAGCTGAGAAAGAGTTGGCACTCGCCTGTGTCGGGCCTTCATCGACACGATGGCGGGATGGGCCACGAGCCTGCCCATTGGCGCAGAAACTCGAGCGCGGCCGGGTCGCAGCGTCGGCCATCGATGACGGCGGGACCGAACGCCCCGCCGCCCACCGTGGAGACATAGCGCATCACGCTGGAGCTGCTCAGAAAAAGAACTGGCGAGAGACCCAGGTTTTGCACTGATGCCACTGGCCATCACGGAGCTGGAAGACGCGGAGGTAGACGTCGCGATCGGTGCGGGTTTCGATGGGAACGTTGAACTGGGCGAGATCCTCGGGCCGTCGCCTAACGGCAGCGCATTACCAGCGGCGCTTCACGATCCAGCGAGCGCCCTCTGGTGCATGCGGTGTCAGCCGGCCCGCCGTCGGCGAAGCTTCGAGCGGCGTTCCGCGTCTTGCATCGCTGCCTCGCCCGCAGCCCGATAGAACGCGATGATTTCCTCAGGCGACTTGCCGGCCAGCCGACGCGTTTGGCGGTCGCGGATCGTCCGAACCATTTGGACAGCGCGAATTCTAGGTGCCTTCATGAGTCGTGACCTCCCTCGGCGAGAGGATGTTCAAGGACTGGTACCCAATTCTACGTTGACGGCATTGAACAGGCGAATCTTCTCCAGCCGCACGATGTGCTTGAAGTTCCAACTGACGAGGGCGTCGACAACCGCGATGGTGGCCAACGCGATATGCCTCATGTCCGCGGCACACTTGGGAGCCAGAATCTTGCGAGCTTCGTACGCCGCGACGAGATCGACGACTTGCGGGGTGATCACCAGAACCGCACCGGCGAGCACCAACATCTCCTGGTGCAGTTCGCGGACCTGTGCAGGCGCGTCCACCACTTCAGCCGCTGTCACGTCCGACAGAACGCAGCCGTCCCGCGCGGTCACCGACCAGCCCATTCGACCACTCGGCGAACTCCACATCGAAGCATCCGCCCAGGACCGATGTGTCAATGTAAATTCGCAGGGTTCCATTTGGGCCAGGTCGCTTCACCGAGTCCGGCCAACGTGCGCGCTCACCCGCGGCCGCGTTCGCGCTCTTAGATACCGCAGCCGTCGGGTGCAGCGCGCGGTGTTAGGCGACGAGCTCGCAGTCCGAGGTCACTCCTCGCCTAGTTGCCCGCCCGCGGCTTGAAAGCCACGATGTCAGCCACTCGCACAGTGACTGTTCCAGTCGCTGTTGTGACCTCAAGCGCCCCGATAAGTCGAGTCTCGTTGTTCACCTTCCGGAACTCGCCAAGGAGCGGATGACCGTACGTTGGTGGACGTGTGAGGCGCAGACCCATCCGGGCTACGACTCCCCCGTCCTTTGAAAACGCCATCGCAAGGGGGTTCCCACCGGAAATATCGGCGCACGTTGCGAGAATGTCGAGGTCAGTCGGTGGCACCTCTTGCGCGACTGTGCAGGTGCCGACCTCGGTGGTTGCCAACTTGACGCCGTCCTCGGTGATCGACTCGACCCACCGACCGTTGATCAGGTAGTACGTAACTGAGTAGTTGATCTTACCGCTTTCAGTGGACTTCGTCAGATCCTTCAGCACGAGAAGTCCAGCGATCGCTCCCTCGACAACCTTGCCGTCTTTCTTCTTGATCACAGAGGCTGACTGCTGTGCCAGCACTGGTATGACGCAGCAAAGGAACAGTGCGAGGCATCCGAGAGCGGTCGCCAATCTTGTGTCTACCCGCATGTGTGCCTCCCTATCGATACGCCGAATCTCCACGCCGCCTAATGCGTCCAAATAAGCCGCGCGCCGCGGTGACATGATCGCACGAGTCGATGGGCGCGTCGGCTCCATTTGGATGTTAGTTGCTCACGGGGTTCGGTCCAGGGACAAGGGTAACAAAAGAGTCCGGGGACATGGGTGACACATCGCGCCACACTTCGAGGCCGGGAGGCGTCGATGCCGTGGCTGGAGAGGTCACTCATGGATCAGCGGACACAGTTCATTGCGGATGATCAGCGCGGCCTGCAGTCGGTGACGGAGCTCGCGGTCCGCTTCGGCATCAGCCGCAAGACCGCCTACAAGTGGATTGATCGGTACGACGAGGGCGGGCCGGGCGCGTTGCCTGATCGGAGCCGGCGCCCGCACTCGTGCGCCCACGCGACCGACCCCGCGATCGTCGCGGCGGTGCTCGAGGCGCGGCGGCATCACCCGCGCTGGGGCGCCAAGAAGCTGCTGCGGATCCTGCGAAATAAAGACCCGCAGCGTGCGTGGCCCGCGCGGAGGACGCTGTGCGATCTCCTGAAACGCCACGACCTCATTCCGCCGCGCCGCCGGCGACCGCGCCTCACGCACCCCGGACGACCGTTGACACCGATGACGGCGCCGAACGTCATCTGGACTGCTGACTTCAAAGGACAGTTCAAAACCCGCGACGGCCGGTACTGCTATCCCCTCACGCTCGTCGATGGCTTCAGCCGCTATCTGCTCGCGTGCCAAGGCCGCCACTCCACCGCGATCGCCCCGGCGCGGCCGGTGTTCCGGCGCGCGTTCGAGGAGTTTGGGTTGCCGACGATCATCCGCACCGACAACGGTGTCCCGTTCGCGACCACGGCCCTCGGCCGCTTGTCGCTCTTGTCGGTCTGGTGGATCCGCCTGGGCATTTATCCCGAACTCATCGAACCCGCCCATCCGGAACAGAACGGCCGCCACGAGCGGATGCACCGCACGTTGAAGGCGGAGGCGACCCGTCCGCCATCGGCCAATCTCCAGGCGCAGCAAACCCGGTTCAATCGGTTTCGCATCGAGTACAACGAGGTGCGGCCGCACGAAGCCCTCGACCAGGCGACGCCGGCGTCGATCTATCAGCCCTCGTCACGCGCGCTGCCACGGACCCTGCCGCCCATTGCGTACCCCGCGCATTTCGAAGTCCGACTCGTCAGTCGCAACAGTGGCATTCGCTGGAACCGGCGCTGGGTCTGCGTGACACACACGCTCGCCGGCGAGTATGTCGGGCTTGAAGAAGTCGACGATGGCCTGTGGGACGTATACTTCGGACCGCTGAAGCTGGGACGGATGGACGAGCGGATTCTTCGGATTGAAGACCACAAAGGGCGCACCGTCCGAAACAGTCATGGCTAGAGGAGGAAAGCCAAGCGGCCGCCACGGTGTAGGAGCTCAGGAGCGCGCACAGAACGCGCGCTCCCGAGCCCCCACACCGTGGGTCACAACACAAAACACTGTTACCTATGTTCCCGGACTATTTTGTTACCTATCTTCCCGGCCGTTCACGGCCAAGAGGGGAACGGCGCGTTGTCTTGCATCGTTGTAGCACTCCGAGAGGATGCTCTCGAACCGCGCGTCATCTTGTGGCCCCCTCCGACCTCCGAAAGTCGCAGCGAAGTGTCCCAACAGCCCGGCATGCCTCCGACTCTGATCCGCAGCGAGTGATTGTCTCGCGACGTCTTCCCACAATTTGATCTCACCCTTGGCAAGATCGACGTATGCGCGGTCAGGTTTGTCGGTGCTGGTGGCGCCGCCAGTACCGGCACATTGAGTGCGGCTGTCAGTTCGGGGGACAGTTCAGCTCGTTTTT
>JBOGIV010000064.1:0-19391 GCA_050747925.1 Vicinamibacterales bacterium
GCCTACTCGAAGATTGAGGCAGTCCAGTGGAGTCGCTCAGTAGGTCTTCCGCAGAACGACCGAAGCCGGGCGTCGATCCACGTCGCTGATCTCTGTCACGATCGCCCAGCGCCCGCTACTCACCAGCCCTGCCCGATGAACTGAGCCCGAATAGATCACAAGGAGACTACCGGCCTTCGCTTCAGCGAGCTCCGCCCTCGCGACGTCGACGTATCGAGTCCGGCCCAACAAATCGGCTCGATGAAACTTCGTTGCGTAGAAGCGCCACTTCGGACCGCCGTCGTCAAGGTCATGGCTGAAGTAGATAACCGGTACATCGCCCGAGCTTGCCGCCGACAACAGCGAATCGGCCACTTCGCCAAAGACCACTGGGTCGTAATAGAAGGCCGATCGCAGTTTGTAGTGTGTGAAGTAGTCGCGATAGACGTACGCAAACTGCAAGGGCATCGCGATGAGCAGGACGAGGACCACCGTGCGCGCGACGGGTTGCTTCTGATTGAGCAGGAGCGCCGCTCCAACGCCGGCAATCAGGGCGGCAAAAGGCAACATAAACACCTCGCGCTGGATCATGGCGCCTTCGCCAACGAGCGCGGCAGGAATAGGTGCGAGCAGCAGGCCGCCGATGAGAACGGCAGCGAAGACATCTCGACGCAGCCGTCTGACGACGTCATAGATGCCGGCGATCAGCAGTGGGGCCACCGCGAGGAGCAGGACGCCCGACCGGTTGGTGGAGGTTGTCATGCTCACACCGCCTCTGACGAACAGAAAGACCGGGTCGAAATAACCGAGGTAGGTCGAGATCGCTCTCTCGATGCCAGCCAGGCCGACCAATCGGCTGGCGCCTTGTGCCAACGTGAGGTTCTCTGCCTCGCGAATCAGGTAGCGCCCGAAGGTGTCTCGAAACATCTCCGGGTGGGAGTACCACCAGGGCGCCAGCAGCGTCAGCGGCAGAGCGAATCCGACGGCGGCGGCGAGTGACGCGCGACGTGGATCGCGCCCGGCCCTGTAGTACGTCAGCCAACTCATCACCAGACACATCGGCATGAAGAACCAGGCGGCAATGTAGCTGTAGAAACCGACGCCGAGCAGCAGGCCGCCAGCGAATGCCTTTCCCACGCCGCCTCGCTCGACGAACGTCACGAGGCACCAGAGCCACGCGAGCAGGAAGGGAATAGGCAGGGCATAGTCGAGCGCCTGTCGGCTCAGCAACAGGTGGGCAGGCGACAACGCCACGACCAGCACTGAGATCACAGCCAGCAGCCTGTGCTTGAGGATTCGCATCGCCACGACGTACATCAGCACCGGGTTCAGCAGGCCGCCGATGAGAGCCGTCGGCAGCCGCACCGAGACCTCGTCGAGTGGCAAGACCTTCAGCGTGGCCGCGATCACGTAGAACAAGACTGGCTGGTCCCACGCCCGGTACTGCTGCTGGACCTGCGGGTCGCCAAGCGGGTCGCAGAGGTTGACGAAGAGCGGAAACTTGTTGCCGCTCAAGTCGCGGCCGGTGGTTGCGAGTGAATAGCCGTGGTTGGCGAAGTGCGCCTCGTCTCCGCCGAAGTACACCGGCGTGTGGCGAAGATCGAAGACGTACGCCGCCGTGGCCAGACCCAGAACGACGACGACCGCGGCGAGGGGAAGCGGTCTGAGCAAGGTCGGAACTCACAGTACCATACACGGGCATTCGATGAGCTTGCACGCCGACCGCACAACAGGCGCGCTCGGAATCTTCGCGGCCGCGATGATCGTGCTGGGGTCGATCCATTCGGCCAATACGAGCTGGAACGTCAACTCCCGCATGGCGCTGGTGTTCGCCATCGTCGAACGTGGCACCTTCGCGATCGACGGCTACGAATCGTCCATCTTCTTCACGATGGACAAGGCGGAATTCAACGGGCACTACTACAGCGACAAGGCGTTCGGCGTCAGCCTGCTCTGCGTGCCGTTGTACGCGGCGATGCAGAGTGTCGCACACGCCCTCGGGCTCGAATGGGGACTGCAGTGGAAGATCTACGCGCTGCGCATGTGGAGTGCGTCACTGCCAGCGGCGATGTCGTTGAGTCTGCTCTGGCTGCTGATGCTCCGTGCCGGCGCGCCACCCCGGCGGGCGCTCATCGCGGTGACCATCGCCTTCTTCGGCTCTTCGTGGTTCGGCTATTCGACGCTGGCCATGCCGTACTCACCCGGCATCGCGGCGTGCCTTGGCGCGTTCTACCTGTCGCTCTATCCGCCGGGAGGCGAGCTTCGACTCTGGCAGGCCGCGACAATTGGAGGACTCTGCGGGTTCGCGCTGATTTGTGATTTCCTCTTCGGCCCCATAGTTCTGGCTGTCGCAATCGCGTTTCTGCTCAAGCTGAGGGCGGGGTCCACGCGGCCAACCGCACTGCTTGGTGCGAGCGTGCTCGCGGGACTGGTGTCTCTCGCCGCTTTCTTTGTCTACTCCTACGCGATCTTCGGCCGGCTGAGCATGCCGTATGAGTTCGAGGTTCTGCCGGTCTTTCGAGAAGGGATGGCCAGGGGGGTCATGGGCATTACCGCCCCTCGGCTCGGCCCGGCGTGGTTTCTCACCGTGCATCCGTATCGGGGCGTCTTCTTCTGGTCGCCGTGGATCACGCTGGCGTTGGCGGGTTGTGTAATGGGCATTCGTGAAGCAGGCGCGAGGCGATTCTGGGGATGGGCGGGACTCTTGTCATTCGTCTGTTACCTGACGCTCAACAGCGGCTATTACATGTGGTGGGGTGGAGCGACCATGGGCGCGCGACTGATGCTGCCGATGATGGCGGCGCTGCCCATGGGCCTCGCTGAGGTCTGCCGCCGCGACCGCTCGTCAGTCTGGTGGTGGTCGCTTGTCGGCGCCGGCGTGTTGGCCATGGCGCTCTCGATCCCGTTGGCGCTGACCAATCCGCAGTTGCTTCCGGTGCACTCCGACCAGGCGCTGATGAACGCCACAATCGGCACACCGTTGGGAGCGCCGCAGTTCACGTACCTGGCTCGCTACTATGGCGGCGACTGGTTCTTCGGCCCAGCGTCGCGCGATCACGTGCTCCGCGTCTTGCCGCTCATTGCCCTGACGATGGCCGCGGCGATCCTCGTGTGGACGGCGCGCCGACTGCCGTCGCACGCAGATACTCAGGGTCACAGATGACACCGCTTACACAGCGACGGTCGTAGCGACGCTCGATTGGTGCGAGGCACGGATCAAACTCTCGAGATGATCCGCCAGCCGAAGCGAGAGCGCGACGATCGTCAGGGTTGGTGGCGAGGCGCCAGAGGTCGGAAACGACGCGCTGCCAGCCACGTAAAGATTCTCGGTGCCGTGTACCCGCAGATTCGGATCCACGACTCCGTGCGCCGGGTCACCGGCCATTCGGCAGGCGCCCATGTGATGGTGCAGCAGGCCGAGAAACGTCCCCGTGGCGGTTGTCGTCATGCCGATCTTCGAGAGGATCTGTCGCATCACCTCATCTGAGCGCTTGACGGTTTCGATGTCCCGCGCCGACATCGCGAGCGCGACTCTCGCGGCTGGGTTTCCCAATCGATCCCGATGAGCGCTGTCCAGTTGCACGCGATTGTCGGGAGACGGCTCCATCTCCATGATCGGAGCGAGTCCGATCGTGTTGAGATTGGCCCGGGGCGCCTGACACTCGAGCGCCATCCCTCCACGCCCAGCCGCTTTGAACTCGTCGTAGAACTGCCACGAGATCGTCTCGACGGGTCGTGCTTGATTGGTCCGCGCTCCGCGCCAGCCCTCGGCGTCGGTCTGCAGATGCTCCATGAAATGGCGTCCGACCAAGTCGTGCTGATTGCCGATGCCGGCCGGATACTCGGGCGAGCGTGACAGGAGCAACAGCCGAGGAGCCTCGATGCCGCCGACCGCGAGAACGAAGACGCCCGCCCGAACCTGGCGCTTGACGCCAGCCCGGCTGGTCACTTCGAACGCGTCGATGCGGCCGTTTCCCCCTGCGGCGATCCGGGTCACCCTGGCATCGGTCGCCAGCATGGCCGGCGCCAACTTCTCGAACTCGGGTAGATGACTTTGAGCGACGTTGATGGGACGGGTCCGCCACTTCGAGAGCGGCGTGAACTCAAACGTGAACCCCGATCCTTTCAGCGTTTCGGTAACCAATGCGATCGCGTCAGCTCTGGCGTCCGTCGCGGCCTCGAAACCTGTTTCCACGGCCAGTTCACGCTCGGCCGCGACGTAGTACGGCTCCAGATCGGCGTAGCGAATCGGCCAGGCGTTGGGTGTCGACCCACTACCAAAGTCCACCGGCCGCAGGCGAGGGCAGAATCCACCCCAGACATGCGAGGTTCCTCCGCGACCGATGAAGCGGGCGGCATCGACCGGATAGGTGAAGCCCGGTGCGATGCCGTCACCTCGCCGGTGGAATCCGACTCGTCCCTGCGGCGCTGGCGCGATCCCGTCCCCTTGAACGCCTCCGGCCTCGACGATCAATGTCTGGATGCCGCGTCGAGCGAGCTCACACGCCAGAACCGCTCCGGCTGGCCCTGAGCCGGCAATGCACACCTCGAACTGCCGATTTGGGTCGAGCGTCGCGAGCGGCCCCTCTTCAAGTGGTGCCCGCGAACTGAACCATTTCGCCAGCAGGGCCGCGCCGGGCGCCGCACCCGCCAGTGTCCAGAGCAGCGCGCGCCGCGTGCGATTCATTTCCGAGTCTCCACACGTTCAAGCGTCACGCCGTCGGCCCCGTCCACATCGAGCACGTTCCATCCGTCTTGCCACGGACCCTCTACCACAACGTCGTGCGCGCCCGCGTCGACCGCCAGGTCAGACGCCGGCCGTCCGTTGATCAGCGCACGAACTCGCACTGGACGCGGCGCCACGACGAAGAGTCTCACACGCCGCGGCTCAACGTCAGTAAGGGGCACGAGCATACGCGCCCGTGACGTGAAGGTCGTGTGAGCGCTCTGACGCGAGAATCCATCGAGCAGGAGCCAACGCGCCGGCACTTCCGAGAGCACCAAACGATCGGGCCATGTTGCCGCGTCGGCCGAGCGGCTGACGCGTGATTCTCGTGGGAAAAGCGTCGACGACGGCAGAGGCACCTGAGCAAATCGCCAGCGCGCGTACCGAGTCGGATCGATGGTCCAGACCGTAGCCAAACCGTCCACCAGCGCGACGGCCCCGGCAGGCACGGTTCGTGACAGACCAACGACGCAGTCGCGTCCTCCAAGCTCGAGTCCGTACCGCACGAACGTGTGCTTGCTAACGCCAAAGCGCTCTCCCCATGCAGGGGTGTCGAAGGCCGAATAAATTGGAGCGGCGGCCAGCAATGCGGCCTCGTAGTCCAGGCCCTGCACGCACGATTCCGCACCTAGAAGAGCCGTCTCCCGCCGAATCGTGACGTCGTTCGGCCACGACATGACGCCGACAGCGACCGACATCGCGATGGCAACGAGTCGCAACGCGACTCCCGTGCTCTCGAGAGCAGGACCGAGAAACAGCCAGGGCAGCGGCATCAGATAGTGGAGATTCTTGTAGCTTCCTGCGAGCACGATCACGAGATACGCCGCGCCAGTGAGCGTGAGCAAGCGGCCCGTGCGGCTGAGTATTTTCCAAGCCACGATGATGGCAAGCGGCAGCCCACAAGTCATCAGAAGCAACCGGGCGAAGAGCGGAGTCGCAGCCATTCGCCGACTCGGTGCGACCAAGTCCTGCCAATATTCCGACGTGAACGCTCGGACCCACTCTGGCCATTCGCCGCTTTGCCAGCCCGCGAGGCCGATGCCGGCAAGCGCGATCCCACCTCCGGCGATCGCCAAGGGCGTTGCTCGCGTGGCTCGATCGCGGTCGATCCACCAGAGAAAGGACAACGCGAGCACCGTGAGCAGCGGACCTGAGTACGTCATGCCGCAGGCGATCAACATGAAGCCAACGCCGAACGCCGGTGAGCCGGCCATCACTTCTGCGAGGCCCGCCAGAAACAGCGCCGTCGTGAGCGTATCGGTGCCGGCGGGCTCCGCCAGGTCGAGCGGGGCTTCGTAGCCGACGTAGTACGCGTTCCACAGTACGTAGATCGCGGCAACGACGCAGGCGTACAGCCAGGCGAATCGTCCACGGCTAGCCGAGAGATTCACCGCAATGCCCACGAGTAGTGTCAGCGAAATGATGAATGGGATGCGGATCGCCAGCTCGCCCTTCCCCAGGATGGCCATCTGGCCAAACACGAAATAGGCGCCAGTGAAAAAGGGCACGGTGATCGGCGTGCCGAAGCGTCCTGGAGGTGCAGCACCTTCGAGCTCCCATCGCGGAAGCGGGTGCGACTCGAGGCTCCGCGACAATTCATACGCCTCCGTACCGTCGCCGTTCATCCCCTCGTAGCGGAGTTTGGGCCACAGGGTAGCCAGCAGAAGGGCCATCACGACGAACGCGGTCACAACGGGGACGTGAAACTGGCCGCGTTCGTCGCGCGACGATGTGGGACGCATCGTCAGGAGCACGCCAGGCAACGCCAGCTCGACGAGGAAGGCCGCTCGAGGTGGCGCGTGGCCCGCCACCATCGCGTACCCCAGGCCCGCCACGAACAGGTAGCCGATGCCGAGCCCGAGCGACCGCGCGAGGAGGGCCCCGCCTCGCAACCGTTGATCGGTCAACAGTGCCAGCGACACGCCCGGCACGGCCCAGCCGAGCGACAGACTCAAGGTAAGGGCGAGCGCACGTAGAACGCGGCCTCCATCTCCTGCGACGCCGCCGAGGGGAAACGCCGCGAGCTCGTCGAACCCCGGCCCACCAGCCTGGGCCGCCAGCCCGACCGCGACGGCATAGGCAGCAACAAGCGCCAGCGAGAGCAGGCCGTACAGCCGTGGAGAGGGCGCGAACCCGAAGGCGATCGTCACCACCCCGGCGTCATCCTGAAGGCGGCGAAATCACTCATCAGCACTCTCATCGTCTGAAGGTTCCACACGATGATGGAGGTGAACGCGATCGCCGCGAGAGTGGCTCGCCACCTCGGCATCCTCGTGGTCGGGACCAGCCCGAGGTGGAGCGGCAGAAGCATGGGGACGAGATGCTTGGTCATCCGCCAATCGACAACACTGAACGCCGCCGCGGTGAGCAGCGTCCAGACGAGCCAAAGGCCCCGGAGCGGGTGAGGGCGGTCATGCTTTTGTTGTGACGGCGAAGAGCATCGCCACCGACCCAGCGGACCCACGGTCGCCGTCTGGTCACGCGCGGGTCCTCGTCGTCTCGATCTTGGAAGCCCTCGTCATCCAAAGTGCTGCCGCACACAGGGCGAGCGCGGCGCCAGAGATCCAGGCCCCGACCACAAAGCTCCAGGGGTGGTAGAAGAACTCGATCTCCTGGCGTCCAGGTTCCACGGCCAGCGCGATGAGCCCGTCGGCGTTTTTGTGCGCGCCCACCACCTCGCTGCGACCGCCGCGGTTTTCGCGTCGAGCCATCCAGTGATCGTCGAAGTTCTGGTTGAGGACCAACTCGTCGGCCTGACTGAGTTCGAGGCGCACACGCACCGAGCTCATCGTCCAGCGAACGACTTGCACCGTGCCGTGTTCGGCTTGCAGATACACTTCGCCACGATAGTCCGCATCGTCGGTCTTCTTCACCTTCCCGTGGGCCACGGCGAGATTCTCATAAGCGTTCAGCGTGCCCGAATTGCCGAGAAGCTGCGCGTACATCGAACCGTTTGTTGCTGAGCGTGGGATGTCGGGCACGGGAATCGGCGAGGGGCGCTGAGCGAACTGCGCATGCCGTTCAACGGCAACCGGCTGAATCACAAACGTGTCGCGAAACAGCGGCCAACCCGTCGCAGCGAGCTCGGCGTAGAGCGCCATGATGAGTCCCGCGGTGATCCCCGGTCGCCACCGATGCCACGCCTTGGGCGAGCCAGACCACAGGGCATCGAGGCCCAACGCCGCCGCCACCGCGAGAACAAAGATCACTCCCGCCAGGAACCGCGACGGCACGTGAAGCTGTCCGTAGAGCGGCAGATATCCCAGCGCGTTCCACAAATCCACCGGTGACACGTTGCCCAGAACCACGATGCCTGTCAGAAGGCCGGTCACGTACAGCGGCCAATGGCGCGGGAGGCCGCGGATGGCGCCCCAGGCGGCCAGGACGATGCCGACTAGTCCGATGTAGCACCCGTACTCGTGGAAGTTCCACTCGAACCACAGTCTGTTGATGTAGTCATTGAGCGGCGTGGATCCCGCCTCTGTCCCGATGCCGGGGAAATTCCCGTCGTCTTGAACCTCGTCGCGATAGGTTCGATACAAGAGCGCTTGTCGCGGATCGAAGAGCCCGGCCAGCAACACCCGTCGCGCCGTGCCTTCGTGGCCGAGCGCATCGGCGCGTGGGTAGCTCTGCGCAAACTCTACGGTCGGCAGCAGCTTGGCGCTGGAGAGCACTAGGGCCAGCGCGACGATCGCTGTCCACCGAGCGATCGGCGTCCAACGTCGCGATCGAATCGATTCGAAGGCCATCCAGACGCCGAGGAACGGCAGATAGACCGCGGGAATGTAGACACTGCCAAACGTCAGCACCGATGCCAGCAGCAGCGCAGCGCCGATGATGCCGCGCAGTCCGTCATCGTCGCGAAGGGCGTACAGCGCCAGCCACGGCATGAGCCCGATGACGCACCACTCCACGTGTCCTTCGGCCATGTGCAGGACGAAGTGGGAGCTCATCACGAAGACGATGCCGCCAAGAATGCCGGCGGGCCGGGATGCACCGAGTCGTCCGAGCAGCGCGGCCATCCCGACGGCGCCGATCGCCATGAACGTCACGACCTGCACTCGCAAGCCCAACGGCGTGCCCAACAGAAGCACGATCAGGTACCAAGGCGAGAGGACGGGAGAGTCGGGATGGGCGAGGAGCACCGTTCCGCCTTCGGCGTACGGATTCCATGCCGGCAGCACGTGATCGCGCAGCAGGGCGAGTCGCGGGGTTTCATAGCGAAACCAAAACTGATCCCAATCTTGCCGTCCCCAGTCATCCAGATTGGCGAACAGCGGCGCGCAAAACAGCGCGCTCGCGACGACCAGAAAAAGAGCGGAAGGCCAGAACGGCGAGGTTCGGTCAGCCATGCTGATCACCCGACGGCCACTCAGAAGGCATAGATTGACACGCCCTCGCCGCGATAGATTCTCCTCGCTTCGTCGATTTCCACGAGCTCCGCTCCGTTCAGGTTTCGGATGAGCAACTCGGCGGCGCGATGATCCTTCGCGATGTATTTGAAACGGTACTCGCGGGCAACCTGCTCCCACCGCCCGCTCACGATGGCCGCGGCCAGCGCTTGATCCCGGGCGTCGACGGATGTCGGAACCCGCGACACGTATCCGAAGGCGATCGGCTTGCGGTGCACGGTCTGGTAGAACAACGCCTGAGGAGCCGGCGACACGAGATCCAGCACAGCGCCGTCAGGGAGATTCTTGAGGACGTTAACGTAGGCTGGCACTCGTGGCTCGGTGACGTTCATGGGCATCGGCAGATAGTCCACCAAGAGCAGGCCGAGGAACGCCAACGCCGCGGCGTGCTTCCACCGCCATGTCGAGTTCAACAACGCCTGCAGTCCGCCGGCGGCAAATACGGCCGCGACCAGTTGCACCATCACCATCATCCTTAACGGAACGCCCGCCAGTCTCCACGGTGGAAAGATGAGCCAGAAAACCGCGTAGGGCAGCACGAGGAGGTTGACGTCGGCGTGGCCAAGGATCGTTCGCCGAATGCCAAGGCTGATCTCGTATCCGGCGACGTGCAGATTCGGACCAAGGCTCATCACACCAAAGAACACCGCCACGGCGCACCAGAACGGCAGGTAGGCAATTCGCTGCTGTGACTGTCGCCGGAGGGCGTAGATTCCCATGCCGACGATCGACAGACCAACATACACACTCGCCTCGGTCACGTGCTTGGATAACGGACGCCACAGCGGTTCGACGGCGTCGCGGAAGCGCCAGTAGTACCCCCACACAAACGGAGACAGCAGGTCCATCGCGAGGTCGCGCGGCGAGTGCGTCCCGGTCAAGGGATCCCTGGCGTGTTGCACAAGGAGCGCGGCGATCAACGCGCCAGAGGTGAGCGAGGCGGGCAGGAGAAACCCAAGCACCGGGCCTGCGCCGGCTCGAGCAACAAAGAACGCGTCCCGCTGCTGTCGAGCTTTCCAGATGTAGAAGAGCGCGCCGGCGATGAGGCTGTACGCCAGGTAGTACAGGTCGCACAACGCCACGAGGAACAACACTGACGCCGCAATGACGCCGCGTGCGACGGTTGGCGACTCACAGAAGCGGATCCAACAGAGCACAAACAACGGAAGCCATTCGAGCGCCGCCAACTGCAGGTGAGCGTCGGCGTGCATGAAATGGAAGCTCGAGAACGTGAAGACCGCCCCGCCCATCAGGCTTCCAACGTAAGACCGCGTGACTTCGAGACAGAGCCAGAACGCCGTCACTCCGCCCATCACGAACGAAAAGACGACGATCGTGTTGTAGGTCTCGACCAGGCTCAGGAATTTGAGCAGCACGATCGCCATCACACCGTTGAAGGGGTTGAGCGTGTGGCCCAAGAGCGTGGTCCCGTCCGGATAGTGCAGAAGGGTTGTGAACCAAGGGAGAGTGAACCGGGCGGCGGCCTCGTTCACCCACCAGAGGTTCCACGCATTCTGAAACCCGTCCGCGCCGCCGAAAAAGAAGTGCGACGAGAAATGTGACGGGAGGTGAGGATTGAGAACGAAAAAGATCACGAAATAGAGCGTTGGCGGAACAACCAGCCGCGTAGCGCCCCAGCGCCCAATCATGGTCAAGGCGCGACCTTGTCGAAGATCAAGAAGGTGCGAGTCCGGGCGATGGGCAACCGCGCGCGAAGCCGCAAGACGAGCTCGCGGGCCGGTGCGGCCCTCGTATATCCGCCATAAAGCACGGTTGTCCCGACCGCGAGGTATCCGCCGGAGGGCAGTGGATTAGCTGGGTCGAGCGTGCGAGCGTCCAGCCGTGGCAACGACGGGAAACGCGTGTCGGTGCCAAAGTACCAGACCGTTACTGGCGCCGAGCGGCTCGCTTGCCATTCCCACAGCTCGGGGAGCCCTTGCCCCCAGTCGTAGTTCGAGTCGCTCACGTAGAGATACCCGTTGTCGGTGTGGCCCCAGAACTCGTTCGTGTAACGCACAGCGTCTGGCCAGACGCGAAGGTCGCCGGCAATCAACCACGCGAGAGCGGCGAGGACGGCGATCGCCGGCGGGCTCGGGCGCCGTGATTCGTCTGAAAAGAATCGAAGTCGCTCGCCCATCCGCACGGCGATGCCGATCGACAGGAACGCCACGAGCGGCAGCACCAGCCGGATGCCGGTCTGAATACGCATGACGATCCCGATCGTCAGGACGATCGCGATTAGGGCGACGGTGAGCTTCAGTCGGGGACCCCGCACCGTCAGAGCGATCGCGAGCAAGCCAAGCGTCGCCAGAGGCAACTTGATGCTGAGCAGTATTGGCAGATAGAACCAGAACGAGCTCGCGTCTTCGTAGCCCACGAGGTAGGTCGGCTGACCCGTTACATTGTGGTCGAACTGAAACCAGATGGCGTAGATGCCGTTGGGAAACAGTGGCAGCCCGCCGAGCCATGCCAGCAACGGCCGCAGTGGATTGTCCGCGGGCATCCGGGCGATTGTGTTCTGGAACGAGGGCCCGCCTCCCGAACCACTCAAGACCACCATGACCACGACGCCGATGGCGATCACCGCCACGCCGTCCCATCGAATCGCACGAGACGCTCGCCAGAGGTTGACCACCCGCTCTCGTGCATCGCCGTGCCACGCTCGAGCCACCGCACTGTTTTTCAGCTGGCGCTCGAGTTCGATGAGGAGCATCGCCACGGGCCCGAAGATCAGCGCACTCAGCTTCGCGAGTATGGACAGACCGAACAGCGCGCCAGGTAAGGCAATGCGACGTCCCCAGGCGGCTTCGCGTCCCGCACGAAAGTGGTAGACGGATACGAGCAGAAGAGCGGTGACGCTGATGTCCGCCGTCGCCAGACCCGCGTGGGCGAGGAAGTTGGGTTCCAGTCCCACCAGCGCGACCGAGAAGCGCCCCGGCCACGCTCCGCCAAGCGCGCGCCCAAGCCGCATGACGTACAGCAACAGCAGCCACCAGAACAACAGGTTGACGCTTCTCGCGACGCTCAACATCGCGCTCATGTCCGTGGCGACGACCCACCGTCGGCCAGTCGTGCTTTCGATGATGTAGAGCGGCAGCGTCTGCACCTGCATCGACAGCGCCAAGGTTCCGGCAGCCAGGAACTCACGCGGGTTCTGGGTGCGCCAGAACTCCAGACCGTTTTGGATGTTGAACGGCTCGTCGAAGGTTGGTCCCAGCTCGCGTGCCGCGGTCACGGACCACACCGACGAGAACAGGCCGACAGCGATCAGGACGGCCCAATCCAGCCGATCGAGCCGCGATCGCCCTGACACCTCGTCAGGGGACATCGTCCGAGCTCTGGAACCCCGGGCCTCCCGCCGCCAGGTACCCTCGACTGTGTCCGGCGAGTGTCGGGCTGACCCAGAAGGCATAGAGCCGTGCTCGCGACAGCGTGAAGCGGAATCGGACGATGTCGCCGGAGAGATCGGCGAGCGTCGGGCGATCCTGCCATTGCACCTTGTGGCGCGTCGCATTGCCGTTGACCGGAATCGCGCGGTCGGCGGAGTAGGGTTCGAGCACCCGGCCCGCCCGATCGAGCACCTCGACACGGAGCTCGCCTTGGACGTCGGCGTTCACGAAGAGGTGCCTGCCCGAAAACCGAACGGGCCTCGTCGTCAGGCTCGACGGTCGAGAAGAGATCAGGCGAGGGAGGCCGCCGGACCATTGGTCGCTGACCGAGGCAAAGCCGTCGCGCCGAAGCGTCGCGAGCCCCGTGGTGCACTCGCCCGGAAGGTTGGTGCCGGGGCGGCCCTGCCGCCCGCTGACGTAGAAATACAGGTGATCGCCCACGACCAGGCAGCCGCCGCCCGCCGACTGGACATTGCACCAGTTCCAATCGCCTGGCGTTTCTGAAACGCTGACGAACGGTTCGCGCCAGTCGCGTGACCAGTGAAAGCCGTCGCGACTGAACGCCACGCACAAGTCGTTGGGCTTTTCCCGATCCGGTCGCTCGCCCCGATACATCGTGAAGAGGCCGAGCAACAGGCTCTCGTAGGCGACGGCATCCACGTTGTAGATCTGCGGTGCTGTCTGCAGATCGGGTCGCGGCGGGTCGAGCGTGTCCGACGCCACCCACGCGACGGGTTCAGCATCGGCCCAGACTGCGGGCGCAAACGCGCCCGCCTCGTGATACTGGCGCGAGCGAATCAGCGTCCCCGGCTCGTTGGCGCGAAGGCTGAAGCACCAGACGCCGCGAAACGGGTTGCGAAAGAACGTGCTGCGATCTCCACATCGGCCGGAGAGGCCCAACTCGCGCCAATGGACGCCGTCCCGCGACACTCGGAGCCTGAGTGCCTTCGGTCCCAGATCGTAGCTGGCCATCTTATAGCGCTGACTCGGGTCGCGGGCGTCGAGGTCGAGCCAGACCGTGTTGGAATCGCGCTGCGCTGCAGACACGATATTCGTGCCGCGCACGACGTCGAGCTTGGGGCGATCCCACGTGATGCCGTCATGCGACACGGCCAGCGCCGTGTGCTGCTGGTACCCGGCCATGTACCACAGCTTGAAGAGACGATCGGCTGGATCGAAGAAGACGCCGTCGCTGAACACCATCGCCGATGGACTCGGTGCGACGCCGGTCACCGAAGCGTACGGATCGCGGCGCTCGAAGTCGCTGACCGGTGTCAGCAATGGATTCTTCGCGTGATAGGTCGCGCGATGAAAGGTGCGATGGAGAGACGACTCCTGGATGAGGAAGTCGTCGACGAACAACTGCCGTCCAACATCGATCGAGATGACCTCAGGCGGCGATGACAGGTACGGCGGCCGCTGCGGAATCGTCGAGAGCTCCGCTCTTCGAGGGGGCCACGGGGAAGGAAGGACGATGCCGTTGTAGAGCGTCTCGCGAGGGGGTGGCGAGAGCGCCTCGCTCGTGCGCGGCCAGACCAACCCGGCGGTCGCCGCGTGCAGAAACGCGCGTCGGGTGACGCCCGTCGGAGAGAAAAGCACCGGCAGGTATACTACCGCAACGCTTCCACCCGCCCGATGAACCGGTTCTTGTTCTGCGCGGCCCTCACGGCGTTGGTGATCGCGCTGTCGATCCTCTTTCAGAAACCGATCACCTACAACAACGGACTCGGTTGGGACGGCTCGCAGTACGCCGAACTGACGGCACAATGCTGGCGCGAGCCGCTGAACGCTCGTGAGCCGTTTGCGTATCGCATTGGCGCACCCTGTCTGGCCGCGCTCGTCCCACTCGCACCGAGGCTCGGACTGTGGACGGTCAACGTTGCGGCGTCCGTGCTGCTGTTGTTTCTGGTCGATGCGTGGGTTCGACGGCACGTCTCGAGTACGATCGCGCCATGGCTGCTCGCGGGGTTCGCGTTTCATTGGGTGGCGCCGCTCCGGCAGGTCTGGTGGTACCCGACCTACATCGATCCTGGCGCGCTTTGTGCCATGGTCGGCGCGCTCCTGATGGCTCATCGACGCATCCCCTTTGCGTTGATCTGTTTTGGTGGCTCGCTGATTCGGGAGACCACGCTGATCGTTCCGCTGGCGCTGATGTTCGGCGCCCGTGTCCGGCAGCGTGACTCGCGGTCGCCGACGTCGGCGGGGTCTGCGTCGACGGATTTCATCAACGCGACGCTCGGACTGGTGACGTCACTTGCAGGAATCGGTCTCACCCACCTGATTGCGACGCCGAGCTCGGACTACTGGTTCGCCGATGCGGCGTTCTACTGGGCCTACAGCAAGCCGCTGCCGACGTATCTGCTGGCGATCTTCATCGCGTTCGGTCCCGCAGTGTCATTGCTGGCGGTCGGCTGGGGCGCGGTCAAGACGCACCTGTCCCAGTTTCCCGATCACGCCGTGATGCTCGTCAGCGCAGTGATCCTGGCGGGGATCGGGGGCAGCGATACGGAACGGTTCCTGATGTGGAGCTCGCCGATTGTTCTCGTCTTGATCGGCAAGGCGGCTGAGACGGTTGACTGGAGTGGCGCCAAAGCCGCCGCGGCCTTGCTGTTCACAGGACAGATCGTCAGTGGCCGATGGCTGCTCACGATCCCGCCGGATTTCGTCGAAGCGCCACCGCGTGCGTGGCCGATCCTCACACCATGGTCGGCCGAAAGCTACTTGCAGCTCTTTTCGCAGACCCCCGATCGCCTCATGAGCGCGGTTGCGCTGGCGCAATACGTGGCCGTGTCTTTCGTTCTGGTCGTCGCGTTCGCGTGGCAGCGCCGCTCGCGTTCGACCGCCCTCGCTTGATGATTTCGTCGGCTTCGTCCACGCGATTCCGCTCTCGGGTCGGTCGCCTGGCGCTGGCTTGTGCTTCGACGCTCACTGCGTTGGCCGTGGCGTGCCTCGCCGCCGAACTGTATTTCCGTCTTCGATACCCTCCGACGTATACGCCTGACCCAGGCATTGTCCCTGACCAAACGCTGGGCTGGGATTCGGTACGGCCGGTCACGCCTCTTCCTCTCAATGCCGGGAACGACCTCAGCGTGTTGTTTCTTGGCGACTCCTTCACCGATCGCAAGGAGTGGCCCTCCGAAGCGCAGCGACGGCTTCGAGATGCCGGCATCGCAATCGATGGCTTCAATCTGGGCGTCACGGGCTTTGGGACCACGCAGGAGCTCCTGAAGCTCCGGCAGCATACGGCACGCCTTGCTCCGCGCGCCGTCGTGCTCTTGTTCTTCGCGTGGAACGACCTGCGGGACAACTATCCCTACCCCGAGTTGGCGTATGGGCCGCAGCGCGCATCCCGGCCGTACCTGCGCGTGTCAGACGGGGCGACCAGGGTCCAGGCGGTGCCCTGGACCTCGGCGCTGCACTCCAGTTTGTTGGGCAGCGAAGTGTACTTGCGCATCGTGAATCGCGCGATGCTGCGATTCAACAAGGCCGTGTTTCGCTGGTGGCCCAATCTTCCGTCCCGCCTGGGCTGGCGGGCCTGGGTCTATTACGAAGAGCCAGTCTCATGGCATCCGTTCTATCAGGCTTCACGGGCGAGCAGCCCGTACGTCAAAGGCGCGTATGAGGTCACGATGGCGGCCTTCCGAGGCATTCGCGATCTCGCGGCGACACGCGGCGCGCCGCTGCTCGTGATCGGGATCGACAACGCGTTTACGGTGGATGCAGAGGTCGCGGACCACTTTGTCAAACCATTTCCTGATCTCGACACGTCCTTGCCGCTCGCTCGAATTGCCCAGTTGCTCGAGTCCGATCGGATCGCCTTCGTGAATGCACAGCCCGAGCTGCTCGCTCTGCGAGAGCAAACCGGTCGTCCGGTCTACAGTGGGCCGGCTGGCGGTCTCGGCATCGCAGGGCATTTGCATCCAGAAGCCGATCGACTGATCGGGACGATCGCTGCGCGATGGCTCGCTGAGCATCTGGCGCGCTGACGGGCGCTCTCGAAGCGGCGGGTATACTACCGAAATGTTCCGGCGGAGCAGGCGCTCGCTCGTCTTCTCGCGCGCATGACGACCGCTCGTGACACGGTTAGGGCTGGCAAGGGCGGGGCGATCTGGCCGCTCGCTCTGGCTCTCACGCTTCGCGTCATCGCGTGGTTCGCCGTTTCCCCCTCTCGCTTTGCGTCTGACGAGGACAGCTACTTTGTCGCCGCTGGCGCGCTGCTGCATGGCGAACAGGATCTCTTTTGGCCGCCGGTCACCGGCTGGCTCATCGCCGCGGCGCGGTGGATCCTTCGCAGCGACTCCGTGGCCACGATTCGATTGGTCTGGATTGGGCTGGACCTCGGATGCCTGCTGGCCATCGCGACGCTCGCCAGGCGGCTTGGCGCCGCCGTGTTCACGGACGACCCCCAACAAATCACGCGACTCACGACGCTGGCGACTGCAGGCTATGCTCTTTACCTTCCTGCGATTTCGCATGCGCAGTTCACGACATCGGAGACACCTGCGCTCTTTCAAACGCTGCTGGTCCTCGTGTTGTTGACGCGGCCGCGGGCCGGCGTTGGGACGTCTGCGGCGGCGGGGCTGCTTGCAGGAACACTGTCGCTGACGCGCCCCAGCCTGATGCCGCTGTTGCTCGTGTGGCCTGTCGCCGCTCGCCGGATCGCGAACCCCTCGGTGTGGCGGCGCTCAGCGCTCGTCTTTTTCATGGCCGGCACGTTGGTTGTCGGCGCGTGGGTTGTCCGCAATCGACAGGTGACCGGACAACCGATCGTTTCCAACAACTCTGCCTACAACCTCTACCTCGGCAATCGCGATGTGTACGCGGAGGACCTGGATCTGTTCAGCCCGCTCGCCACACGTGAACAGATCGAGTTCCGGCGCCAGCAGTGGAGCGGCCAACTGGCGTATCCAGCTGGCTCGCCCGCCGAACTCCAACGTCTCGCTCTGGCGTGGATTGCGGCCCACCCTGGCACGTTCGCGCGACGCGCGGTGGGACGATTGGCTCGGGTGTTCGCGCCAAAGACCGACGTCCTCGAGCTGGCCGGCGGCGAGCAGCGGGCCGGCATTTTCTCGCCCACGGCGCTCGTGCTCCTCTCCGCCGCGAACGCGCAATGGACCGTGATTCTGTTCGGCGGACTCCTCGGGCTGGCCGGAATCCTGCGACGTGCACCAGCCATCGGCCTTTTGCTGGCCGGCACGATCGCTGGAAGCCTGGTGCTGTGCCTCGTGGCCATCGCGAAGCCGCGCTACTCGTTTGTGTTCGATCCGATCCTGCTGCTTGGCCTGGCGACGCTGCTTGCCGCTCCGCGCGAGACCACCGCTGCGATCAACCCGCCGGCTTATCGAGTCCTTGGCGTGATTTACGTCTTTCTCGGGTGGGGATGGGTGGCCTGGCTGCTCTTCGCGCTGTCGTCGAGGATGGCGCTGTGAAGTACCGGCCCGACGTCGACGGTCTTCGCGCCGTCGCGGTGATCGCCGTCATTGCCTTTCACGCGTTCCCCGACTGGGCGAAAGGCGGATTTGTCGGCGTCGACGTCTTCTTCGTGATTTCGGGTTATCTGATCTCGGGCATCATCCTCGACGCGCTCCAGCAGGACCGATTCAGCTTCGCGAATTTCTACGCGCGACGTATTCGACGCATTTTCCCGGCGCTGGCCGTCGTACTCACGGCCTGCTACGTCTGCGGGTGGTTCGTGCTCTTCGCAGACGACTACCAACAATTGAGCCGGCACATTGCCGCCGGCGTCGCGTTCGTGTCGAACTACGTGCTCTGGAGCGAATCGGGGTACTTCGAGGCTGCGGCCGATACCAGGCCGCTGCAGCATCTGTGGTCGCTTGGAATCGAGGAGCAGTTCTACCTCGCGTGGCCGATGCTGTTAGTTCTGGCCTGGCGCACGCGCTTGCATCCGCTTGGCCCCGCGGTGTTCCTGCTCGCTGCGTCCTTCCTGCTCAACGTCAAGGAGATTCGCTGGGACGTTGTCGGCACGTTCTATTCGCCGTTAACGCGCCTCTGGGAGCTGCTGACTGGCGCGGTGTTGTCGGCGGCTGTCGTCTCACGCACTGGTTGGCCGACGCGGCCTCTCGAGATCGTCGAGAGGTTCGTCGGCAGCCGGCCTTACCTCCGGGAGATCGGGTCTGCAGTCGGCATCACGCTCATCGCGATGGCGGTCGGTGTCCTCGACGGCGGGCGCCTCTTTCCCGGGCTGTGGGCGCTGCTTCCAACGATCGGGACGTTCGCGATCGTTGCGGCGGGACCGGCGACGTGGATCAATCGGAACCTCCTCGCGCAGTCGTGGCTGGTGTGGGTCGGGCTGATCAGCTACCCGCTGTACCTCTGGCACTGGCCGCTGCTGTCTTTCTCGCGAATCGTTCAGGGCGAAACGCCCGCCGTGTTGGTGCGACTCGCGGCCGTGTCGTCGAGCGTCGTCCTCGCGGCGTTGACCTATGAGCTCGTGGAGAGGCCGATTCGACATGGGCCTCGAAGGCGATTCACGGTGCCCGTGTTGTGCACGGTGATGGTGGCCGTGCTGGCGACGGCCGTGGTGACGTATCGGGCCGGCGGTCTCTTCGAACGGCCGATCAATCGCACCGATCAGGCGCACTTTGTCCAGTACTACGAGTGGATGAAAAAGCACGGCATCGATGAGGCGTACCGTCGTGGATGCGATTTCATGGACTGGCCGTCGGGCCACGCTCGCGAGACGCTCGACGCGGCGTGCACCGAACGCGGACGGCGACGGACGTTGTTCTTGTGGGGCGACTCGTTCGCGCAGTCCTTGTCGCTCGGTATCCGTTCGCTTCTGCCGCCCCAGGACAGGCTTGCGCAGGTCGCCACCTCTCTGTGCCGGCCGGCGTTTGGGGAGATCGACACCCACGTTCCCGAGGG
>JBOGIV010000065.1:0-17668 GCA_050747925.1 Vicinamibacterales bacterium
TTCGCGAACCGCCCCTACCTGTCGGCGTGCGCGTGTCGCGACGTCCGTCGTTGTCCCCGATATGACTCACACTCTTGTTCTGCTGCGGCACGGCGAGTCGACTTGGAACAAAGAGAGCCGTTTCACGGGCTGGACCGACGTCGACTTGTCCGACAAGGGTTGCGACGAGGCGAAGGTGGCCGGGCAGCTCATCAAATCCGAAGGGCTCGACTTCGATCTCGCGTTCACCTCAGTCCTGAAGCGCGCCATTCGGACGTGCTGGATCGCGCTCGACGAGCTCGATCGGCTCTGGCTGCCGGTCGAACGGAGCTGGCGGCTGAACGAGCGACACTACGGCGCGCTCCAGGGATTGAACAAGGCAGAGACGGCGGCGAAACACGGAGAAGCGCAGATCAAGATCTGGCGGCGAAGCTACGACATTCCTCCACCGGCGCTCGCCATTGATGATCCGCGGCATCCCGGTCGCGACCCACGATATCGCTCACTTGCGCCTGATGAGCTCCCGTTGACCGAATCGCTGAAAGACGCAGTGGCTCGGTTCCTTCCCTATTGGCACGAAACGATCGCGCCTGCGGTGCGATCCGGTCAGCGTGTGGTGATCGTCGCCCACGGCAATTCGCTGCGAGCGTTGGTCAAGTACCTCGACGACATCTCCGACCAGGACATCGTCGAGTTGAATATCCCGACCGGTATTCCGCTGGTTTATGAGCTGGACGCCTCGCTGAAGCCTCGAGGTCATCGATACCTCGGAGATCCGGCGGCCGCCGAAGCGGCAGCTCGAGCTGTCGCAAATCAGGGGAAACAGAACTGAGGATCTGGACCGCGGGAACCCACCCCGCGGTCCGATTGGGAGCAGCGGTTAGTTGGTTTCCTCGACCTTGAGCTCTTCGGCCGCGATGCGGAGCGATCGAAGGAAGCGTCGATCGTTCACCGTGATATCGAAGGGTTTTCGCGGGGTCTGAACTTTCGTGGCCGGGTCTCCTTCATCCACCGGCTGAGTCCGGTTCACAAAACCCACAACGGCTTCGAGGTTCACCTTCATCTCGTAGCCGGCCGCTCGGGCTCGCTCTCGACACGCTTCCACCTGCGCGCTTTCGGCGACCGCCGCGGCGATTGAATCGGCGAGTTCCCGGGCAAAGCGGTTGACGACCTCATCCATCAGTTGGCTCCCTTCTACTGCAGACGCCAACAGGCTGGGAGCCGTCGGCACCTGCCGATAGCACCCCCCTGGCGGTGGGCAGGTATCGGCAGAGAATCCTCATCGGGCTGGCTTGAGGGGTCGGGGAATAGCTGCGCCATTCTAGGGGCGCCCTTGTGCCATGTCAAGGAGGAGACCCCATAAGTTGTGTATCTGCCGTGACTTGGGCGGATGACAGAACTGCGCGATGCGCATCCAGCATCGATGACAGGGCCTGGCCCCGTGACAATCGGTGACGGGGCCAGGCCCCGTACACCCTCATGGGGCCGCGCCTTTGTTGCGGACCGTTGCTGCCCCCCAGGGTACGCCGCGCGGGTTGTCGGCCCTTAGAATCAACCAGTGCGCTACTACGCCGTCCCCGAAGACCTGGCCGACTTCGATATCGAGCAAGACCTCGGCTATCCGGGCGAATTCCCCTTCACTCGTGGAATCCAGCCGACGATGTATCGAGGCCGGTTGTGGACGATGCGGCAGTATGCGGGGTTTGGGACCGCGGCCGAATCGAACAAGCGGTACCGGTATCTCCTGTCGCAGGGCGTGAGTGGGCTGAGCGTCGCCTTCGACCTTCCAACCCAGATCGGGTACGACTCGGATCATGTCCTTGCGGCCGGAGAAGTCGGCCGGGTCGGCGTGGCCATCGATTCGATTGAGGACATGGCGGCGCTCTTCGACGGAATCCCGCTCGACCGCGTCTCCACGTCGATGACGATCAACGCGACTGCCATCATCCTGTTGGCGCTTTACGTCGCGGTCGGGAAGCGGCAGCGGCTGGCGCCCCACCAGCTTTCGGGCACCGTGCAGAACGACATCCTGAAGGAGTACATCGCCCGCGGCACCTATATCTATCCGCCGAAGGCCTCCCTCCGGATCGTGACCGACATCTTTGCGTATTGCTCGCGGGAAGCGCCGCAGTGGAACACCATCTCGATCAGCGGGTATCACATCCGCGAAGCGGGTTCGACCGCTATTCAAGAGGTCGCCTTCACGTTCGCCAACGCCACGGCCTACGTGCAGGCTGCAGTGAACGCGGGGCTTGCCGCCAACGACTTCGGCCAGCGCATCTCGTTCTTCTTCAACGCCCACAACGATTTTCTCGAGGAGATTGCCAAGTTCCGCGCCGCTCGCCGGCTCTGGGCGCGACTGATGCACGATCGATTTGGCGTCAGCCACCCCAGGGCCCAGCAGCTCCGCTTCCACACGCAAACCGCCGGCAGCACGCTCACGGCGCAGCAACCCGACAACAACATCGTTCGTGTGGCCCTGCAGGCGCTCGCGGCAGTGCTGGGCGGAACACAGTCGCTGCACACGAATGGCCGAGACGAGGCGCTTGCGCTCCCCACAGAGGAGGCCGCGCGAATCGCGCTGCGAACTCAACAGATCATCGCGCACGAGTCCGGCGTCGCCAACACGGTGGACCCCATCGCCGGCTCGTACCACCTCGAATCGCTGACCAACCGCATCGAAGCGGGCGCGCGCGAACTACTCGATCGAATCGACGCGGTCGGTGGGACGCTCGCGGCGATCGAAGCCGGATACATCCAGCGTCAGATTCAGGAATCGGCGTATAGGGCGCAGGTGGCCGTCGACCTAGGCAAGGCGATCGTGGTGGGCGTGAACAAGTACCAGTCCGACGAGGCGTCCGGCATCGAGCTCTTCGAGATTGACCCAGAGCTCGAGCGGCAGCAGAGTGCGCGGGTGAAGCGGCTGCGGGCCACGCGCGACCATTCGAAGTGGCGCGCCGCGCTCGACGGGGTCGCGTCGGCCGCGCGCGGCGACGACAACCTCGTGCCATCCATCGTCTCGGCGGTCGAGGCGCATGCCACGGTCGGCGAAATCGCCGACAGCCTCCGCGCCGTCTTCGGCGAATACCGCGAAGTGAGTCTGGATTGACACACAGTGTCTGGCACCGCCCCGGGAGTGGTGTCAGACACCGTGCCTAAAAGTGCGTACTGTGAAAAACTGACGCGTCGAACGCATGGCCTCTGACCCCATCCTCGTCGTCGAGGGTCTCACAACCGTTTTTGACCTCGCGCCTCGGCCGGTGGTCGCCGTCGACGATGTGTCCTTCGAGATTCGCAAGGGCGAGACGCTGGGCCTGGTCGGCGAATCGGGAAGCGGCAAATCGGCGACGGCCTTCTCCATCATTCGGCTGCTGCAAGCGCCCGGACGAATCGCCCGCGGACGCATCACTTTTCAGGGCCAACAACTGCTGACGCTCTCAGAACCAGAGATGCGGCGCGTTCGCGGAGCGGGAATCGGATTGGTGTTTCAGGAACCGATGGCCGCGCTCAATCCGGTCATGCGCGTCGGCGCTCATATCGCCGAGGCGCTGATCGTTCATGGTCTCGCCTCAAGGGCCGACGGGCGCGCTCGCGCCATTGAGCTGCTTCGCGCGGTGCGCATCACCGATCCGGAAAAGCGAGTCGACGACTACCCGCATCAGCTCTCTGGTGGCATGCAGCAACGCGTGATGCTGGCGATCGCGCTCGCGTGCAAGCCGCCGCTCGTCATCGCAGATGAGCCGACCACCGCACTCGACGTCACCGTTCAGGCGCAGATCCTCGACCTGCTGCGTGAGATGAAGCGACAGTTTGATCTTTCGCTGCTCCTCATCACCCACGACCTTGGCGTCATCGCCGAGACCGCCGATCGCGTGGCCGTGATGTACGCCGGCCGCATCGTCGAAACCGCCGCCGTGCGTGAAATCTTCCATAACCCGCAGCACCCCTACACGCGGGGGCTCCTCGCCTCCATTCCCGGCGGCGCCGCTGGTTCTCGACTGAAAGCCATCGAAGGCGCCGTCCCGAACCTGGCGTCGTTGCCGCCTGGGTGCGCGTTCAGTCCACGGTGTCGCGATCGCATGCCTGTCTGCGACACGGCATTCCCCAGTGAGACGACGATTGGACCGGGGCACCTGGTGAAGTGCTATCTGCATCAACTCGGGGCCGACCAGTCAGCCCTGCAGTCGAGCGGCGGAGCCGAAGCCTTGCCGACCGTGCGCGACCGAGGCGCCAACTGATGCCGCTCGTCGAGGTTCGTCATCTCGTCAAGCATTTCGAGCGAGGCGGCGGCTTTCTCCGACCGAAGACGATCGTCAAGGCCGTAGACGATGTCAGTTTTACGATCGACGAGGGCGAGACGTTCGCTCTGGTGGGCGAATCGGGCAGCGGCAAGAGCACGACCGGGCGCTGCATGCTGCGTCTGGTGGACCCGACGTCCGGCGAAGTGCTGTTTCGCGGTGAAAACGTGCTGGCGTTTTCGAGCGCCCGGATGCGGGCGGCGCGCCGTGACATGCAGATGGTCTTTCAGGACCCGTACTCGTCGCTCAATCCGCGGATGCGTGCGCTCACGATCGTCCAAGAGCCGCTCGTGATTCACAAGATCGGCGGCAAGGCCGAGCGCCGAGAACGCGTGGCTGAGCTGTTTCGGCTCGTCGGCCTCGATCCGTCGCATCTCGATCGGTACCCGCACGAGTTCAGCGGCGGTCAACGTCAGCGCATTGGCCTCGCGCGCGCGCTCGCGCTGAATCCCTCCTTCATCATCGCCGACGAGCCGGTTTCGGCGCTGGACGTATCCATTCAGGCTCAAGTGATCAACCTCCTGATGGACCTTCAGCAGCAACTGAAGCTGACCTATCTCTTCGTCGCGCACGACTTGCGTCTGGTGCGTCACATCTCGAATCGCGTCGCCGTGATGTACCTGGGAAAGGTCGTCGAGATGGGCGAGACGCATCGAATCTTCGCGGCGGCGCAGCATGCGTATACAAAGGCGCTGCTGTCGGCAGTGCCGGCAACCGACCCGGATGCTCCACGTGCACGCATCGAGCTCGACCCGGCGCTCGTCAACTTCGGCGCCCCGCTTCGGCAGGTGGATCATGGCCACTGGGCAGCTGTGTAGAATCGTGCCCCCACGATGACGGCCTGGGCGCCTGCGCAGGTGTGGCTCTCAGTTGCCCTGACGTTTCAGCCGCAGCCGCACCGGGAAGGCGACCTACGCCAACGATCGGCCCTTTGTCGCTACACAGTAGCCGCGGAGGCGTGCGGGGTCTGCCTGACGTCCTTCTCGACCTGCCCGTCACGAATCGCGACCACTCGATGGGCGTACGCGGCGACCTCGGCTTCGTGGGTCACGACGATGATCGTATTGCCTGATTCGTGCAGCCTGGCAAACAGACCCATGATCTCCACGCCGGTCTTCGAATCGAGGTTCCCGGTCGGTTCGTCGGCCAGCAGAATGGAAGGGTTGTTCACGAGCGCTCGCGCGATGGCGACCCGCTGTCGCTGACCACCTGAGAGCTCGTTCGGCTTGTGATTCATGCGAGGCGTCAGCTCGACTTTCTCGATCGCGAGTTTCGCACGCTCCAGACGATCCTTCTTCGACACGCCCGCGTAAACCAGCGGCAGCTCGACGTTGTGCAGCGCCGTGGCGCGCGGCAGCAGATTGAACGTCTGGAACACAAATCCAATCTCTTCGTTGCGAATCCGCGCCAGCTCGTTGTCGGTCATCCGGCTCACCTCCTTGCCGTTCAGGAGGTAGGTGCCCCGGCTTGGCGTGTCGAGACAACCAATCAGGTTCATGAGCGTGGACTTGCCCGAGCCGGACGGTCCCATGATGGCGACATACTCGCCGCGCTCGATCTGAATGCTGACGCCGCGAAGAGCGTGAATCTGCTCGTCGCCCATCTGATAGGTCTTCCAAAGATCCCGGGTCTCGATGAGGGGCATCAAGGACTACCAGTCTATCAAGGAGGACGAACCACGACCTGGGCCGGTTCCGACGACAACGGTACGGAGCTGTGGGACTGCGAACCTGCGGAGATGCGAAGGTGCGAAGGTGCGGAGGTGTGATCAGGTGCGGAGCCGATCGATGAATCGGCGAAGTGCAGGCGGAGCGGACGAGGCAAAAAGCGCCCTCCAATCGGCCGCGTCGATCACCACGGCAAACGTCTTCTCAGGAACCCCTGCACGCCTCTGGTTGCGTACGTTGTCGCACGCCATCAGAATCTGCGGCTCGTCGCTGAGTCGTTTGCCGAACAACAGTACGTTGATCGGAGATCCAGGCACATGCAGGCCCGCGCGTGCCGCCTCTGCGCATGCCTCTCGCACTTGCGCCGCATCCGCGACGTCCCGAAGCTTCACGAACACACGAGGAAACGGCGACCGCATGAGCGGCGGGCTCGTGGTGGGCACGAGCGTCAGATCGAAGCCACGCACGCGCGGGGAGTCAACCGCCCCATAGAGATCGATCACGGCGTTTCGCACCCGGCCGATCAGCGCGCGCTGGACAATCCCGTCCCCTCCTGCGCGTTCTGCCGAGAAGCGAGCTGGATCTGCACCACTGTCGTGCCTGACGACCTGGCGGACGCGAAGCGACTCGTCATATTGCCGTCGAAGCGCAGGATCGATGAGCGTCGTGTAAGCGGCGGTGAGCTCCGCCGTTCGCTCGGCGGCAAGCTCCTGAAACTCCTGCCCCAGGTGGACGACCTTGTCAGGATGGTAGCGCGCGATCTGTTCGCGAAACGCCGTCTTGATCCCCGCGTCGTCGGCCGAGGGGTCGATGCTCATCAGCTCGTAGTGTGTTCTGGCAGTCGGCATGCGTCCTCCTCGTGATGCGACTCCGCGACCGTTCGGGCGCAGAAAGGACAGAAGGACCACTCTCGCTGCAGGCCACGGCCGCAGCCAGCACAGACGTTCTTCAATCGGAGGCCGCACGCTGGACACGCGACGTAGTCGTGCGCCACAGCTCCACGACACGATGGGCAGACCGTTCCACCCTCACCGACTTCGGTGACGACTCGAAGCAGCTCCTCGGCTGTGGTCACGCCGGCTTTCACCTTCTCGAGGCCGTCTTCAGCGAGCGAGAGCATGCCCGCGGACCGAGCCGCCTCTCGAAGAGTCGCTTCCGACGCTCGCTGCGCGATCAACCGGCGAATTTTGTCGGAGACGGGCATCACCTCGTAGATTCCCAGGCGGCCGCGATAGCCGGTGTGATGGCAGAGGTCACACCCCACGGCGCGGTGAAAGTCGTGACGCGTCTCGTCGTCGACATGAAGGGTTCGGCGCAGATCCGGAGGGAGCGGGCATGGAGATCGACAGGACGAGCAAAGCCGGCGCACAAGCCGCTGCGCAACGATGCCGATCGTCGCCGAGGCGACGATGTATGGCTCGATGCCGATGTCCACCAGCCGGGTGACCGCCGATGGAGCGTCATCAGTGTGGAGCGTCGTGAGCACCAGATGCCCGGTCTGAGCTGCTTGCATGGCAATGCGGGCTGTCTCCTGATCCCGCACCTCGCCCACCAGGATGACGTCGGGATCCTGGCGAAGAATCGATCGAAGCGCGCTCGCGAAGGTGAGCTTTACCTTATCGCTCACCTGCGTTTGATTGATTCCTGGCAGTTGGTACTCGATCGGATCTTCGATGGTGACGATGTTGGTCTGTTCAGACCGGAGAGTCGTCAGCGCCGAACAGAGCGTTGTCGTCTTGCCGCTGCCAGTTGGACCGACGACCAGAATCATCCCGTGCTGGAATCGCAAGAACTGCCGTAGATCCTCCAGCGCGGTGGGCGAGAACCCCAACTGCTCGAGTGACGGCACGCCCCTCTGATGATCGAGCAGTCGCAGCACGATCTTTTCGCCGTGCAGCGTGCGCAGGGTCGACACCCTGAAGTCCACCGGCTTTCCATCTTCGGCTTGAAGGCGGATGCGTCCGTCCTGTGGAAGCCGGCGCTCGGCGATGTCGAGGCCGGCGATGATCTTCACGCGCGCGATCAGCGCCTCGTGGACCCATTTAGGCAGCTCCATCACTTCCTTCAGCAAACCATCCAGCCTGTGGCGGACGAGCAGACCCTTCTCGGACGGCTCGATGTGGATGTCGCTGGCCAACGCGCGGACCGCGCTCCGAGCAATCAACTCCACCAGCTCGATGATCGGCGCGTCGTTGCCTGGCTCAGGCCCCAGGATGGATCCGCTGAGTTTCTTTTGTAGGGACATCGACACTCCGATGGGGCACAGAGCGTCGAGAAAGTGGGCGTGCCGTTATTGCTTTCGGCAGCAAGGCGCGCAAACTTTAGCGTTCACGTGGCTTCCCACAATTTCTCGCTTCTTGCTTCTGACTTCTTGCTTCGGTTCAGCTCTCGCTCGGCTCGTACTGCTCCTTCAACCGGGCGACGACGGCGGGGTCGGCGAGGGTTGTCGTATCGCCCAGCGTTTTGCCTTCTGCAATGTCGCGAAGGAGGCGACGCATGATCTTTCCCGAGCGCGTCTTCGGCAGGTCGGCAGCAAAGATGATGTCGTCGGGCCGGGCGATGGCGCCGATCTTGTGCGACACGTGCTTCTTGAGCTCGTCGGCCAGCTCCACTGAGTGTTTGGTGCCTTCTTTCACGGTGACGAACGCCGCCAGCGCCTGTCCCTTGATCTCGTGGGGCCGCCCGACCACGGCCGCCTCGGCGACCTTGTGATGATCGACAAGGGCACTCTCCACTTCCATCGTCCCGATGCGGTGGCCGGCAACGTTCAACACATCGTCCACACGGCCAAGGAGCCAGAAGTAACCTTCGTCGTCACGCTTGGCGCCGTCTCCAGTGAAGTAAATGTCGCCCTTCCAGCGGCTCCAGTATTGAGCGACGAAGCGCTCGGGGTCGCCATAGATCCCTCTCAACATCGATGGCCAGGGCTTGGTGATCGCTAGCAATCCTCCGCCGACCGGCACCCTTTCACCCTTGTCGTTGAGAATCTCGGCGCTTATACCGGGGAACGCGTGGGTCGCCGACCCGGGTTTGGTGGTCGTGATCCCGGGTAGCGGTGTGATCAGAATGGATCCCGTCTCGGTCTGCCACCAGGTATCGACGACCGGACAATTCTGCCGGCCGATGTGCAGGTGATACCAGACCCACGCTTCCGGGTTGATCGGCTCACCCACCGAGCCCAGCAGGCGGAGCGATGAGAGGTCCCGTCGCGCCGGCCAGTCGGTCCCCCACCGCATGAACGCGCGGATCGCGGTCGGCGCCGTATAGAACACGGTGACGCCGTACCGCTCGATGATCTCCCACAACCGATCCTTCTGCGGCCAGTCGGGGGCGCCCTCATACATCACAACCGTGGCGCCGTTGGCGAGCGGGCCATAAACGACGTAGCTGTGGCCAGTGATCCAGCCGATGTCAGCCGTACACCAGTACACGTCGTGGTCATTGAGGTCGAAGACCCACTTGGTCGTCGTATACGCGCCAACCAGATAGCCACCAGTCGTGTGGACAATGCCCTTGGGCTTCCCGGTCGTGCCGGATGTGTAGAGGATGAAGAGCAAATCCTCTGCGCCCATCGGCTCGGCGGGACAGTCGGCTGACGCCTCAGCCATCAGGTCGTGATACCAGTGGTCTCGCCCCTCCTTGACGTGAGCGGGTATGTCGGCAAAGCCGCGGCGGACGATCACGACATGTCGAATGCTCGGCGTGTCACTCAGCGCCTCGTCCGCCATCTGTTTGAGGGGGACCATCGATCCTCGGCGGTAACCGCCGTCAGCGGTCACAAGGACCCTGGCTTGTGCGTCGTTGATGCGGTCGCGAAGCGATTCGGCGCTGAAACCGCCGAACACGACCGAGTGGACAGCGCCGATGCGCGCGCATGCGAGCATGGCGATGGCAAGCTCGGGAATGAGCGGCAAATAGAGGGCGACGCGGTCGCCCTTGCTCACGCCAAGCTTCTTGAGCACGTCTGCGAACTGGCAGACCTGCCGATGAAGGTCCCAATACGTCAGCGTGCGTCGATCGCCGGGCTCCCCTTCCCAAATGAACGCGGCCTTGTTGCGACGCCACGTTCCCAGATGTCGATCGAGACAATTGGCGCTGACATTCAGCGTTCCATCACTGAACCACTTGGCGTATGGCGGTGCCCACTCGAGACCCTTCGCGAATGGCGCAATCCAATCCAGCTCGCGCGCACGCTCCATCCAGAACGCCTCTGGGTCATCTGCCGCGCGCCGGTAGATGTCGGGATCTGTGACGATTGCCTTCGCACGAAACGATTCAGAGGGCGGGAAGACTCGGTCTTCTTGGAGCAGTGCCTCAATCTCCGGAGAGACCCGGGGCTTCGACTCGGACATTGGGGGAGTATAACGGCGGTTCGAACGAAGGTTCCGAACGAAGGTTCCGAACGAAGGTTCTGGACGGAGGTTCTGGACGGAGGTTCTGGACGGAGGTTCCTAGCGGAGGTTCCTCATGAACAGAACCGCTCAGAACCGCTGTGCAGAACCTCCGCAGAACCCTCGCGCAGAACCATCGTGCTCATGACGCCCTTCGTGAGTACCACCGGAACCGCTTGAGGCGTGGGCGTTGAAGCTCGAGCGCCGACGCGGCGGTTTCGACCAGCGGCGGGTCGATGCGATGCGCGCCGGTGGCGGCGCATTCTCTCAGGGCGCGCTCACAGATGAGGTTGACGAGGCGCGGAAGTCCGCCGGAAAGGGCATAAATCACTTCGAGGGCGCGGTTGCTGAAGATGGCGCTGGCGCCGCCGCCGGCCGTGATCAGGCGATGCTCGATGTAGCGTGCGCACTCGTCGCGATCGAATGGCAGCAGGCGCGCCCGAACCGCGACCCGCTCTTCGAGCGATCGATGGAGGGCGGGTGCTCCGCTGGCCGACGGCTGGGCCGCGAGCAGAATCCGAAGCCCATGCTCACCGTCAATGCCCCGGCGCAGGAGCGATTCGATCGCGTCTACGGTCGCCGCCGGCAGCGTCTGCGCTTCGTCGACGATCAACAGGACGCCCCGATTCCGCGACTCCAGAGCCACCAGGGCATCGTCGAAGTGTTGATGCAGTTCGGCGTGGGTGGCGCCCGAGAGCGCGCTTCGGTCCTCCGGTGTCGCGACGGCGCCGAGCTCTTGAAGCATCAAGCGAAGCAGGTGATGGGGTGCGACGAGCCCGTTGGCCACGAAGACGGCATCGAGCGTCTGGTCGCGCTTCTCGACGAGCGTACGGCAGAGGGTCGTCTTGCCAACGCCGAGGTCGCCGGTCAACAGCAGCAGGCCTTCTTTGCGCGCCACGCCGTGCAAGAGCGTGTCGAAGGCGCGTCCGTACGAGCGGCTGCGGAAGGAGTACCGCGGATCAGGCGTGAGGCTGAAAGGGCGCTCGAGGAATCCGAAGAACGCCTCGTAACCGGGCTGGGAGCTCACCGAACGGAATATCGGTTACTGGTTCGGGACGGTTCAGGGAGGTTTCAGAAGGTTCTGAGAGGCGAACCTCGCTGAACTTCCCTGAACTTCACTGAACCTCCCTGAACCTAATTCGGTATCGGCGGCGGAACCGTCGGCTGACTCTTCCTGAAGAACAGCGCGCCGAACAACCCACCAATCAAACCGAACAAGCTGCTCACGAAGAACATGACGATGAAGAAGAGCACGCTCAGCCCAAGCAGCGCTCCGGTGCCGGCCGAGCTTCCAAGCATCTCTCGCACGAGAGGAGGGAGGTCGCCGGCGTTCTCCGCCCAACGCTGCATCATGCGCGATTGGAACGGCGCCATCATCAAGCTCATAGGAACCGAAATGACCGCCCAGACCAGCGATCCAAACATGCCGGCGAACAGTCCCACGACCGCACCGTCTCCGACGTTGATCGGCTCGGGGTGGTTCTGCTGCATGAGGTAACTGGCGAGCGCGCCGCCCAGCAGGATCCAGGCGCAACAACACAAGTTGCCCAGCCCAATCACGGGGAGGGCCGAGAGCACACCAATTGCGAGACCGCCGAAAAGCGCAGGCTGTGTCTTGGAAGGACTCATAGGGATCCTAGCGAAGCTTCGCCTCAAACCGCCCAGAAGAACGCGTCGGCTCCGCTTCGCTAGGGGCAGTGTCGTTTTGCCCCGCTCCGCGGGGCGAGACATCTTCTAAGGCCCGCCGAAAACTTGTTTCAAACGTCACGATAGTGGCCTTAGAAGATGTCTAGTCGTAGTACTCGAGACCCAAGTGCGTGATCAGTTCTTCTCCTCGCAAGTACCGCAGCGTGTTCTTCAACTTCATCAACTGAATGAACAGATCGTGTTCCGGGTAGAGACCCTTGGCGTGCATGGGCGCCTTGAAATAGAACGACAGCCACTCCTGAATGCCAGCCATGCCGGCGCGCTTCGCCAGATCGAGAAACAGCGCGGAATCCAGCACGATGGGCGCAGCGAGAATGCTGTCGCGACAGAGAAAGTTGATCTTGAGCTGCATCGGATAGCCGAGCCAGCCGACGATGTCGATGTTGTCCCACCCTTCCTTGTTGTCGCCCCTGGGAGGGTAATAGTTGATCCGGACAACGTGCGAGATGTCCTTGTAGAGATCGGGGTAGAGCTGTGGCTGGAAAATATAGTCGAGCGCGGATTTCTTGCTCTCCTCTTTCGTCTTGAACGACTCAGGATCGTCCAACACCTCACCGTCACGGTTGCCGAGGATATTGGTCGAGTACCAGCCCCGCACGCCGATCATCCTGGCCTTGAGTCCCGGGGCGATGATCGTCTTGATCAACGTCTGCCCCGTCTTCATGTCGTTGCCCGCAACCGGCGCCTTCGTCTCCGCGGTCAACTCCAGCATCGCCGGAACGTCGGCGGTGAGATTCGGCGCCGCGTTGGCGAAGGGAATCCCTTCTTTCAGCGCCGCGTACGCGTAGACCATGCTCGACGGGATCGCTTCGTCGCTGTGCTCGAGACCTTTCTCGAGTGCGGCCAGCGATTGATGTACCGGGCCTTCTTTCATGTAGACCTCGGTGCTGCCGCACCAGACCATCACTAATCGGCTGCAGTTGTGTCGCTGTTTGAATGACCGAATGTCGGCGATCACCTGCTCGGCGAGGTCTTTCTTGTTCTTCCCCTTCTTGACGTTGGGGCCGGACAGCCGTTTGACGTAACGCTGATCGAACACCGCGGGCATCGGCCGAACCGCTTCGAGCTCGGGGCGGATCGAATCCAGCTGCGTTCGCTCCAAGACCCCCGCAGTGCACGCAGCCGCGTAACAGTCCTCTTCGAAGATGTCCCAGCCGCCAAACACCAGGTCGTCGAGCTCGGCGAGTGGCACGAAGTCTTTGATCTTGGGAGAGCGACCCTCGGTCCGCTTGCCGAGACGGATCGTCCCCATTTGTGTAAGGGAGCCGATGGGCTTTGAAAGACCTTTTCGAATCGACGTCACGCCGGCGATCGTTGTGGTGCTGACGGCGCCAAGGCCGACGAGTAACACGCCCAGTTTTCCCTGAGCCGGAGCGATTCCTGGCGGTTGTTTCACCGAGGGAATATATCAGGTTACCGAGGCTATGATCGGCGCGTGACGATTCTCTTCAAGCTGTTGCGCAAGCGCGCCGGGCGCACGATCGATCCACTGCACGTGTCGATGACGGGCGTGAAGATGGGCGAGCGCTTCGTGATGATCGGCTGCGACGATCGGGCGTTGATCGCGGGACTCGCCTCCAAGGTGGGCTTGAGCGGCGTGGCCGCCGTCGCGGCGTTCGATGACGCGGGCGCGGATCGCGCAAAAGCCGTGGGCGCGAAGATCGGCGCGCTGATCGAAGTGCGGCCGATCGAACGTGGAGCGTTATCGTTCGACAGCGACTCGTTCGATATGGCGGTGATTGACGACACGCGCGGACGCTTTGCATCCTTGTCGTCAGACGATCGCTCGTCGTGCCTGCGCGAGGCGCGGCGCGTGGTCCGAGCCGGAGGACGGATCGAGGTGGTCGAAGGACTCGGCGGCGGGCTGTTCGGCAATGTCGCGCGTCCGACCGGCTACGAGGCGGCGCGCGAACTGATAGCCGCCGGCTTCAATCCGGTGAGGTTGCTGGCAGAGAGAGACAGTTTTCGGTTCGTCGAAGGACTCAAAGGCGCAGCCTTAAGTCCGTCATCGACCTGATCGTCTGGGCTGTGATACGGCCTCGATCAGCAGACTGAGCGCCGCATTCGTCGCTCGACGCGCCGGCCCCTGACCGCGGGCGTGTCCCATGCGCACGACCACCAGCTGATGAGACGGGATCACGAACGTGTTCTGGCCACCGGCACCAGACATGAAATAGGCGTCCTTCGGAATGTTCCAACTGCCGTCGCCGTTGATCCAGAAGAGGCCGCCGTACACCGGACGCTTCCACGCGGGCGCGAGCGTGCTCACAAACTTTGCCCAGCCTTCCGGCAACACCCGAGTCCCCTGCCACATGCCGTCCTGGAGATAGAGAAGGCCCAATCGAGCCCAGTTGCGCGGCGTCCCGTAGTCGTATCCGGTCAGCAGAAAGTTTCCGAAGGGATCCGTCTCGAGGACCTGACGACGAATGCCGATGCGATCGAAGAGTGCGCGCTGCGGCCAGGTGAGGAATTCCTCACCTCGCTTGGCGATCGCGAGCTTCGCGAGGTAGAGCAAGGTGAGCGGATCGGAATTGCGATAGCGCCCTTCGGAGTTGGGGTGGAACTGTACAGGTTGGTTCACCGAGTAGTCAAACGAGTTCACCGCACCGGTGTACATGTAGAAGTGATCGGGATATCCCTTGTCGGGCGTGTAGTCAGGATCTTGCGTGGCGATGAACCGCAAGCCGCTGCTCATGCGCAGAAGATGCGTGGTCTGAATCTGCCGGCGCGGGTCATCGGCGCTTTGCCATTCGGGAACCGGCGCCGGCTGATCGAGTCGATAGGTTCCGTCTTTGATGAGGAGCGAGAACAGCGTGGACACGATGCTCTTCCCCATCGACCAGCTTTCAAGCTGCGTATCCCTGGTGATGCCCGCCATGTAGCGTTCGGCGATGATGCGGCCTTTGTAGACCGCAATGAATCCGGCGGTGAGTGCGTTGGGATCGGCGAAGGCCGCCTCGAGTGCGGCCTCCACTTTGGCGCGATCGACTTCGGGCGGAATGGGCGACGCGTCGGTGCGATCGCCCATCGGCCACGCCTGCGACGCGGCATCGGGCAGCGCCGTCTTCACTGAGACCGGTGTGAAGAAGATCTGCCGTCCTTGTCTCTCGGGCTTGTGAATGATGCACCCCTGATCGCCGTAGAACTTCGCCTCGCGCGTGATGCCCTCTGACGACATCCGGACGATCTTCCGCTCGCGATCGATCGAAAAGGTCGCCTTCATCGCCTCCGCCTCCGACGGCATCAGCAGATGTCCGCTGTTCCTCGCGGCTTCTGCCGGATCCCGGCCGGAGACGTACACCGCTGAGCAGACAACCTTGGCAAATCCCGCGAGCCCGAGCTCGAGTGGGGTGCCGATCGGCTGGTACTTCGCCGGGCGCGTGTCGGCCTGGGCGAGTGCAGGTGACCCATGCGATGCCGCAATCGCCAGCGCGGCGAGACAGGCGGCGAATCGAAGGTGCGTCATGGCAGCCCTTTCTGTCTTCTTGATTCTGTCTTCTTGGTTAAAGCGTCTGCGTCGTGGGATCCTCGCTCTTGTCTATCAGAAACACGGCCTCGACGCTGCCGAACATCACGATCGCGCCGTGCAACAGCAGGGTGGGGCGATCGATGCGCGCGTCGGCGACCCACGTGCCGTTCTTGCTATCGAGATCCTCCACGTGCGCGGTCACACCGTGGATCGTAATGCGGGCGTGGTGACGCGACACGCTGGCATCGTTCACGTAGACATCGGCCTCAGCGTCGCGTCCGACCGTGTTCGGGCCCTGGCCGAGCGCCACGCGGCGTACGCCGAAGCGAAGATGGGATCGCGGGCCCGACTGCTCCGCCGCGGCCGCGCCGGAGGTCAGCTCCCGCACGTCGGCGGCAAAGCTGTAGCCGATGCCATGATGGGTCTTGATCATGCTCGACAGACTGGAATGGTCGCCCAGCGCAGTGCGGAGGTCGCCCACGAGCACCGGGAGGTTCGCCTCCACAACGAACGCATCCGGCCAGAGTCGTTCCATCAACTCGTTTTTCGCCAGGACCCGCGGCCGTTCGTCGATGAGCAGTTTGAGCAGCTCAAAGGTCTTGGGCGTGACGTGAACCGCCTGGCCGTCCCTGGTGAGCTCCCGGCTGACTGTGTCGAGGCGGCAAGCGCCGAACGCGTAACGCATTGGAATCGCTCAGAATCCTAGGAAATTCTGCGATCTTGTCAACCTAGAAATTCCCTAGATTTGCCCTAAGACGCGCACGCCTCCGCGGAGACAGAGTGGGCCCGTGGAGGCGAATATGACATTCCCCAGCCCATTGCGAGTCGGCCTGGGCGTCGGAGTTCTTGTTCTGCTGGCCGCTGCAGGGTCGGCGGCCGCCGACCCCGGAATCCAATGTGAGGTCCACCGACGGCAAGTGCTTCGAGTGGCCCTTTCAGTAGCGATCGGACAGACGCCGTTCGACCAGCGCGCCATCACCCGCGTCGTCGAGCAGCTCTGGGCACCTGAGGGCGTGGGCATCGACTGGATCGATGAACCTCAGGCCTCGACCCCGGAACGGCTTGACGCATGGGTCGTCGTCGGCCGCAAATCGGCTGAGGCCGCAGTGACGCCACGTCCGAACGTCCGGGCTCGCATCGTGCTGATCTCGGTGGACGAGGTTGCCGCGCGCCTCGAGCAAGCCTTGTCACTCCAACTGCAGGTGCCACGGGACTCGGTTCGGCATCTGATGTTCGGAAACGCGCACCTGATCGGCCAGTCGCTTGGCTATGCGATCGCGCACCAACTGGGACACTCTGTATTTGGACTGCCACATGCCTCTGCCGGGCTAATGAGCGCTGACTACAACCAGTTGCCTGGACTCAACTCCGTCCCCGCTGCCGGGCTGGATGGCGAGAGCCGAAGAATCCTGCAGAAACGATTCGATGTGGGCTGCGTGGCAGCGCGGTAGGTGCCGGGACCGCCTATTTGACACGCTCGTGCTTCATCACTGTCGCGCCGCCAGGGAACCGGTCAGTGTTGTTCCAGGGACCTGGCGGACGCCGGTCGACGGTCGCGGTACAATTGCGACATGTCACTTCAGCCGGACGGCGCGTCGAACCACAGTCGATCTGTTCGACACCGGCCTCGAGTTGATTCGTCAAAACCCCCGTCGCGAGCACCCTCTTGCAACCGCCACAGAGGTCGAGGCACGCCTGCACCAGTGGCTTCATCACCGTCCTGGTGCTGAACACGGCGATTGTCCGGGCCGGCCCATCGACCTCGACTCCAGACACGGGTGAGCACCCTCGAGTCCATCCTTCGACGAATCAACCACGATCTCACCAGCGAGCGTCGGGCATTCGCGCTGGTCGGAGGCCTGGCGGTCTCCGTGCGTACGGAGCCGCGGTTCACTCGAGACACCGATCTCGTCGTCGCCGTGCAGGATGATGCGGAGGCTGAAGCGGTGGCGCGTGGGCTCAAGCGGCCCCAAGACCTGGTCGATCTGCGCGCTCTAATCAGGGTTGCCACCGAGGCGGACGACGCCCATCGGTTAGTCGGGCTGATCGTTGCTCGTGGATACCATCGCGGACGCGACTTGGCCCGGGAGCTGATTGCAATCGTCAAGCGCTGAATCGGCCTCGCAACCATCGAAGTCACTCAATTCGGTTCACGTC
>JBOGIV010000066.1:0-7845 GCA_050747925.1 Vicinamibacterales bacterium
CAGCTGAAGGAGGCGGAGGTGGCGGGGCGGCGGGCGGAGGTGGCGGCGGCGGTGGCGGAGGGCTGACGGTTCGCGGGCTGCCTCTGGTGAAGCCGCCCTACGGCCGTATCACCGCCCTCGACCTCAACAAAGGTGAGTTGGTGTGGCAAATCGCACACGGAGAAACGCCGGACAACATCAGGAGCAATCCCGCGCTGAAGGGGCTCACCATCCCGCGAACGGGACGCCAAGGTCGCATCGGCGTTTTGACGACGAAGACGCTGGTCATCGCCGGCGAGGGCGGATTCGCGACAACGCCGAATGGTCGAGGCGCGATGCTGCGTGCGTACGACAAGAAGACGGGCGAAGAGGTCGGCGCCGTCTACATGCCCGCGCCGCAGACGGGGTCGCCGATGACCTACTCGATCGATGGCACGCAGTACATCACCGTCAGCGTCAGCGGCCCGGGCTATCCAGCCGAGCTGTTGGTCTACAAGCTGAGCAATTAGTTCGGAGGCGCGAGCGCAGCGAGCGACTTCTAGTAGGCGCGCAGCGCCGACATCAACAATTCGGCAAGTCTGTCGTACAGACCCGCCGCGCCACTCGTCAGTCCGTGCTTCAACACGGTGTCGCGCACTTCTTGCGACGGGAAGCGGATGGTGCTCGTGAAGGTGGTCTGGCCTCGTTGCTCAGAGAGAACGGTCGTCACCAGCGTCTCTCCGGCGTCCCAGTCCTCCCAGAGCTCGGTCTGGACGAGTCGCTCACCCGGCACAATTTCGCGATAGACGCCGTATTGCCCGACCGTCCTGCCGTCGGGCTTCGTCGAAACGAACCGCCATTTCCCATCCACTCGCAGATCGACGTCGCAAACGACCAACGACCACCCTGGCGGTACCGACCACTGTCGGATCAGTTCTGGGTTGGTCAACGCGTCGAAGACAAGAGCGGCGGGTGCGTCAAAGACGCGAGTCAGGACGGCCTCGCGGTCGGTTGGTGTCGTGATTTTCAAGGTCTCAGTCATCGCGGTCGCCCTCGTTGAGTGGATGTCGATTTCTTCTGTGTCCGTTTCAGATTCTGAAGGACGGCGTCGAGGCGTTTGAAGCTGGACTCCCAGTGCTGGCGATACCGTTCCAGCCATTCGGTGGCCTCCGCCAGTGGCTTGGCCGCGAGCCGTCTGGGCCGCCGCTGCGCGTCCTGCCCCGTCGCAATCAGCCCCGCCCGCTCGAGCACCTTGAGGTGCTTGGAGATGGCGGGCTGACTCATGTCGAACGGCTCAGCCAGTTCCATCACCGAGGCCTCGCTCCTGGCCAGTCGAGCGAGAATGGCCCGCCGGGTCGGGTCGGCGAGCGCGGCAAAGGTGGCGTCGAGCTGTTCGGAAGCCGTCATTCAATAACCATTCGGTTTGGAAACCATATGGTTATATAACGGACGCAACGCGCCGTCAAGTCTGCGTTGCACCCACCCGTCTTCCCTGCCCTACCCGTCTTCCCTGCTACCTGCCCTACCTGCCCTACCCGCCCCCCGGCCTACCCGGCCCACCCGGCCTATCCGGCCCACCCGGCCTACCCGGCCCACCCGGCCTATTTAACCGGCAACCACACCGAGGTCTTGACGACGAAAATGTTGCGCCCCGGGAATCGGTTTCGAACGCTGTGAGATTCACTTCGGCGGGATCCGCCTCGACCTGACCGAAGTCCGGGTTAATCGTCGTCTCGAGCGTGAGGTTGGGGCCAAGCCCCATCTTGATGTCGGCGCCAACCCGTCCGTTGAGATTCTTGCCGTCATCAAACGGATTACGAGGATCGCGATTGTCGCGAACCGTGGACGCGCCCGCGAGGTACGGCATCGCCTCGATCCGGCGGGGCGCACGAATGTCGGAGATGCCTTCGAGATCCCCAAACCGGGACGACCACGCGCGAACCGTTCGCGGGATGAGGGTCCACACGTCTTCCTCGTCCAGGGTGGGTCTAAACCGCTGGATGTTGAGACCCCAGTGCAGATTCTGATCGGGATTGAAGCGCAGTTGTGAAAATGGAATCCACAGCTCGGCGGCCCATTGATCGACGCTGACTCTGGTCTCGGCACGCCACACAAGATCCAGCCCCGCGTCGAAACTGTCTTCGTTGTCCGTCGAGTGATAGCGATCGAGGCGCACACCGCCGGCGGTGACGCCGAACACGACGGCGGTGCGCCGATCGAGAAAGGTGTCGAAGGCGATCAGAATGTGTTCGGTCTGGTTGGTGCTGTCGCGGCGCCCCAGCGGCGACTGAATTCGCCGGTCGCTGCTGATCATTCGCGCGCCGATGTACAGCGCATGGTCGTCGTAGACCAGACGCACTTCCATCGGATCGGTCGGCGCCACCCCCTCGGTCGGCTCTTTCTGAATGAAATCGGTGATCGGCGTCGCCTTCGGCCACGCCTCATCATCGAGACGTCCATCGACACGAATCGCGCCGTTGGCGACACGCGTGGCCGTCGCCTTCTTCCTGACCGGTGCTGATTCGGATAGTGACTGCGAGCTTGCGCTTGCCCCGAGCGCAATCGCGGAAATCCGAGGGCACAAGAAGAGCAGACACGCGACGCCGACGCGAATGCGAGTCCGCCGCAACGGCCTTCCGCCTTCGCCAAGGCTTCGGCGGACCGCCGTAGCTTTAGCGGAGGCTGGTCGGCCGCGTAGGCGGAAACCCGGGGAATGCATGGAACCCGGTTTACCCCTTGACGCGTCCGCCAGCCCATTCGAGCGTCTGACGGAGAGCGTCAACGGATCCGGCCGCCGGGTTTTCAACGCCGACAAGAATATAGCCGTCCGAGACCTCAGCGTCGTAGATCTGATCGGCAAATGCGGGGAGCCTCGCCGTCACCAGCAGCGTCGCCACCGTCGCCAGAATCGCCCCCAGCATCGTCATCTCGAAGAGCACGATCGCGTTGGGCATCCACGACACGATCGGCATACCGCCAGTGTTCAGCGGCCAGAGTCGTTGCGTGGTGGACGTCAGCCACCAGGCAAACCACAAACCGACTGCGCCACCACCACCGGCAATCCAGTACATCCAGGTGGCATGGTCGCGTCGGCTGAAGGCGTAGTCTTCAAATGGCTCCGACGAGATGACGACGATGGCGCGCTCGTCGATGCCGCTGCGTCGCAATCGGTCGAACGCTCGCTGAGCGCGATCGGGGTCATCGAACAGGCCATAGACCGCGCTCATGGCTGCGTTCTCCACAATCCCGCCGCTTCTTCCGTCTCTTGGACTGTCTGGACTCGTTTCGGATGAGTGCCGACCTTCAGTTCCCAGATGGAGATGATGGGCACGAATTTCGAGAAGAGTGCATAGAGCAGCCCCATGGCCGCAAACGTGGCCGTCATGATGATGATTTCCACGGGCTGAGGGGCGTAGGTGCCCCAGCTGTACGGCAGGGACTTATAGGCAAGTGACGGCACCACGATCAAAAAGCGCTCGAGCCACATTCCCACGAGCACCGCAAGCGATGCGATCACGGTGCCGGTAATCGTTCGCAGCTTTCGCAGCGAGAGGATCGGGAATGGGATCAGAACATTGCACGTCACCATCGTCCAGAACAGCGGCGCGTAACGCCCGCGTTGCGTGGCCCAATAGACCGCCATCTCCGAAGGTTCGTTGCCGTACCACACGGTGAGCCGTTCGGCGAACACGAAGTACAGCCACAGCAGGCTCATGAGCAGCAGGAGTTTGCCGAGATTCTCGAAATGTACCGGATGCAGGTGCGCCTCGAGTCGCAGCGTTTTGCGCACCACTGCCATCGCGAGAATGAGGGCGGCGATCCCGCTGAAGATCGCACCGGCGACGAAATAGGGACCAAAGATCGTCGAGTGCCACATTGGAACTGGCGCCATCGAAAAGTCGAACGAGACAATCGTGTGGACCGATACGGCAACGGGCAGGATCGCGATGGCCATGATTTGCATCGCGGACTCGAGCCGATGCCACTGCTTGGTCGTGCCTCGCCAGCCAAGCGCCAACGCGCTGTAGAACTGGCGTCGCCATCCTGTCGATCGATCGCGCACCAGCGCCAGGTCAGGAATCATCGGCAGGAACAAGAACAGGATGCTGCCGATGAGGTAGGTATTGATCGCGAAGAAGTCCCAGACGAGTGGCGACCGGAAGTTGGGCCAGATTTCACGATCGCTGGGATAGGGAAGGAGCCAGAAGAACAACCATGGCCGGCCGAGGTGAATGATCGGGAACATCGCGCCGATCATCAGCGCGAAGACCGTGATGACTTCGGCGCAACGAGTCACCGGTCGACGCCAGGTGGCGTTCACCAATCGCAGAATCGCGGAGATGAGCGTGCCCGCGTGTGAGATGCCGATCCAGAACACGAAGTTCGTGAGATAGAACCCCCAAAAGGTCGGCCAGCGCTTGCCGGTCAGGCCGATGCCGTACCACATCTGCGTGATCCACGCACCGAGACCACAGGCAACGACGGTTCCAAGCGCCAGGATCAGACCGTAGAACCAGACCGACGTGTGGAACAACGGTCTGACTAGATCGTCGGCGATCGGATTGGTGGAGGCTCGGTTCATTCCACCACCAGGCGCAGGAGATAGGTCACCTTGGGTTCCCCGCCAAGGTCTTCGAGCAGCTTCGTGCCGCGCGGCGATTTCGACAGCCGCGCGACGCGGCTTTCGGGATCGTTCAGATCGCCGAAGACCAATGCGGTCGTCGGGCAGGCCTGCGCGCAGGCGGGCTGCAACGAGCCGTCGGCGATCGCGCGATTCTCGGCCTTTGCCGCGCTCTTGGCCGCCTTGATACGCTGCACACAGAACGTGCACTTCTCCATGATTCCGACTTCACGCAGCGAGACGTCTGGATTGAGCTGCAGTTGAAGCGGCTTCTCCCACTCGGGATGAAAGAAGTTGAAGAAGCGCACGTTGTAGGCACAGGCGTTGGCGCAGTAGCGCGTGCCGATGCAGCGGTTGTAGACCTGGGCGTTGAGCCCTTCTTCGGTGTGATGGCTGGCGTACGTCGGACAGACCGCTTCACAGGGCGCCGCGTCGCAGTGTTGGCAGAAGACGGGCCGGAACTTCAGCCGCATATCGGGGAACTCACCCTCCCAGTAACGCTCGACGCGGATCCAATGCATCGCCCGGCCACGCGAGGCCTGCTGCGGCCCAACCGTCGGAATATTGTTCTCGGCATGGCAGGCGACAACGCAGGCGCCACAGCCTGTGCACTTGTCGAGATCGACCGCCATTCCCCACCTAGGCAGTACCGGTTTCCTCGGGACTGGAGACTCGGGGCTCGGGGCGCCGGGCTCGCTCTCTTTGTTCTTTCTTCTTTCGTCGTTCTGCTTCACCGCCCACCCTCAGGCCGTTCGCGGGTAGCGCCCGCGAACAAGATCAAACTTCCATCGTTGTTGCCGACGCGCGTGACGCGAACGCGCGTGGCGGCCCAGGCGAGCGCGCCGGTCTGCAGTTCGGTGACAGGCGCCAGGATGCTGATTGGATTGGCCCCGCGCCCGCTGGCGTAGCGTGTGAAGTGCTCGTGACCCTGACCCATCGGCATCGCGATCACGTTGGGCGCCACACCCGGCGAAAGGATGGCGGGCGAGCGCAGCGTTCCGTGCGCAGAGGTCACCTCTACGAGGTCGCCGTCGCCGATTCCAAGGCGCGCCGCCGTCTGCGGATTGATTTCGATCCAACTGCTCCACATCGCTGAGGTCAGCGGATCGGGCATCTCCTGAAGCCACGGCAGGTGCGCGAGCGATCCGTCGAGCAACGCTTGCGACTTGTAGGGAATGAAATGGAATTCGTACTGCGACGGGTCACCGTCAAACGTCGCGTCGACGGTCGCTGGTAGAGGCACGTCTTTAGACGCACCTGCCGTGGGCGGGTCTAAAGACCCGCCCCTACCTGGCTGCCCCGCCTCACCGGCCCTACCCGCCCTACCTGCCCCACGCGCCTTAACCCCTTCCTCCCAACTTGGCCAAGGGAGCGCCACCGGCTTCTGCAACTTGCGCGCAATCTCGATCAAGACATCCGGAGTCGAGCGCGTGTTGTGAAGCGGCCGCATCGCCGGTTCGGCGGATCGGTAGGTCGCGGCGATCGATCCCGATTCCGGCTGCGCGTCAACCATCGACTCGAGGAACGAGTGGTCCGGCAGGATCAGATCCGCATGCACGCTGGTGTCATCGAGGAACGATCCGAAGCTGGCAATAAATGGAACTTGTTGCAAGAACTCGCGTACCTTCCACGCCGGCGGCGCCGCATACGCCACATTTGCATCATCCAGGATCAGGATTTTTGGAGGGGACAGCGCAAATGAGGACTGCGTCAAAGGACCCTGGGTAAATGGGGACAGTCCCCTGACGGAACTTGTCAGTGAGCGGTGCGACAGTCGCGCGTCTGCAGCCAAGGACACGAACTCGATACCTCCTGGCGCGCCGACACTGCCGACGAGCGCGTTGAGCGCGTTTACGGCGATCGCCTGGAAAAGGCCGTTGGTGTAGGCGAGTGGCGCGTCGCCGATCAAGGCCACCGCGGGTCCGCTCGACGCGAACTCGCGCGCGAGCCGCTCGATCGTTGTGGCGTTGACGCCTGTCTTCCGCTCAACCAGGTCGGGTGAGTACGCAGGAAGTCCCTGCGACCATCCCTCGACGAGGGTACCCGCGCGTCCGGCGGCGGCGGCGGACCGAAGACCCGCCTTCATGATCGCGTGCGCGAGACCAAGCGCGAGCACCCCTTCGGTGCCCGGCGTCGCGGGAATCCATTCATCCGCGCTCGCCCCGGTCAGCGACATCCGCGGCTCGACCTGCACGAACTTCGCGCGGACGCCGGCGCGACCCTGCCTCATCGCGCCAAACCGACCGCTGTGAGCGACGGGCGAGTTCCAGGTGCCCAGGAAGTCTGCGCCGAATGCCACGACAAAACGCGACGCGCCGAAGTCCACGGTGGGCAGCTGCTCGCGTCCAAAGCTCAGCCTGTTCGCGTGGCGAAGCACGGCGTCGCCGAAGACGTCGAGCTCGACCGCGGGCGGCGCACCGAATCCCTGCAGGAAGTGCGCGATGAGCTCCGGGCGACGTCCGCTCGACCGCCGCACCAGAAACGCGAGCGACTGCTGATCGTTCGCCGCAGCCAGCGCATCAAGTTGCGCGATCAGCTCAGTGAGTGCCTGGTCCCACGAGATCTCTTGATACTGCCCACTCCCCCGTGGCCCCGATCGCTTCAACGGAGCGGCAATGCGATCGGGGTGATACGTAACCTGCAGCGCTGCCTGCCCGCGCGGACACAGCTTGCCGCGGCTGATCGGATCCTCAGGGTCGCCCTCGAGCTTTTTGACGAGCCCCATCTTGATCACGCCGGCTTGCCCGTTGCGGAAGACCTCGGCCTCCCCTTCCACCACACGCGCGATGACGCCACACCCCGCCTGACAGAGCGGGCAAATGCTGCGCTTCCAGACCGACACGCCCGGAATCAGCTCTTCTTCCGGAATGAACCGGATGATCTGATTCTCCGGATTCCCGCACGCCGACAGCGCCGCCGTCGCGCCGGTGATGGCGGTGACTTTGAGAAAGCGTCGTCGATCAATCGGCGTCATGAAATTCGGGAGTCGGTTGTCTCTATCGCGGTTCGTCTTCCTCCGGTTCGTCTTCCTCGTGGTTCGTCTTCCTCGTGGTCAGTCTTCCTCGTGGTCCGTCTTCTTCGTGGTTCGTCTCTCTCGTGGTTCGTCTTTCTCGTGGTTTGTCTTCCTTGTGGTTCGTCTTTCTCGCGGTTCGTCTTCCTCGTGGTTCGCCTTCCTCGTGGTCAGTCTTCCTCGTGGTCAGTCTTCCTCGTGGTCCGTCTTCTTCGTGGTTCGTCTTTCTCGTGGTTCGTCTTTCTCGTGGTTCGTC
>JBOGIV010000067.1:0-3082 GCA_050747925.1 Vicinamibacterales bacterium
TGCCTCCACCTGAGATGCACGCGTTGCTGGAACGTGACTATGACGCGATGGCCATGATGATCACCGGTGTGGTCCCGCCGTTCGCTGACGTGATGAAGGCCATTGGCGTACTCGAGCAGCGGCTCAACGCGGCTCGCTAATGGTCACACCGCGGATGCTCCGTGACCGCCGCGGGTCATGGCAGTCCCACGTCCCGTCCGATGATCTTCGCCACAAATCCGCCACGGGCGTTCGCGCTGTCGATGAGAGCACGGATCCGGCTCCTAATCTCGTCGGCCGCCGGCGCATTCGCGGCGGCTTTGATGGTATTGCTGTAGGCCGCCCACACGTCGGCGCTCGTAATCTCGTAGCCGTAGCCCCGCACGAGCCACCGAAGGGCCGCGAGGCCCGCCTCGACGGCGAACGCCGGGTGCGCCTCGGCGAAATCGCGGGCGGCCCGCGTCAGTGTATTGGGATCACACGGCGTCTGATTGGCAAGCGCAATCGCCTCGTCGAACAGCTTCGCGTCCTTCGCCGCGGCAAACCATTTACCTTCATCGCCTGGCGTCAGCTGCACCAGATCCGACAGCACAACAGTGCGTGGTACGTTCGGGTACTTTTTCATTACCGCGCGAAACCACCCGAGATAGGTGCCGGTCCTGCTCGCCGTGAGGGCATAGCGGGTATAGGCCTCGTCGACTCGCCCCGTTGACAGCAGGATGTCCTCACACAGCCCGTCGATGTCCCCGTCGCCCGCCCAGGGGTTGCGGCAACTTTCGGCGAACGCGATCGCCTCCATGTGTCGTCCTTGTGCCACCATCGCCTTCACGGCCCATCGCTTGTAGGGCCAGAAGATGTCACCTCGCACCAACTCGATGAGTTCGTCGTAGCGTCCAGCGGCGAACAGGGCACTCAGGCACGCCGACGTGCCATGGAAGTAGCCGCGGACGGTCTTGGCCGGTGAGAGTGCGAGGCGCGTGACGCCGACCAGCCGGTCGGCCCAGGCCGAGGCATTCTCAGCCGTGCCACATAGCTCGCCCCAGTAGTCGGCAAGGCGTTCGATGTAGGGAATCTGGTCCGCGCTGTGGGCGTCGAAGAGCCGTTCGAGCCAGGCGGCCCGCGTGCTCGCGTCCACCGGCGCATCGACGATGACGGGCACCAGTTCCGCGATGGTGTGATTGACGGCCGTACCGATGGCGCCTGACGAGCTGTCGACGTTCTCCAAGGCGGGCGAGATACGCTCCAGGAGCGCGACCGCGCCCTCCGCGCCGAGAATCGGGTCGATGCGCGAGACCAGCTTGATCTCGGTCAGTGCTTCCCGTAGCCGCGTGATGGCCGGCTGGGACTTCCATCCGAAGGCGTGCCGACGAAAGCGTGCCTTGAAGCGCCACGAGTGACCCCTGGTCTTCGGCATGTGGGACATCCGCATTCTACGTGGGCCGACCTCGTGTTCGTGGGCACACGAAGAGACTGCACCTGCGTTATCCTGACGTCGAGATGTTTCGGACAAAACGACGAAAGGTCAGGCCGGCCCGGCTCACCGGTACGGTAACGCCCGGCGCTGAAAGTCGAGCGTCCGTACTCGACGCCAGTGAACGCGCCATCCTTCAGGCGGTCGAACGCGGTGAGTGGGCCAGGGTCCCCGCGTTGCCAGCGGCGAAGGCTCGCTATGGGCGATACGCGAAGATGACCCTCCGGCGCCTGCACAAGGCGTAACCGCGGGACGATGCCGTGAGAGGTCCGTTTCGACGCCGGACACATCGCACGCCGGCTGAAGACCCTGAGATCGACCCCGCGCTGGAGGCCATGAGCGCTCCGGAACTGCGCGCCGCCGTGCGTGCCGTACTCGACTTGGTTGACGGGGACATGAGGGCCGAGATCGTTGATACGTTCATCGCCCGTGCCACGAAGGCCACGTCTGGCTGGAGGCCCAGCCGCCCATCTCAGCGCATCATCGACGAGGCGAAGTCATTTGCGGAAGCCGCGCGTCGAACAGGTTCTGCGGGTCCCGAGGACGTGACCGAGCATCTCCGTCGAGCCACGAAGGCCTTCCACGCCGGCGATCATGCGAGCGCCCGCGCTGTCTTCGAGGCGATCTTGCCGCCGATCGCCGTGGTCGACATCGACCTCGGTCAGCACGAGCTTGTTGAAGAAGTGCTCGGAGTGGACGCGCGCGCCTGCGTCGCGCAGTACGCGACGAGCGTGTACACGACGACGCCGCTTCGCGATCGAGCGGACGCGGTGCTTCAGGCCCTTGAACGCGTCGAGGGTCTCGGCACGCTCTCGAGTCCCATCAAGGACATGGAGAACGTCTCGGCCTGGGCACTGCCCGATCTCGGTGCGTTCCTTCCGCTCTGGGTCAAGCGGCTTGGGCGGTTCCGGCCGGCGGACAAGGAATGGGAGACCGATCACGAGCGATGGCTGCGCGAAGCCGTGTTTCGGGCGGACGGCGTGGCCGGCCTCGAGCGGATCGCGCGCAAGACGAAGCGGCCTCAGGCGTGTCTGGCCTGGTGCGACGCGCTCGCGGAACAGGGCGACTGGGCCGCCGCGCGCCGTGCGTGCCGTGCCGCGACGGCGCTGGTGGGTCCGTCTCACTGGAGAGGCACCCTTCTCGACGGGGCTGCGCTCGCCGCCCAGCAACTTGGTCGACCCGATCGGTCCAAGCGTCTAGAAGCCGCGTGGCGCGCCGATCCCACCCTGACGCGGTTGCTGCGCTGGCTCGTCGCGGACGGCCGCTCGTCGGCCACCGTGCGAACGAAGGCGAAGAAGGCCCTGGCCCTGTGCCCCAAGAACGCAGGGCGGCAGATCGGCTTGCTTCGCGTACTCCTTGGTGACGTGGCCGCGGCCGCCGCGTTGCTGTCGAAGGCGCCGGGCCTCGGCTGGTCGGATCGCGAACATCCCGGCCATGCGGTGTTTCCGTTGCTGGCGCTACTGTTGTCAGACGGGACGCCTGGGAAGGTCAGCGACGCACTCGTGCCGGAACTCGAGGCGACGGGTCACGATTCTTTGGAGATCTTCTCCGACGAAGACACTCAGTTGAAACCGAAGCTGTCCACATGCTCGATCACTCGGCTGATCCAAGACCTGCGCCCCAGCATCACGC
>JBOGIV010000068.1:0-15528 GCA_050747925.1 Vicinamibacterales bacterium
GCGCCGGATCGTCCGGCGCATCGAGCTCGAGCCACGCGTCGCCGATGTCGCGCAGACGACGCTTCGGGTCTCGTTCGAGACACCGCTCGAGGATGCGGCGAATCTTCCGCGGCGTGTCAGCGGGGAGCGCCTTCCAGTCGATCTCCTGCCGCAGCACCGCGGCGAGGACGTCCGACACGTCTTCGCCTTTGAATGCGCGTTGACCGCTGAGCATCTCGAAGAGCACGACGCCAAACGCCCAGATGTCGGCGCGGCGATCGACGGGCCTGCCCTTGGCCTGCTCAGGGGCCATGTAGGCCGCGGTGCCGAGAATCATCCCGACTTGCGTCGCTCGCGCGGTGAGCGTCGGGGAGTTCGTGACGTCCGCGCCGGAACCGCTCATCGGGTCGAGGGCCTTCGCCAATCCAAAATCCAGCACCTTCACAGTGCCGTCGTCTTTGACCTTGATATTCGCGGGTTTCAGATCGCGATGAATGATTCCTTGCTCGTGCGCGGCTTCCAGCGCCTCGGCGATCTGTTTCGCGATCGGCAGCGCCTCCTCCAGTGGGATCGCTCCGCGCGCGATCCGCTGCGCAAGATCCTCGCCCTCGACCAGCTCCATCACCAGTGCGGTGGTGCCGCCTGATTCCTCGAGCCCGTGAATGTGGGCGATGTGCGGGTGATTGAGCGAGGCCAGGACTTCGGCTTCACGCTGAAATCGTGCGAGCCGTTCGCGATCGGCGGCGACGTCAGCCGGCAGGACCTTGAGTGCAACCTCGCGCTTCAACTTCGAGTCTTTCGCGCGATACACCTCGCCCATGCCGCCTGCGCCAAGTGTGGCGATGACTTCATAGGCGCCGAGTCGGGTTCCCGGGGTGAGTGCCACGGATGAGGTGTTGATTATAACGACCGGCACGTGCGCCGGCTCGTGAGAAGAACCCGAGGGCCTCGCGCTGTTTGAGTCCGCCGATCCGAGTGAGGTCTCGCGACGGCTTCACAGCGAAGTGTTCGTCACGCCGGTCAGGCGAGCGGATGGATAGCCTGACGCGTGGCGCCGACGCTGATCAGCGCTTGGCGGGCGCGATATTGACCTGAACGCGCTTCCGGAACTTGACGGGCGCGCCTTCGACCATCGCGGGCACGAACTGCCACCGACTGGCGGCGGCGAGCAGCAGCTTGTCGTACGTGTTTCCCACGGACACGACCATGGCGGCCGACTCGACGGCCCCCGCCTCGTTGATGACGACCTCGACGAGGCCCTTGAAGCCGGTCGTCGGCACAGGGCCGGGATATCTTGGCAGGTCCTGCGCGATCGTCACGGGGGGCCGGACACCCTCCCCACCGCTGTAGATCCTCGGTGGAAGATTGACCGGTACCCGGGGTGGCGCGGGCGGCGGCGGCGGTGGTGGCGGCGGAATCGCCCTGACGCTCAGGTCACGGAATCCAGCGGCCAGGGTGCGCAAGTCTGACAGCGGCGGCTGCTGGGCAGAGGGTCCGATGTCGCGATCCTCGAGGGCGGCGAGGACGCGCGCGAAAGCCGTGGCCGCGGCTTCGTACTCCTTCCGATCGAAGGCGCCCTTCGCCTCGGCGTACTGCTGTTGCACGATGGCCGGCAGCAGGCGTTTCCTCGCGTCGCTGAACGCGGTTTGCGTTCGCGGCGAGAGGTCGTCGCCCGGCCGGTACAGCGGATCGCGCGCGATGATCGCTTCAATCGTGCGATTGGCCTCGTCGCGGCGGCCGACCGCGAACAGGCACAGCGTGCGATACAGATCGATCGACTGCCGGTCGGTCGACGGCGCCTCGGCCGAAAGCCGGCCCAGCACTTCGAGCGCCTCGTCGTATTGCGCCGACGCATAGAGCTCGCGGGCGGCCGCGATCCGATCCTGGGCGTGCGCAGGCGCTGCGACGAGCAGAACGCCAACCAGCGAGACGAGGGCCATCGGTCGGACGCGCATGATCATTGTTTCCTCATGTCGACGCTCACGCGGGCGGGAGTGGTGGCCGTGACGGTGGCGCGCACGACTCGTTCGCCGAGCTCGGGGTGCCGGAAGACGACTTCGTGCGTGCCAATCGGCACTGAGAGGTTGCCGATGGGTGTCTCGCCCTTCTTTTCGCCGTCAACCCATACGTCGGCCCACGGCTGCGCGTTCAGCGCCATCGAACCATTTGGCCACTCGAGTCGGATGGTCGAGACTTTTCCGGGCGACACTGTCGCCGATCGTGTCGCGCGGTAACCCAGCGCCTCGTTCACCACTGAGAGATCGTGCCGTCCCGCCAGCACCATGATGCGGTCGCTCTTGCTGGTGCCGAGTAAACGCGTGTCTTCGTACAGCTCAACTTCCGCTGGCGCTTCGACTGAGATCCATCCGGACAGTGGGACGCCCTGCGGCGTCATCGGGACGACGAGAGACGCGGTGGCGCCGGGCTCGATCTGCACTTCCTGAGTGACCGTGCTCAGGTCGGTGTGCAGCGTCACGCTGTGCGTACCGGGCGTGAGCTGGTCGACGGTGACTGGCGCCGTCCCGCTAGGCGTACCGTCAATCGTGACGCGCGCGCCGGGAGGTTCGCTGCGGACCATGAGCTGCCCCGTCAGAGGTGCGGACTTCGGTAGTTCGATCGTCTGCGCGACCGTGCCGCCGGCGGTGAGGGTGAAAGGAATGATTCGCGGCTCCCCTTCAGTCGCGAGCTCCAGCCGGTGCGCGCCGGCGGCCAATTCCAGAGTCAGCGGCGTGGAGCCGCGCGGCTGCCCGTCGACGCTCACCGCAACCCCGGGTGGATTCGTGCTGACGACCAGCGTGCCGGGCGCTTCAGCTGCGGCAGGAGGCAGATACCGGCGGCCGAACAATGCTCCGCCGCTGGCGAGCACGACGAGAAGGGCAGCCGCCGCGATCCATCGCCGGCGCCCCCCTGGCATCGCGACGGCGGGGCCGGGTGCGTCGGAGGTGGCGCGTGGACCTGCCGGCGGCGGCGCGGCGTCAGCCGCACGAACGGCGACAGGCGGTATCGCCGGGCGCGACGGTGTTATGGGACGCAACGGGGTCGCGGGTGGTGCAGCCGCCATCGTCGCCGGAGCGGCTGGCGACCGTGTGGCGGCCGGAACGACTGTTGGCTTCAACGGCGCCGCAGCTGAGGGTGCGGCCGGAGCAACAGAAGGCGGCAGCGTTGGCGCGGCCGCTGGCGAGGCAACGATCGACGGCGGTGCAGCGATGGTCGGCTTGGACGCGACCGAGCTCGGTACGGTCCTTCGAGCGTACTCCGCCATGAAGGACTCCAGCGCGTCAAACGACGCCACGTCACGGGTGGCGCCGAGCACGCGCTCGAGATCGGCCCCAGGCGTCCACCGCTGACGTGAATCCGGCTTTGGGGCCGAGCTGAAGCATCTGGAGTAGCCAGGCCTGCAGTTCGGAGGGCGGCTGGTGAAGGCCGGTCCACGCGCGCTCGGTCAGATCCCTGATCCGATCGGGATATTCCTCTCGATCGATCGAACGGCCAAGAATCAGCTCCAGCGCGATGATGCCTACCTGCATGGCATCGGCGCGCTGATCGAGCGCCGGCGGCGTGCCCGGCGGTAGCACGACCCGCAGATCTTTCCAGTAGCGGTCCGGAGAGTATCCCAGCTGTGCGAGCGCCGAGCCGAGCACATGGTCGGCGACCACGAGGCGGCCGTTCGGCGTGATCACGACGCGTTCGAGCGCGATCGCACCGTGCGCGATCTGAGGCATCTTTTCATGCAACAGCGCGACGGCGGTCACGAGTTGCCGGATGAGACACAGAATCGCGTTCATCTCGAGCGGCACTCGCTGCTGTCTCGCGATCGCGAGCACGGTCGACAGGCGCACGCCGGACACGCGCTCGGACACCACGAACAGGGTCGACGCGTTCTGGGTGGTCCGGTGAATGCCGCAAACCTGGGCGAAACACGTTCTCTGGAAGGCCGTCAGCACGGCGACGCGTTCGCGCAGCGCCTGCTCGAAGGCGTCGGTGCAGAACCCATCTCGCAATTCGAGTATTTCGACCGGTTCGCCGTTCGTCGCGAGGCGGTGGTGGAATCGCTTCCCGAGTCCATCTTCGAAGACCGCGGGTTGCAGCAACGGAGTACGGGCAGCGGCGGTACTCATAGACATCCCCCGTGCCCACGTCCAAATTTCGTACCTCGTGTGTTGCAGCCGGTCATGTCGTCCAAGGTCTCCAGAGTCCGGCGTTGGACTGCCGAAACGGGCGACGCGACGACAAGGCGCGAAACCATCCATTGCAAAAACGTCGTTGACCCGACTGCTTTTGTGATCGGATGCGTCGTGAGAGGTCCTCGCCGTCAGCGAGTTCCATCACGAGCGCGGACGTGGGTCCTTGTTGTTCGAAGCCGTGAATCTGTGCGATGTGAGGATGATTAAGGGACGCGAGCGTCTTCGCTTCACGCTCGAACCGCATCCGCCGTTCGGGATCGCCCGCGAAGAGATCCGGCAGAATTTTCAACGCCACGTTGCGATCGAGCTTCGTATCGCGCCCGATACACCTCCATTCCGCCTTCGCCAAGTTTCGCGATGACCGTATAGGCACCAATAGTCGCGCCTATCTGCATCGCCTCTCCTTGGCTTCGGCGAGACCTCGCCAAGCTCGCGCGAGTAGTGGTTTGCGCGAGCGGCGGCGGGCCCGCCTGCGCCAAGCGAGCCGATGACTTCGTAGGGGCCGAGCCTTGCCCCGAGCGCTAACATCCCTTCCTCACGAATCGGCTCGCGCGAGAAGAATCTGCATCATCAACGCGAGAAACAACACTGCAATCGACGGATTGAGCAGATGGATGAGTGCGATTCGTTCGGGACTGCTCACCCCACTTTGCGACGCCCGCCCCACCGCGAACACGACACCGGCAAAGCCGATGAACGTGGCTGCGACCTGCGCCAAGGCCAGGAGCGCGTCGCGGCTGTCCATGAATCAGCCGGCGATTATCGCCGGGCTGGCTGGTCGAGACCGTGGACCGATAGCCCGCGCGCGAGCGCGGCCAGGCGTTGGCGATCATCGTGGGTCCAGAACTCGACGGCAACGCCTTCGACGACGAGGAGTTCCGCCGTGGCCACGTGAATCGCGTCCAGCGCGCGAACGGGCACCGCAAACGAGTCCTTCGCGCGGTCGATCACCGTCCGGTCGATGGGCGCCAGATCCAGCATCGCGACCAGGTCGGCGAGCTCCTTCAGCTTCACCGCGGTCTGCCGATCGTCCAAGTGACCGAGCAGGCGCGCACGGTCGATGGCGCGAAACGCCTCGACTTCGACCAGCGCCGACGACACGATCGTCTCGCCGGCCGCCAGCGGCGCCGCCGGACCGGGCTCGCGGAAGAGCACACGCAGAACCGCGCTAGCGTCGACGTACTTCACCGGGATCCTCGCGCACGGCCTGCAGCGCCGACTGGATGTCGACCGGCCGGTCGAGTACCGAGATGGCGAGCTGGTCCCACTTCTGCGTGCCACGCCGCAGCCGGCCGTGCTGGGCGAGACGGTCGCGCCAGGTCAGGCCAGGCTTCTCGAGCGGCCCTAGCTGCGCCACCGGCTCGTCACGGTCTTTGACGACGATACGCGCACCGCGGGAGGCGAGCCGTAGGTACTTGCTCAGGTGCGCCTTGAGCTCGGTCACGTTGATGGACTTCATGATCCTATGATACGACCATCATGGTCACATCACCATGGGCCCAGCGCGGTCGGCAATCTGCAGGGCGATGCCGAGCGCTTCGTCCAGCGGCACGCTGCCGGCGGCGATCCGATCCGCGAGGGTCGATCCTTCGACCAACTCCATCACCAGCGCGCGCACGTTGCCTGTGTCTTCGAGGCCGTGTACGTGGGCGATGTTGGGGTGGTTGAGGGCCGCCAGCACCTGCGCTTCGCGGGCGAAGCGCGCCAGTCGATCCGGATCGATGCCCTCTGAGAGGACCAACGGGCCAACGCGGCATGGTATATTCGTCATTGTATTCACGTGCCGACGACCGTTCACATCCCCGCCGCCCTGCTGAAGTCCGTCGATCGTCGCGCCAAGGCTCTCGGCCTCAGCCGGAATCGCCTCATCGTCCGCGCACTCGAACGAGTCGTCAGCGAACGTACCGGCTGGGCCCCGGAGTTTCTCGAACTATTACGGAGTGCGGATCCGGAGACAGGCGCCGCGGTCGATCATCTCCTGGCGGACGTAAAACAGGCGCGCCGCTCGAAGCCTCACCGCGATTTGTGATCTACGTCCTCGACACCAATGCCGTCTCGGCGCTCATGAAGGGCAGCGCCGCAGTCGTCGAGCGACTGGCCGTGACTGAGCCACCGAACGTTGCTGTGCCGCAACCGGTGCTGGCGGAGATCGCGTTTGGGATCGAACGCCTGCCGCGGTCGAGGCGCCGAACTGTTCTGCAAGCCCGGTTCGATCTCATCTGCTCGGAGCTTCCGCGAGCCGAATGGACCGATGCCGTGAGCCAGGCGTACGGCCGCATCAAGGCCGCGCTTGAACGTCGGAGTACGCCGATCGAGGACTTCGACGCTGCAATCGCGGCTCATGCCTTCGCGATTGGTGCCACTCTCGTCACGGCGAATCGTGATCACATGGCGCGCGTACCAGGACTTCAGATCGAGGACTGGAGTGTATAGCGACCTGACGGCGTTACTTGGCTCCCCTCCGGGAACGAACAGCCGCTGGCTCGCTCCGCTTACTTCTTCGCGGGCGCGCGGCGCCTGAGCTCCTCGAAGACCGCCCGGTATAAACTCTAAATTTCAAGACCGGGGGGGTTTCATGCAGACACGGCGGCTCGTCATCGTTCTGCTACTTGCGATCTGGACCGCGGGTGTCATCCACGCGCAGATCACCAGCAACCCAATTCCGGCGCCGATCACGAAACGCGGACTTGCGGTCGAAATCAAGGACCTCCTGCGCCTTCCGGACACGCGCGGGATTCGTCCCGCCGATCAGGACGTGTCCCCTTCGGGCTGGGCGCGCGTCAGCTATGTGCGCGATCTTCCCGATGGCCGCCGCTTCGCCAACGATTCGCGCGGCTTTCTGTACCTGATCGACTCGAACAACGAGCCGCGCATGTATGCGAACGTCGCCGCCGTGTTTCCGCATGCGGTTTACAATCGGCTGGAGAGCGGATTCATCGGGTTCGCCTTTCATCCGGAGTTTGCGCGAAACGGCTTGTTCTACACCGTGCACGGCGAGCGAGGTCCAGGCAATCCACAGACACCCGACTTCATCCCGCCCGGGTTCACGGCGAAGGACGTGACCTATCACAACATCATCACGGAGTGGCATGCAGCGAACCCTGCTGCCAACGTGTTCGAAGGAACCCGACGAGAACTGCTGCGTGAGGCTCACGTCGTCGCCAACCTCACACACCCGATGGGGGCGGTCGAGTTCAACTCGACTGCGAAGCCGGGCGATCCCGACTACGGACTGCTCTATACCAGCGGCAGCGATCACGGATTCAGCAACGGCGGGGGACCGAACGCGAACACCGCCAGCCAGACGCAGCGCCTCGACTCGATCATGACCGCCATCCTGCGTTTCGATCCACGCAGCCCGAAGGTGACGGGTGGCGTGAAGGGCCTCGGGGACTACACGATTCCGATGGCGAACAAATTCGCCTCCGACGGCGACCCCAAAACGCTTGGCGAAATCTACGCGTACGGGTTCCGGAACGCCCATCGGATCTCATGGGATACCGACGGGACGATGTTCGCCTCTGACATCGGTATGAACCATGTCGAGGAGATCAACATCGTTCGAAATGGCGAGAACTACGGCTGGATGAGGCGGGAGGGACACTGGGAGAACGGCCGGTGGCGCGGCGGCGTGCTCAACGAACTGTTTCCACTTCCTGCCGACGTGTTGAACGGACGCGAGAAGGACGGTCTCACCTATCCCGTCGCGATGTACGACCACGACGAGGGGCGGGCGGTAACCAACGGCTTCGCGTATCACGGCCGAATCGCCGCCCTCCGGGGCAAATTCATCTTTGGCGATATCCAAAACGGGCGTCTCTTTGCGGCCGATCTCGCCGAGATGAAGAAGGCAGACGACGGAATCCCTCAGACCGTGGCGCCCGTCGAAGAAATCCAGCTGTTCGTGCGGGACGCGAGCGGTAACCGCATGGGTGTCTCAATGCGAGAGCTCATCGATCGAACGATGGGTGCGAGCATCTCTCGGGCCGATTTGCATATCGGCCGAACTGGCGATGGCGAGCTTCTCCTTACGTCCAGGCAGGATGGGATGATCCGAATACTTGTTCCAGACTCCAATGCTCCCGGGACGGCGCCCACCAGGCGCGGAGAGCAAGCGGTTGCGAAACTCGTCCCATAGACCCCGCCGCCGCAATTCGTCGAGAACACTGAGTTCGGCACTCGTATTCGCACCGTCGACCAACGCCCGGCAGCCCTGAAGGGGTCTCGGGATCGCGCAGCGCGGATTTTGTCGGTGACTTACTTCTTCGGCCCTGCGGCCAAGTTGAGAATGACAGTAAGGGGAAGCGCCGTCCGGTCGGTGATTGGGATGTTCAACAGGAAACGGTCGTTGCTGGAAACGTCGTAATCTCGCGTGTCCTGAAAAGCGCCTGACTGAAATAAACGAACCGGGGTGCCGACTTGCAGCTCGGCACCCGCCGGCTTGATGGACACAGACATCAAGGTGAGATCTCGCGCAACGTAGAAAAGTTCGTTGCCTCTGGCCGCCAGCGCGGCACGAATCCACCCCTCGCCGATACCTGGTGCTTGGCGCCGGTGTCCGGAAAAGACTGAACGTACAGCTCCTCGATTCCCGATTCGTTCGATTGATACGCGATCCAACGGCCATTGGGCGAGAACTTCGCGCCGCGCTCGACAAACGGCGTGTTCGTCACCTGCAATGGTTTCGCGTCGCCAGATACGGGCAGCGGCAGCGCCCAGACGTCGTTGCGGGAAAGGTAGGCGAGATAACGCCCATCGCGCGACCAGTCTGTCGGGATCTTCCCGTCGTCGGTCTTCAACAGCAGCTTGTCCTCTGCGACGACGCCGACCGCACGCTCGTAGAGCTGCCCTCCGCTGATGTTGGCTTGGCCGCGGTTTCCCGCGGGATCTCGACTCGAGGCAAACGCAATCGCGCGCCCATCTGGCGACCATACTGGCGCGAAATCGCTTGCCTCGCTCGACACGAATAGGCTGGTTGAACCTTTGTCGATGTCCAGGAGGAAGATGTCGCGCGCCAGCCCCTCAGCGCGGTCAAACGCGACCCGCGTCGCATCTGGCGAAAGAGCCGGGCGCTCATATTCGCCGATCGGACCGGCTACTGCGTGCTGCTGTCCCGTCCGATCGAACCACGCGAACTGTGAATCCAGCTGAGTTACCGCCTTCAAGTACGCAAGCCTGCCGTTCGTGGAAGTCGCAAAGTACGACCGCGGTCCTGCCCTGATTCCCTCTGCGACCGGAAACGCCTCGCCAGTGAGTTCCAGGCGATCGAGATCGAAGGGGCGTGCCATCAGCGTTCGATCGCGAGTGAACAGTACATGACCCGTCGTGGAGTACCTCGCGCCGGCGTGGATCCCCGGCAACAGGCGGCGCTCCGTCGAGTCCAGGGTCCCGACAAAAACATTCCAGTCTTCCGGGTCGTCACCATGGCGAGCCAAATAGAGAAAGTGCTGCCCGTCGGGAAGGAAGTCCGGATAGTCATGCGTCGTTTCATTCGCGCCCAATTCCGTTGCAGGCGTGGGCTGGCCGCCGGCCGCCGATACGCGGAGCAGTGGCTTACCCTGCCCGCCGATGAGAATGACATTCTGCGAGCTCCATGCAAGGTCCCGACCGGCTTCGTTGCAGATCACTGAGGGCGGCCCGCCCGCGACCGCAACTTTCTTTAGCCTCCCTTGGGCAAAAAACGCGATGTACTGGCTGTCCGCCGACCAGGCTGGGCGCGTGGCTTCTTCCGTACCGCGTACTGGTTGAGCCGTGGGGGAATCAAGGGGGCGAACCATAGCAGTCGCTTGCCGTTGGAGTTCGCCAGAAATGCAAGCGTGCGTCCGTCAGGTGAAAGAGGTTGACCGACGTCAACGGTAAATCCGAAAGGGGGAAACGGAGTCGCGCCTTGCGGCGCCCCAATATCGATTCCCACGACGTCTGCTTCCTGGGCAGGCGTGAGTACGATCCAACCCGCAAGGGCTACCGCCGCCACCAGCGACAACACGGCTATCGCAGGCCACAGGTACGTGCGACGATGTGAAACACCCGACGCGCCCGATCGCGCCCAGAGCATCGGTTCGCTGCGCGCTTCCTCGATCTCGATCCGCGCCTGGCCGATGTCCGGCAAGCGACGACGAAGGTCCTTGCGCAGACACCGTTCCAGGAGCGTGCGGGTCTGGTGTGGCGTTGTCGCGGCCAGTGCTCGCCAGTCGGGTTCGCCTTTGAGCACTCCGCTCAGCGTGTCAGAGACCGTCTCTTCATTGGGAAACGTCTGGCGGCCGGCAAGCATCTCGTACAGCACGCAACCAAACGCCCAGATATCGCCGCGCCTGTCCACAGCCCGGCCACGCGCCTGCTCCGGACTCATGTATGCGGCGGTGCCGAGAATCATCCCAGGAACTGTGTGCATGGCACTCAGCGTCGGGGAATGGGAGAGGTGTGAAGACGTGCTTGGGGTTTCGTAGACCTTCGCGAGGCCAAAGTCGAGGACCTTGACCCGGCCTTCCGCCGTGACCTTCACATTGGCCGGCTTCAGATCGCGATGCACGATTCCTCTCGCATGTGCGGCTTCGAGCGCCTCAGCGATCTGTTGGGCAATGTCGAGCGCCTCATCGACAAGGAGAGGGCCATGGCCGATTCGTTCGGCGAGCGTCTCGCCCTCGACGAGCTCGAGGATCAGATACTTTGCGCCGTCAACCTCTTTCAGGTGGTGGATGATGGCGATGTTGGGATGGTTGAGCGACGCGAGCACGTGTGCCTCGCGCTCGAAGCGCGCCAGCCGTTCCGGGTCTTGCGCGAAGGTGTCGGGCAGCACCTTAATCGCCACGTCGCGCCCGAGGTTCGTGTCGTTAGCGCGATAGACCTCGCCATCCCGCCCAAGCCGATCAAGGCGACAATTTCGTACGGGCCGAGACGAGTGCCAGGGGCCAGCGACACTTTCCGCGCGGGCATTCTACGCGATTACCCCTGAGTAACGCCGAAGTGTTTCAGCCTGCCCTCGGTCACCGTCGATGAGCGCACGCCGGTGGACCGCTTCGCGACCGCCGCAGAGTTTCTCGAGGGGCTTCGGCCGATCACGGGGGAGTCTGCGACCTCGAGCCGCACGCCCTCGGGTGGCGTCAAAGGCGCTCCCGCGCCCAAGGCCATCGCCGTGCTTCCGCTCGCCAACATGAGCGCGGATCCAGAGAACGAGTACTTCAGCGACGGGATGACCGAGGAGATCATCAACGCGCTCGCCAAAGTGCCCGGTTTGCAGGTCGCCTCGCGCAGCTCCTGCTTTGCCTTCAAGGGCAAGCCGGTCGAAATGCGCGACGTCGGGCAGAAGCTCGGCGTCGGATCCGTCCTCGAGGGGAGCGTCAGAAAAATCGGGAACCGGATTCGGATCACCGCCCAGCTGATCAACGTCGAGAATGGGTATCACCTGTGGTCCGAAACCTACGACCGCCAGCTCGAAGACGTCTTTGCGATTCAAGACGAAATCTCGCGGGCGATTGTGGAAGCGCTGAAAGTACGACTGGTCGTCCCGAACGCGCACCTGGTCGGGCCGACCAAGAACATCGACGCGTACACGACCTACCTGAAGGGCCGTTTCAACTTCAACAAATTCAATGAGAAGGGATTGCGCAAAGCGCTGGATCTGTTCCAGAAGGCGCTCCTGCAGGACCCGGGTTTCGCGCGGGCACACGCCGGGATCGCGGACGCGTGGATCAATCTCTCCGACGACTGGGTCGCCCCCGACGAGGGCTATCCTCGAGCGAAGGCCGCCGCCGAACTGGCGCTGCAACGCGACCCTGAGTTGTCCGAGGCGATGACGTCGGTCGGCAAGGTCCTGGTGTGGCACGAGTGGAAGTTCACCGCCGGCGTGCGAGAGCTCGAGCGAGCGGTCGCCCTGAGCCCCAACTATGCGGAGGCGCAGTTCGTGCTCGGGACGGCGTTGCCCCTCGTCGGTCGTTTCGGTGACGGGCTCGAGGCGTTGCGCAAAGCGCTCGTGCTCGATCCGCTGTCCCCACACCACAGCGGCTGGCTCGCCCGGCTCCTGCTCTACGCCGGGGACTACGCCGGCGCCATCGCCCAGGGAGAGAAGACCCTGGAAATCCACGACGAATACCAGCGCGCGTTTGTGTTCATCGGGTCCGCCTACCTCGCACAAGGCGACGCGGACACCGCGCTCGAGTGGTACCAGCGCGGGCAGGCGCTAGAGCGGGCGGTCCGTTCGTACGACGCGCTGATCGTGCGGGCCTTGGCGCCGCTCGGGCGCCGCGACGAGGCGCAGGAGATCCTCGCGCGGCTCGAGGAGGAGTCACGGCAACATTACATTCGGCAGGAAATCCTCGCGATGGGCTACGCCGCGCTGGGCGACCGCGATCGTGCCTTTGCCTGCCTCGACCGCGCGCTCAGGGAGCGATCGGGCGGCTTGATCTATCTCCACTTGGACCCCGGGTACGCGCCGCTGCGAGGCGATCCGCGCTTCACCGAGATGGTGCGGCAGATTGGGCTGACCTAGGCGCGCTGGTGCGCTGTCCTGGCGCCGAAACACTGGGCATTCGTTGGTGTGTCACCTCGGAATGGTGTGAGCGACATGTTCGCCCCGGGTGGCCCTGGGGCGACGACTCCCTGACACATGACCCGGGACACCGCCAGCGACCCGCGTGACCTATTGTGACTATAATATGGTCATGAAGGCCGTGAGAATCGCGGAGTTGAAGGCGCGACTGAGTGAGCACCTCAGATCGGTGCGAAAAGGCCGGACGCTCACGGTGCTCGATCGAGACACGCCGGTGGCGCGTATTGTCCCGTACGCCCCTGAACCGGTAGAGATTCGGAGGGCGACTCGTCGTCTCCGGGATCTCAAGCTCCCGCCGGCCCCCTTGACGCCGACAGACAGCCTGACCGTCCTGCTTGACGACCGGCGCCGCCGGTGACCGCGTACATCGATACCTCGGCGCTTCTGCGACTGGTGTTGCGTGAGGCCGAGGCCCTCGAGGAGTTGCGGTCGTACGACGCACTGGTGTCAAGCGAACTTATTGCCGTCGAAAGCTCGCGAACCATCGACCGGATGCGATTGCAGGGGTCGCTGACTGCTGAAGAGGCGGCCGCTCGCTTGCGAGCGGTCACCGACTGGCTGGAGGCGATCGACCTCGTCCTGCTGCGCCCGCCGGTGCTGAGCCGAGCCAGCGAACCGTTGCCGACACCGCTCGGTACGCTCGACGGCGTGCACTTGGCGACGGCGCTGATCTGGCGCGATCGCATGGGACCGCTGCAGATCGTAGCTACCCATGACACGGCCCTCGGCCTCGCTGCGCGAACCTTTGGATTCGAGGTTCGCGGAATCTGAGAGGGAAGACGTCGCCGCTTCCGGCGTGTTTGCGGATCTCGGGGTCGCGCATTCCGAGGAAGCCCTCGCGACAGCCGAACTGGCTCACAAGATCACGGAGATCATCGCTCGTCAGTATCTGACACAAGCCCAGGCAGAACCTTCACGACGCTGTCTCACATTTCCGGTTACCTCGCAGAATTCCAAAGGTTTCGCAAGCGGCGGTAGAAATTGGCAGACGGACGACAGAGGATTTCGATGAAACCACTGGTCGCTTACCTGCGAGCAGCGGCGTCTCGTCAAGACCGGCGGGCGATTGGTCAAGCATGCTCGGTACTACTGAGTGCTTCTGGCGCATGAGGTGTTCAATAGCGCACAGATACCCGTCCGATCGGTCGGCTACTGTCGTATGCGTCTTGGGGTGTCAGGTACTTCTATGACACGGCCTTCCGAAACGGAAATCCCAGGTACTATGGAGCCGAGCTTGGATCCCAAATCGGAAATTCCGGTTAAGAGGTAAGGGCTGACGGCGCCCTTTCGACCTCAACTAAAGGGGAAACTCGATGAGAAGCATGTTGGTGCGCGCCGCATTGCTCGCGATAGATCTCACCCATCCCGCGGGCATCATACCTCGCTGCCCCGCTTCGAGTCGGCGCAAACGCTCGTGAGCTTGCACGGAGTGCAGGCATTGCCTATCATCGGTGCATGCAGTACACGATTCGCCGCATCCCACCAGCCGTCGACGAGGCTTTGCGCGAGCGAGCCCGCGCCCGGCACAAGAGTCTGAACGCGGTCGCCGTCGAAGCCTTGACCGAAGGCGCCGGGGTCGCTGGAACGCGACGAAAACGCCGCGATCTCGCTGATATTGCCGGCACCTGGAAGGCCGGCAAGGCGACCGAAGCCGCATTGGCGGCGCAGGATCGCGTCGACAAGGGCCTGTGGCGGTGAGAGTCGCCCTCGACACCAATCGGTACGTCGATCTCTGCAAGGGGGTGTCCGAAACGGTGACTCTCCTAGAGGAAGCCGAGAGCGTCGCCATGCCGTTCGTCGTTCTCGGAGAACTCCGCGGCGGGTTTGCGCACGGACGCCGCCAGGCCGAAAACGAACGCGTGCTCCGACGTTTTCTCTTGAAGGACGGCGTGCGTGTCCTGTTCGCCGACGACCAGACGACCCACCATTACGCAGCGGTGTTTCGACAACTACGAAAGCTAGAGACCCCGATCCCGACCAACGATATGTGGCTGGCGGCCTTGGTTCTTCAACACAACCTCGTTCTGCACGCGCGAGACTGGCACTTCGATCGTCTACCCCAGCTCGTTCGGGCCTGACGGCAAGTTCGCGGGGGCTCAATGTCCCCGCGCCGCTTGATCGAGCACACCCCTTGAGCTTTTCCGCATTCGAAGGGCACAATACGGGCTCCCTCAAAAGGAGACTCCCCATGGTGCGTCGATTGCTAGTCATCGTGCTTCTCGTGAGTGCGGCTGTTCCACTGGTTGCGCAGGCTCCCGACGGCTGGAGTGTACGCATCGATCGCAGCACGAACGCCCAGGACCCCGACGACACGCCCAACCTGAAGTTCGTGACCATGGGCAAGGGGTTCCATGTCACGAGCGGGCCTGCCGGCACGTTCTGGAATCCCAAGAACACCGCAACCGGCGACTTCACCGCCCGGGCCACCTTCACGCTGATGAAGCCCAGCGGTCACGTCAATTATTACGGCCTCATCTTCGGCGGCAGCGACCTCGGCGCGGCGACGCAGACCTATGGCTATTTCGTGGTCGCCCAGAACGGCACGTTTCTCATCAGGCATCGGTCGGGTGAGCAGGTCACCGACGTTCAGGCGCGCACGCCGAACGCCGCCGTCGTGCAACCCGGCGCCGACGGTCAGTCGAAAAACGCGTTGGAGGTCAGGGTTGCCGGTAACACCGTGTCGTACGTTGTCAACGGCACCGTAGTGCACACGACGCCAAAGTCAGGGATGACTGCGAAAACCGACGGCCTGGTCGGCATCCGCGTGAACCACTTGCTGGATGTGCACATCGAAGGATTCGACGTCCAGAAGAAGTAAGA
>JBOGIV010000069.1:0-3894 GCA_050747925.1 Vicinamibacterales bacterium
GATCAGATCCGCGTCGTCTCGGTCGCGCCCGGATCGATTCTCTTTCCGGGTGGATCGTGGTGGAAGAGGCAGCAGGCCGATCCTGAAGGGATTGCGGACTTCGTGAGGAGAGAGCTGCCATTCGGTCGATTTGGGCGGCCAGAAGAAATCGGAGCGACCGTCGCGTTCCTGGCTTCATCCAAGGCCAGTTGGATCAGCGGAACGACTATTGTCGTGGACGGCTGTCAGTCGAGGATGTTCTAGAACCTCGCTGACCCCCCCTGAACCTCCTTGAACTTCCAGTAATACACAGGTAATCCTGCCAGCACGACCGCAAACGTGATCGATGTCCATTTGGGATCCGTGATCAGCGCGTTCACGACCAGGTACACCGCGGCCGCGATGAACACGGCCGGCACGAATGGATAACCAACCACCTTGTAGGGTCGCTGCAAGTGCGGGTGTGACTTGCGCAACCGATAAATCGCCGCGACACTGAGCGCGTAGAAGGGCCACATCGCCAACACGAACGTGTCGGTCAGCTGTTCGAACGTCTGCGTCATCACCATCGCAACGCCGAGAGCGCTGGCCAGGCCGATGGCCGCCCACGGCGTGCGCCATTTCGGGTGGACGGCGGCGATGGGCGCAAACAGGAGCTTGTCGTCGGCCATCGCAAAGAAGATGCGCGGCGAAGCGACCATGCTGCCCATCAGTGAGCCGAAGGTTGAGACCATCACCACCACCGACACGAACGCGACGCCTCCTTGACCAAAGAGCGCGCTCATGGTGTCGGCGGCAATCAGCCGAGACGAAGCCAGCCGGTCGATTGGCGTGATGTAGAGATACGAGATGTTCGACAGCAGATAGATCGCGATGATGGCGATCGTGCCAAGAATGATCGCGCGCGGCAGGTTGCGTTGTGGGTCTCGCACTTCGCCGCTGGCAAACGTCAAGTCCGCGAAGCCGTCGTAGGCCCACATCACCGAGATGAGCGCAAGCCCGAACAAACCCGCGTCCACGGCGCCGCCCGACGCGGTGAGATTGCCCCAGTTGGCGCCAACACCGCCACCGAGCCACATCGACGCAATGACCAGGATCGTCAAGGCGCCGAACTTCGTGATGGTCGACAGACCCGCGAAGAGCGCCCCCAGTTGAACGCCGATGATGTTGATGACACCGGCAAAGAAAATCGCACCGGCAGCGAGATAGTCAGCCCAATCGGGATGTCGAGCCGGATCGATGCCGACGACTCGTAGGAAGTACTCGCCGAAGACCGACGAAATGCCGCCCAGCGCGGCGGCGCGGATCAGGACGAGTTGCGCCCAGCCGTACAAGAACGCGTACCCACGCCCCCAGCCCTCACGGAGATAGACGTACATCCCTCCGGTCTCTGGCATCGACGCCGAAAGCTCCGCGAAGGCGAGCGCACCGCAAAGCACGATGATGCCGCCGAGCACCCAGACGCCCAGCATCCACATTGGATCGGGAACTCGAGCCGCGATGCCCGCGGGCGTCCTGAAGATCCCACCGCCGATCGTGATGCCGATGACGAGACCGATCGAGCTCCAGAGGCCGAGCCGTCTTGCGAGCGTCGCTGTCATGGGTGGCAACTATAGACGGCAGACGCCAGACGGCAAACGGCTGACTGACTTCGATCTTTGTTCGTCTTTCGTCGAATGATCGTGTAGCATTTCCCAGGATTGCCGATCTCTTCCGACTCGACAACGCTGCCAGCGAGGCGGCTGGAGGAAGCGAAGCAGGTTGCGCTGCAGCACGCGCTTCAGGTCCTTGCCTCTGGTCCCAGCCTGGATCGACCTGACACGCCTGATGGCGTGGTAACGGCGGTGCGCCGGCTCCCGGCCGCAGAAGCTGCGTACGTCCCGTTTCCAGATGGAATCGATGCTCGCCTTCGCACCGCCCTGGAGTCCCGCGGCATCCAGAGCCTGTATACGCATCAAGCCGACGCCATCAACCACGTCTCGGCCGGGCGCAATGTCGTCATTACCACGCCAACGGCCTCAGGCAAGACGCTCTGCTACAACCTGCCGGTTCTCGATCGCATCCTCAAGAAGCCGGCGACTCGCGCGTTGTATCTGTTTCCAACTAAAGCGCTCGCGCAAGATCAGATGACTGAGCTGCACGAACTGGTGGGCGCGATTGGCGACGTCGATGGCGATCCGATCGGCGTGCACACATACGATGGCGATACGCCCGCCGACGCGCGCCGGACCATTCGCACTCGAGCGCACATCGTTCTGAGCAACCCCGATATGGTTCACTCGGGGATCCTTCCGCACCATCCTCGGTGGGCCAAGCTCTTCGAGAATCTCGAGTTCGTCGTCATCGACGAGCTGCACGCGTATCGTGGCGTCTTCGGCAGTCACCTGGCGAACGTGTTGCGACGATTGCAGCGCATCTGCCGGCACTACGGGTCCGACCCGCAGTTTATCTGCTCATCGGCGACCATCGCGAACCCAGACGCGCTTGCCAGCCGGCTGGCGCAGCGGCTGTTCTCGCTGGTGGAGAAGAGCGGCGCGCCCCGCGGTGAGAAGTACTTCGTCTTCGTGAACCCACCCGTCGTCAACCGCCAGCTTGGCATCCGGCGGTCGTACCTCGCGGAAGCCCGGCGCGTTGCCGGAGAATTTCTGCGCCGGCAGCTCCAAGTGATTGTCTTCGCGCAGAGTCGGCTCACGACCGAGATCCTGACGACCTATCTGAAGGAAGACTTTGAGGACGTGCCTGGAATGCCCGAGCGGATCCGGGGCTATCGCGGCGGCTATCTGCCGTTGCGACGGCGCGAGATCGAAAAAGGGCTTCGCAACGGGGCGGTTCGCGGCGTCATTTCCACCAACGCCCTCGAGCTTGGAATCGACATCGGCGCGCTCGATGTCAGCGTGATGGCTGGGTATCCTGGCACTATCGCGTCGACATGGCAGCGCGCCGGTCGCGCGGGGCGGCGCTCGGGCCAATCCGCCGCGGTGATGGTCGCCTCCAGCGCCCCCATCGATCAGTTCGTCGTGCGGCATCCCGCATACTTCTTCGATGCCTCCCCCGAGCACGCGCTCGTCAATCCCGACAATCTTCACATCCTCGTCAATCACGTGAAATGCGCGGCGTTCGAGCTGCCCTTTACCACCGAGGAGTCGTACGGACAGGTGAACGTCCAGGAGGTGCTCGAAGTGCTCGAGGAATCAGGCTTGGTGCACTGCAGCGGTGGCTCGGACGAAGCGGCGGGGCAGTGGCACTGGACAAGCGAATCATACCCGGCCAATGCAGTGAGCCTTCGATCAGTCTCGTCGGATAACTTCGTCGTTGTCGACCACACGAACGGTTCGAACGTGATCGGCGAAACCGACTTCAACAGCGCCCTGGCGATTCTGCATCCGAAGGCCATCTACTTGTTGGAGGGACGGCTCTTCCAAGTGGAGGAGCTGGACTTCGAGGGCCGAAAGGCACACGTGCGCTCGGTGGAGTCCGACTATTACACCGACGCCATCTCCTATACGAAGGTGACCATTCTCGATCGCTTCGAGTCGGATGCCGCCCTGATCGCCCACCATGGCGAAGTCCACGTCGTCTCGCGAGTGGTGGGCTTCAAGAAGATCAAGTTCTACACGAATGAAAACGTCGGTTCCGGAGAGCTCGATCTACCCGAACAGCAGATGCACACGACGTCGTACTGGCTCGCGATTCCCATCGCCATCATGGATCGCCTGCCGTACGCGACCGACGATCGACGCGACGGCGTTATCGGGCTGGCGTTTGCCATGCGGCAGGTCGCGCAATTGCTGCTGATGTGCGATCGGCGGGATATCGGCGTGTCGATTAACGCCGGTGAGCAGCCCGGCGACACGCCAAGGATCTTCATCTACGACGCGTATCCAGGCGGCATTGGCTTCAGCGCACCGCTGTTCG
>JBOGIV010000070.1:0-20160 GCA_050747925.1 Vicinamibacterales bacterium
CTCGATGGCCGGGTAGCCTGATGTAGAGGCGACCCTTTAGGGTCGCCTTGGAAGGCGACTCTAAAGAAGAAAGACTGTTTTAGTGTTTCCGTGTTTCTGTGCTGACGTGACCGGCTTTGGACGACGAGCCTTGTTCCAGTTGACGTGCGAATCTCGAATAAGCCGCCAGCGTGCCGTCGACCAGCCGGTCCACGCCAAAGTGCTCGCGCACTCGATGACGTCCTGCATCTCCGTACGCGCGCCTGAGTTTCGGGTCTTTCAGTAAACGAACGATTGCCGATGCCAGAGGTTGAGCGTCGCCCGTCTCAACCAGCAGCCCGGTCTCGCCGTGAACGACCGCTTCTGGTATGCCGCCGGCTCGGGTCCCGACCACCGCAAGTCCCATCGCCATTGCGTCGAGGACCGCAGAGCCGAGCCCTTCGGTGACCGAGCTCATGACGAAGAGATCCGCCGATTTCACGAGCGAGAGCACATCCTCACGAAAGCCGGGGAGAAGGACGCGCTTGTCGAGGCCGAGGTGTTTGATCTGTTTTTCGAGCGGCGCACGAAGCTCGCCTTCACCGAAGACGATGACGTGCACATCGGGGAGGTCCCGCATGACCAGCGACACCGCGTCAACGAGATGTCGTTGACCCTTGTGGCCGACGAGCGCGCCGACGTTGACCACGACTGGTGCGCCCCGTGGAAGCCAGTACTCCGCGTGGATATCCACTGCCGGCAGGCGTTCAATCCGCTCGACGTCGATTCCGTCGTGAACCACGACAATCCGCGCCGGATCGATGCGGTCGTGGATCAGGATGTCGCGAATGGCGTCTGACGCGGCGATGAACCCGTCCACCTGCCTGTACTTCCACTGCGAGAATGAGTGGCCCTGAAGGTGAAAGTCCACGCGGCGCGAAGCGACCAGTCGCGGCCGTGGCGTCGGCGCGCCAAACGAGAGTGCGAGGCCTGCCATCGCGACCGCGTGTGGATCGTGCGCATGCACGATCTCAGGCTTCCATTGCCGGATGATCCTGGAGAGCTTCCACGCCGTCGCGAGATCGACTTCGTTCGTCGGCGAGAGCGGGACCAGGTCCGATCCCTCGGCGGCGCGTCGATAGAGCTCGCCCTCGGGGTGGGCCACGAGGACAGCCCGATGGCCTCGAGCACGGAGGCCGAGGACCGTCAGGAGGGCCTGTTGTTGTCCTCCGCGCCAGGTCCGCGCCGTGTCGATGTGGAGGGAGAACACAGCTCCCAGAGTTTGGCAAACTTCAGCCCGACGTAGCGAGCATTCATCGCCGAGATGACCAGTCCCGGCACCCCGTCACGGAACCCGCCTCGAAGCAGGTAGTTGCGCAGGAACGCCGCCGGTGGATGCAGCGCCAGGTCGAGCCATCCGGCGCGCCGGCCGCTCTCGTACATCTCTTTGGCCGCAAGCGTCGTGTACCGGTCCATCGTCTGCAGATGGTGTGAGAGATCGCGATAAGCGTAGTGAAGAATCTCGCCGCGCAATCGTCCCGGGTCGCCATCGACGCTGACCGATTCATGGACGTACTTGCCGGTCCACCGGGCACGGCGGCGGTCGTACAGACGCAGCTGGTAATTCGGGTACCAATCGGTCGATCGGATCCATCGCCCCAGATGAAATGTCACGCGAGGGATGCGATAGCCGGCGAGCGGAGGAGGTCCGGCAAGCAGCGCGCGTAGCTCGTCGGCCAGCGGCGACGAGATCTGTTCGTCGGCGTCCAGCGACAGGATCCAGTCGTAGGAGGCCTGTTCGGCGGCGAAGTTCTTCTGCGCCACGAAGCCCGGCCATGGCCGCACGAACACTTTGTCGGTGAACTGCCGCGCGATGGCCACCGTGTCGTCGCTGCTCTCGCTATCGACGACGACGATCTCGTCGGCCCAGCGAACCGACTCGAGCGCAGCCTGAATGTTGGCGGATTCGTTGAAGGTGATGACTGTGACGGAAACGGGCACGAACAGATATTAGTAAAGGTTCAGGGAGGTGCTGGGTGGTTCTGGAAGGTGCTGGGAGGAACCGAACCTCGCGGAACCCTCCCGAAACTCCCCGAATCCCCCTGAACCTCCCTACGGCGTGACCTGCACCGCCTGGTAGTTCACGACCGACTTGAGGTACTCGACCAGCGCCAGCAGCTCGCTGTTGCGCGCGACGTTGAGATCCCGCTGCGCTTGGAGGACGAAGAAGTTCTGGGTCATGCCCGCCTGGTATTTCTTCTCCTCAGCCTCGAGCCGCTTTTCGGCCAGCGCGCGTGAGGATCGCGTGGCGTCCACGCGCTTGGCGTTGGTCTGCACTTGCCGCGCGCCCTCGCGAACCTGCTGCGCGACCTGCAGCTCGAGCGTCGAAATCCGCTTTTGGTCCTGCTGCAACTGCAGGCGCGATCGCGCGAGGCTGGCCTCGTTGCTCGAACCACCGATCGGATACGCGATGTCGAGTGAGAAGGTCCAGCCGGGAAAGTCGCCGCCAAAGACCGTTCCCAAGGTGCTGAAGAAGCTTCGCTCGACCGTGCTGAGGATGGGGCCAGGCTGCAAGCCCGTCCCCGGACCGCGCTGCAGCAGAACTCCGCCGATGCCCTGCGCGCTATAGTTGACCGCCGCGTTCACGTCTGGCATCGACTGGTTTCGGAAGTATCGAATGTTGACATCGGTGCTCTCCAGGCTCTTGCGCGCCACGGCCAGGTCGGTCCGCTGCGAAAGCGCGTTTCTCACGGCGCCGTCGAGATCGACCGCCGCCGGCTGAAAACTGATCGTGTCGGTCGGTTCAATCCGCGCGTTCCAGAAGTCGGGCGACGACGGGCTGTAGACGAGCGCGCGGACGGCGTCCTGGGTGCGCTCGATGGCCGCTTCGGCAATAATCACCGACTCTTCGCGCGTCGCAACCTCCGCTTCGGCTTGCACGATGTCGAGTGGCGCCATGGTCCCAATCTCCACTCGAGCGCGATTGTCCTTGAGCGACTGCTGCGCCAGCTCCAGCGACTGACGCTGAACTCCAAGATTGCCGATGGCATACACCAGATCGTAGTAGGCGTTCTTCACGTTGCGCACGGTCTGCGCGATCGACTGCTGCAGCTGAACGTCGGAGATCTCGCGGTTTTTCTGGCTGATGAACAACTGCTGACGCGTGCCATCGATCTTGAAGTTGCGGAGCAATGGCTGCGTGTAGTTGACGTTCACCGACGAGGTCAGTTGCGGATCGAAGCTCGTGAAGATGTTGTTGCTCGTGGTGCGAGCGTTGCTGAAGTTCACCGCGTAGGTGGCCCCACCCCACTTGCTGAGCGAGCCAACGCCGAAGTCGTACGTGTTGCGGTTGACGGTCAGGCCTCCCGTCGCACCAGACAGCGCGCTCGACGAGGGCTGCGTGTTATCGATGACATTGACCGTGGAGGTGAAGTTTGGCGTGTAATTCGCGCGGAAGACGGCCATGTCGGTGTCGCGGATCACAGGGTTGAGGCGCTGGACCTGGAGATCCAGGTTCTGTTCGAGCGAGGTCGCAACGGCATCGTCAATGCTGAGCCGCCTGACCGGCGGCTGACCGGCGGGCTGCGTCGAACCGGCTGTCTGCGCATGAACAGCTGGCAGCCCAAAAGCGGACACGAGGGCGGCAGCCAAGCCGGCCGCCATGACGATTCGGGCGCAAGAATGCTTGTCAGAACGCTTCACACTGCTACTCCATTCGAAAGGGAATTGACCGAGGGCAAAGCAAGAAAGATGCCGCCTCGAGACCCGCAACCCCGACATCATAGACGGTCGGGGAGCAACGCTGGTTCAGAACCCGTAGCCCGCCGTCGTTCGCGAACGATGGAGCGCGAGGTTTGGCGAGGTCCGCCGTAGCGGCCCGTCGGCCCGTAGGCGGAAACCCGATCCATACTACCGCCCGATGACCGAGGCCGAGATCCTCTCGCTGTTTCGCCGCTCTGGCGCCTTGCTCGAAGGCCACTTTCTCTTGTCGTCCGGACTCCACAGCCCAGGCTATTTGCAGTGTGCGTTGGTACTCCAGTTTCCTCGCGACGCCGAGGCGTTGGGCGCGGCGCTGGGCACGGCCGTTCGGTCCTTGAGCGCGACCGCTGTCCTCTCGCCAGCGCTCGGTGGCGTCGTGATTGGACAGGAGGTGGGTCGCGCGCTCGGCGTGCGCGCGCTCTTCGCCGAGCGGCAGGACGGAGCGCTGGCGCTAGGTCGTGGGTTCGCACTGGGCACCGAAGATCGCGTGGTGGTGGTTGAGGACGTTGTCACCACCGGAGGCTCGACGCGCGAGACGATGCAGGTGGCTCGCGCCGCGGGCGCGCGGGTCGTTGGCGCGTGCGCCATCGTGGATCGGAGTGGTGGACGGCAAGGATTGGACGTGCCGTTTCGCGCGCTGCTTGTACGCGATCTGCCGACGTACGAGGCAACGCAGTGTCCCCTGTGCGCGCAAGGCATCCCGGCGGTGAAGCCCGGTTCGCGCACGAGCAGTTAGCGTGTGCCTCGCACTCTCAGACTGACGCTCGCTTACGACGGCACGGCCTTTGCCGGATGGCAACGTCAAGCCAACGCTGTCAGCGTGCAAGAAGTCCTCGAAGACGAGCTCGCCGCGATTCTCGGCGCGCGCGCACTCATCGTCGGCGCGGGGCGCACCGATTCCGGCGTGCATGCCGCCGGTCAGATCGCCAGCGTCGAAATCGATCATCCGATCGCGTGTCCGGACCTCGTTCGCGCGCTCAATGCGAAGTTGCCGGGCGACATTCGCGTTCGACATGCGGACGACACATTTGCTGGCTTCGACGCGCGCCACGACGCCGTCACCAAGACGTATCGCTACGGCATCTGGAATGGCGCCGCGCCCAGCCCGTTCCTTCGACACGTGGTGTGGCATGTGGTCCAACCCCTCGACGTTTCCGCGATGGCCAGTGCCGCCAGCTCGCTCGTCGGCCGACACGACTTCGCCGCGTTTCGGGCGACGGGCGGGGACGCGAAAACGACAACGCGACGGCTGCTGCAGTCAGATCTGCGCGAAGTGGGACTCTCTGGCGACGAGTCGATCGGCATCCCGGCTCTGGCCACCAATCCACCGGGGTTCGAAGCCCGGCTGCTGCGTTACGAAGTCAGAGGCACTGGATTCCTGCGGCACATGGTCCGGGCCATTGTCGGAACGCTCGTCGATATCGGCCGGGCCCGGACGCGAGCGGAAGACATGGCCGCGATTCTCGCCTCATGCGATCGGGCTCGCGCCGGAATGACGGCGCCGGCGCAGGGCCTTATGTTGTGGACGGTGGAATACGGCCCGGGCCCCCGGCTGCCAAAAGAGAAGAAAGAAGAACGAAGAAAGAAGAAAGAAACTGAGGACCAGGACGAGGATTAGTGCAGAAGGCGTTTCTCATCGTCGCGTTCGTGCTCGGCCTGGGGATTCGCCTGGCCTCCGGGCAGGTGGCCGCAGCCTCGTCGGTGTTCGCCCCTGCGGGAGAGGCCGGTATGGCGCTTTCCCGTCTACATAGCCTGCTCATCAGCTCGAACGGACAGCTCGTGTTCGAGCGGTACTACCGGGGCGCCCGCGCAGATCGACCCACGAATATCAAATCGGCCTCCAAGAGTGTCATTTCGGCGCTGGTCGGCATTGCCATCGATCGCGGACTGCTCAAAGGTGTGTCGCAGCCGGTTCAAGAATTCTTTCCTGGAATCTGGAGCAAGGCCGTCGACGCGAGCAAGCGCCCCATCACCGTTGAACAGCTGTTGATGATGCAATCGGGCCTGCAGTCCACCAGCAGCCGGAACTACGGCGCGTGGGTGAGAAGCGCCAACTGGGTCCAGCACGCGCTCTCGCGACCGTTGATTCGGCCACCCGGCACAGAGATGGATTACAGCACCGGCAACAGCCATCTCCTCTCCGCCATTTTGCAGAAGGTGAGCGGCGCCACCACTCGGGATTTCGCCCAACGATTTCTCGCCACCCCTCTTGGCTTCACGCTGAGCGACTGGCCGCGCGACCCGCAGGGGGTCTACTTCGGTGGCAACGAGATGCTGATGACGCCGCGCCAGATGATTGCCTTTGGCGAGCTCTACCTCCGAAACGGCGTGGCAAAGGGCCAGCGTGTGGTTTCGGCGAGCTGGATCGCCACCTCGATGATTCCGCGCGGCCGCTCTCGATGGAACGATCGCGAGTACGGTTACGGTTGGTGGATTCGTCAGCTCGGCGGTCGCCCGACGTTCTACGCCTGGGGCTACGGTGGACAGTTCATCTTCGTGGTGCCGTCGCTCGACTTGGTCGTCGTGACGACGTCGGCTTCGGCCGTCGCGACCGAACGTCGGGAGCACCTGGAAGGGATCTACGACATCGTCTCGCGACTCGTCATCGAGCCTGCCGCGCGGCAAGTCGCAACCGGCCTGTAAGCCGACGACCGACGCGGTACCGGCGCTACCGGGTCCCAGCTTCTTCCGAAGGCGCCGATCCTTCCCAGCGCTTGACGACGCCCGAAATCAGCCACAGCACCCCAGCCGCGGCGACGATCACCATCATCCAACGGAGAGCCATCGCGATCGCCGCAGCGTCGATGACCGGGAAGGGGAATTTCAAGAGCTGTTCCCCACGGTCCATCATCCAGTGCCAGGCCGTATGCGCGACAAGCGCTGAGATCAGGATCGTTCCGATTCGAGGCTCGACGGCGAATCTGAAGAGCAGCGCCAATGCCGGAATCGCAATCAGCAAGACGAGCACCTGGCCAATCTCCACGCCGACGTTGAACGCGAGGAGGGACGTAAGAAGGTGCGACCCCGCGAATTGCAGGCGTTGGCTCAACAGAAACGAGAAACCAAAGCCGTGCACGAGCCCGAAGGCAAACGTGATAATCCACCGTCGCTGCAATTGAGCGCCGACGATGTTCTCGAACGCCATGTAGACGATGGAGATCGCGATCAGCGTTTCAATCAGCGGCGGAAACCACAACGCGTCTGGCGCCATGCCAAACGCCGACGCGATGAGCGTGATGGAGTGCGCCACGGTGAAGGCTGTGACCACGACGACGAGCGGCCGGAGTTTCCGGAACGGGACGACGAGACACAGCAGGAAGAGCAGATGATCGACACCGTCGAGGATGTGAAAGAACCCTTCCTTCGCGAAGAGATAGAAGGCCTGATGCCAGCGCGGGTCGAGATGCACGATGCCGGTGTCGGCGTGGACGTCGAAGGCGCGCTCGGGTCCGTTGGGCTGCAGGAAGCGGAGGCCGACGTTGACTTGCAGACCGAGACGGGTGAGACCCGGGCGAATGGCGAAGTCGGCCTGGTCCGACGTGATCGCGTACTCGAACGCCACGTCGAGCATGCCCTGCTCCCAATAGATCTGAGTGTCTGTCGGCAGTCGTGGCGCCGTCGTCAGATTGGTCAGAGCCTGCTCGTAGCTTTCAAACGATCGATCGGAGGGCAGAGAGACACGGGTCGCAACGGTCCGCGGCGCCGCGAGCCGGTCGCGGTCTTCGTAGAGCTCGACGAATGGGCTGATCCAGAGCGTTGCGGCATCGCGCAAGGCCTGCTCCACGCGCGTGAAGTCGAGAAAGCCGTTCTCTCGCGTCGGGACCTCGATGTCCCTCATCGATCTGAGCGGCACGCGCATGAGCATGGTCAGCGTCCGGCCCTCAGGTTTGAGGAACGTCAGCACCGTGACTTCGTTGGGGACTTCGTGGGCGCCAACGCCCGGAGCCAGGCATGCGAGGAGCGCGGTCGCGACGGCTAATCGGCTCAACAACTTGCTGCGTACTACGCTCGACACGGTAGGGCGACCCAAGTATACTGTCGCCCGCAAAAGGAAGAGGGGGAGCCCGATGGAGCGGTTCAAGAGAAATCGTAAGATCTACATGATCGCGACCTTCGTCGCGGTCCTGCTTGCTCTTGGTGCGGGCCAGATGGTCGCCGATCAGGCGGCATCGGCGCAGGCCAAGCAGGCGCCAAAGTTTGAAGTCGATCCGTTCTGGCCGAAGCCCATGCCGAACAACTGGGTCATGGGCATGACCATCGGCGTCGGCGTCTCGGCCGACGATCACGTGTGGGTCATTCACCGGGCCAATGATGCCGGCAGCGGCCTGGACCGCACGGAACTGGCTGTGCCCACTGCGAACGGTCCTCGCGTCGGTGAGTGCTGCATGCCGGCGCCGCCGGTACTCGAATTCGACCAGGCCGGCAATCTCGTCGGCAGTTGGGGTGGAAAACAGGACGGCGCGCCTTACCAGTGGCCGGACTCGAACCACGGCATCGTCGTCGATCACAAGGGCTTTGTGTGGATCGGCGGCAACGGCGGCCCCGACGCGCACATCCTCAAGTTCACGCGTGACGGAAAGTTCGTGGCCCAGTATGGCAAGCAGGGGGCCCGCCGAGCCCCGAACTCGCCGGCGGAGAAGCCGGTCTATGTCGCCAACAGCATGGACATGGACAACTTCGGTCGCGTCGCCAAGATCTTCATCGATCCGAAGGCGAACGAGGGCTACGTCGCTGACGGGTACTTCAACCACCGCGTGGCCGTCATCGACCTCGACAGCGGCAAGATCAAGCGGTATTGGGGCGCCTACGGCAACCCACCGACCGACCAGAACCTGGGCCCGTACGATCCGAGCGCGCCGGTCGCGCAGCAGTTCAGGACCCCCGTGCATTGCGCCGAGATGTCCAACGACGGCTTCGTCTACGTGTGCGACCGTCCGAACGATCGCGTCCAGATCTTCACGAGGGAAGGCAAGTTCGTGAAGGAAGTGTTCGTCGAGAAGAACACCCGCGCCGATGGCTCGGTGTGGGACATCGCGTTCTCGAAGGATCCGCAGCAGCGATACCTCTACATGGCGGACGGCGTCAACGAGCACGTTCGCGTGTTCGACCGCCAGACGATGGAAGAGCTCTATAACTTTGGTTACGGCGGCCGTCAGCCTGGGATGTTTCTTGGAGTGCACAGCATTGCAGTGGACTCGAAGGGCAACATCTATACGACCGAAACCTACACTGGAAAGCGCCTTCAGAAGTTCACGATGAAGGGCGTTGTCCCCGTGTCGACGCTGAAGAAGGCGACGCCACCCTGGCCGACGCAGTAGGAAGGTGAACGAAGAACGAAGAACGAAGAACGAAGAAAGAAGAAAGAAGCAAAAGAGTATTTGGCAAAGGCCGTCTGGGAGAACCGGGCGGCCTTTCGCTTTCTGGCGTCTTGATTCTGGCTTCTCTTTCTTTCTTCGTTCTTTTTTCTTCTTTCTTCTAAACTAGCCACAGATCGCGATGAGTCTCGATCAGCTGTTGGAGTGGGTCGGGCCCGGTAGCCTCGAGGAGGGGATGGCCCGCCAGGTGAGCTTCGATCGGCTGCCGCGGCACGTGGCCATCATCATGGATGGCAACGGGCGCTGGGCGGGGCAGCGGCATCTGCCGCGAGTCGAGGGACATCGCGCGGGCATTGACGCGGTGCGCGACGTGGTCGAAACCTCCGCCCGGCTCGGGCTCGAGGTGCTGACGCTCTACGCGTTCTCGGTTGAGAACTGGAAGCGGCCGGCCGCCGAGGTCAGCACGCTGATGATGCTGCTCAAGCGGTATCTGAGGTCGGAGCTGTCGACGCTGCTCAAGAACAACATTCGCTTCAAGGTGATCGGCCGCCCCGAGGCGCTCGCTCCCGATATCGTGGCCGAGCTGTCCGACGCGGAGCGGAAGACGTCGGCGAATACCGGAATGCTCTTCAACATCGCCCTCAACTATGGAGGTCGCTCTGAAATCGTGGACGCCGTTCGCCGTGCGCTGGCCGCAGGCCTCGATCCGCAAGACGTTGACGAGCAGCGCTTCTCCGGCCTGCTCTACACCGCCGGGCAACCCGATCCCGATCTGTTGATCCGTACGAGCGGCGAGATGCGGGTCAGCAACTTCCTGCTGTGGCAGATCGCCTATGCGGAGATCTGGGTGACCGATACGCTGTGGCCGGACTTCCGCTGCCGGCATCTCCTTGAAGCGGTGCTCGCGTATCAGAAGCGAGATCGTCGCTACGGCGGGATTGCCGCATCGGTCGGCGCAGGCGCCAAGTAGAAGCCAGAAGCCAGAGACGCCGACGACCGACCAGCGACTACCGATACATGATTCGATTGTTGAGCGGCGTCGCGCTCGCCGGCGGTGTGGTCGCTCTTGTCTGGTGGCTTCCACCTTCGGCGCTCGCCGCGGTCGCGGTTCTGGTCTCGGCGATCGCCGTCACGGAGTACGCGCGCATCGTTGTCTCGCTCGGCGGCCGCCTGCCGTACTGGCCGACGCTTGCGGCCACGGTTATCGCGTGTGTGATGATTCCGTTCCCGTGGGTGATGATTGAGTCGGTGCTTGGCGTCACGCTGCTGGTCATCGCGTTCGCTGTGCTGACATCTGATCGATCTCACACTCAGCTCGCGACCGACGCGGCGCTCGCGATGCTCGCACCCGTGTACATCGGCGTCCCGATCGGTTCGCTGGTCGGCATCCACGCCATTGGCGGAAGTCAGGCCGTGCTGCTGCTGATTGCGACGATCGCGATCAGTGATACGGCGCAGTACTACACGGGCCGCGCGTTCGGACGCACGCTCCTGGCGCCCACACACAGCCCGAAGAAAACTCGAGAGGGGGCGCTTGGTGGCTTCATCGCGGCGCCGGTCTTTCTCGTCGCCGCCGGGTCGGTGTGGCTGCCAACCGTTGCTCCGGCGTGGCTGGCCGGTCTCGGCGTCGCGCTGGTCGCGGCGGGGATCGCCGGCGACGTGTTCGAGTCGATGCTGAAGCGGGCCGCCGAGCTCAAAGACAGCGGCACGATCATCCCTGGCCACGGCGGCGTGCTCGACCGCATCGACGCGTTGCTGTTCGCCGCGCCAATCTTCCTGCTCTTCCACCGCCTGGTCTGATGATTCGGATTGCGATTCTCGGATCGACCGGGTCGATCGGCACGAGCGCGCTCGATGTGGCCAAGACGCATCGCGATCGAGTGGCCGTGGTGGGTTTGGCCGCGGGATCAAACGTCGAGGCGCTCGCGGCTCAGGTCCGCGCGCATCGCCCGAAGGCCGTGGCCATGGCCAACGGCGACGCCTTGGATCGCCTGCACTACGCGCTGGGATCGCTCCCGCTGGTTTCAGGCGCCGGCAACGAAGGGCTGATCGCCGTCGCGACGCACCCCGAGGTCGACCTCGTGCTCTGCGCCTCGTCTGGCACGGCAGCGCTGGAGGCTGTGCTCGCCGCGATCGACGAAGGCAAGACCATTGCCCTGGCGAACAAAGAAGTCTTGGTGATGGCGGGGTGGCTGGTGATGGAGGCGGCGCGACGCCGGAGTGTCGCCGTGCTCCCAGTCGACAGCGAGCACAACGCCATCCACCAGTGCCTGCACGGACGTTCGCCCCAGGAGCTTCGCCGACTGATCCTCACGGCGTCCGGCGGTCCATTTCGAGGTCGTTCGCCGGCGAGCCTCGCCAACGTGACCGCAGCAGATGCCCTCAAGCACCCGACGTGGCAGATGGGACAGAAGATCACGATCGACTCCGCGACCCTCATGAACAAGGGGCTCGAGGTCATCGAGGCGCGCTGGCTCTTTGGCGTCCCGTCCTCGAGAATTTCCGTCGTCGTCCACCCGCAGTCGATCGTGCACTCGATGATCGAATTGAAGGATGGCTCGGTCATCGCCCAGATGGGGATCACGGACATGCGGCTGCCGATTCAGTACGCATTTGCCTACCCCGACCGCTGGGACGCCCCCGTACCGTTTCTCGATCTCACGCGTATGGCCAAGCTCGAATTCTTCGAGCCGGAGTGGGACGACTTTCCGTGCCTCAGGCTGGCCTACCGGGCCCTCGAGGCCGAGCGCAGTCTTCCCATAGTGCTGAATGCGGCCAACGAAGTCGCCGTGACGTCCTTTCTACAAGGGCGCCTCCGCTTCCCCAACATTCCTCGTCTGATCTCCCAGACCATGGAGGCGCATGCTCCCGCATCGGCTGACACCCTGGCCGATGTCCGTCGGGTCGACCTCTGGGCTCGTGAGCGGGCTCTGGAGCTGGTGACAGGGTTAGAATCGGAATAAAGAGGACTGCCCGTGACCACGGTGTTGGCGTTTGCGTTTGTTTTAGGCGTTCTGGTGTTCTTCCACGAGCTGGGCCACTTCATCATGGCCCGCTGGCACGGCGTCCGCGTGCTGACGTTTTCCCTCGGCTTCGGACCCAAGCTCCTCAAGACTCAACGTGGCGACACCGAGTATTGCCTGAGTGCGATCCCGCTCGGCGGCTACGTCAAGATGGCCGGCGAGAATCCCGACGACCCGCGAACGGGTGGAGACGACGAGTTCTTGTCGAAGAGCAAGTGGCAGAGGTTCCAGATTCTGATCATGGGACCGCTGATGAACCTGTTCCTCGCGGTGGTGCTGCTCGCCGTCGTGCTGATGCAAGGCGCCGATGTCCTGGCGTATCTCGATCGCCCGGCAACCATTGGCGTCGTCGAGCCCGGTTCACCGGCAGAAGAAGGCGGCATTCGGCCCGGTGACGTCATTGTCAAAGTCGGAACCGCCAACGTCGCCACGTGGGAAGAGCTCGACATGGCCGTGGCGGCGCGGCCCGAGCGCGAAGTTCAAGTTGTCGTACTCCGCGACGGGCGGGAAGAGCGTCTGACGCTTCGCACCGATCTCACAACGCTCCACACGCGCAACAACGCTCGGTTCGAGGTCGGAACGATCGGCGTCCTCCCCGATGTGAACCCGCGTATCAAGTCGGTGTTTTCGGGACAGCCTGCCGAGGAGGCCGGGTTGCTCGCTGACGACATCATCGTTTCGATCGACGGGAAGCGGATGGTCTTTGGGTCGCAAGTTGCAGAGGCCATCTCGAAACATCCGGACGAGCCGATTCAGATCGTCGTTCGACGCAAAGACGGGGAGCACACGATTACCGTGACACCACGTCGCGAAGCCGACAAGGGGAAGATCGGCATCGAGATCAGCGAGGCGACACGATCGTTTCGCCCGAGCCCGCTCGAAGCGATTGGCTTGAGTGTGCAGAAAAACGTCGAGATGTCCGGTCAGATTCTTCAGACCATCAAGGAGCTCGTTACCGGCGAGGCCTCACCGAAGCAGCTCATGGGCCCGGTGGGGATCGCTCAGCTGTCGGGTGAGTCCGCCCAGGCCGGCTGGATCGCGCTCTTCGCCCTGATGGCCTCGATCAGCCTGAATCTCGGCCTCCTCAACCTGCTCCCTATCCCCGTCCTCGACGGCGGTCACATCTTCATCATGGGCATCGAAACGATCGCGCGACGCAACTTCAGCCTGCAGGCGAAGGAGAAGATGCTGTTTGTGGGATTCGTCCTGTTGATGACCCTGATGGTGACCGTGATCTACAACGACTTGACGCGCATTGCCTGGATTGAGCAACTCATGCCGTGGAGAAACTAATGCGAGCCCTTGCTGTTACTGCCCTGGTTGTTCTTACCGCTGCTCCACTCGTGGGGCAGTCCGATGTCACGCAGACCGAGCTGCAGCGCCTTCAAGAGTCGATCACCATCGCGGGGAAAGACATTGCGACGCTGCGTGGCCGCGATCTGAGCGCCGCGCGCAACCTTCAGGCCGAGCTGGACGAACTGCAGGACGAGGTGATCTACCTGAAGGTCAAGCTGCGAAAAGAACGCAACATCTCGCGCAACGAGTACACCGATGTTCGAGATCGCATCGAGGATTTGCGGGTCCGCGCGCGAGGAGATAGCTCGGGCGGGTACACCGCTCCCGCCTCGACCTCCCGTCCAACCGAGCGGACGACATCACCGGCGATGTCGGCCCCTTCGACATCGACACCCTCAGCGTCTACACGCCCTTCGACATCGACGGCAAGCGGATCCATGGTTGTGCCGGTTGGCACCGAGCTCGACGTCCGGCTGCAGACACCGCTCAATTCCGGAACGGCGCAGATCGAGGATCGATTCGAAGCGACGACGATGGTCGATCTCAAGGCCAAGGATGGCCGTGTGCTCATCCCGGCTGGCTCGCTGACGCGCGGCGTGGTCACGGCCGTCAAGGCCGCGGGTCGCGTCGAACGCAAGGGCAGCCTGTCGCTCAGCTTCGAGCGCATCACGGTGAATGGGACGACGTATCCGATTCGCGGCACGTTGACGCAGGCGGTCGAGAGCGAGGGCATCAAGGGCGAGGCCGGTCGAATCGGGACAGGCGCCGTGGTGGGCGGCATCATTGGCGGCATCATCGGCGGCGTGAAAGGCACTATCGCCGGCATCCTGATCGGCGGTGGCGGCACGATGGTCGCGAGCGAGGGCGAGCAGGTCGACCTCCAGGTCGGCACTGTTCTTCGCCTGCGGTTCGACTCGGAGCTCTCGCTAGAGCGGTAAGACAAGTTCCGATAGGTTCAGACAGGTTCAGACAGGCCGCGCCCGAATCATCGCGAGCCAGTGCGATCGACAGCGCCGCTCAGGCTCCGAGCGGAGCGAGCGAAGCTCGAGTGCCGTCATGGACTCCTGAGATAGGCGACGATGGCGTCAACCAACTCGGCCATCGTTCCGCCGGCGAGATGGATCGCGGGCGTAATGCTCGCACGAATGGCAGCCTCCGACGTCGCAGGGCCCATCGTGGCGACTTTGGTGTGGTTGAGCAGATCGGTGGCCTGGTCGACGCCGTAGATCGCCAGAAACGCGTGGATCGCCGACGCGCTGGTGAATGTCACGACGTCCAGCTGAGCCTCCAGCAGTTGCCGGTAGATCCCGAGGTGACGGTCGCTCTCGTTGATCACCGTGCGGTACGCCGCCACCTCATCAACGGTCGCGCCGGCCTCGGTCAGCACCTCGGCCAGGACATCCGATGCTGACTCCGCTCGCGGCAACAGTACGCGCGTGCCGGCGAGGCCTCCGTTAGAGCTGAGCGCCGTCACCATCCCTTGCGCGTGGTGATCTGCGGGCAGCAGGTCGACGGCAACCCCGAGCCGCATCAACCGCGAGGCGGTACCGGGCCCGGCGGCGCACACCTTTGCTCGCCCGAGGGCGCGAATATCCCGCGAGCCGCGCAGCAGCCGATCGAAGAACGCATGCACGCCGTTGGGACTGGAGAAGACGATCCAGTCGTACTTCGAGATTTGGGCGCACGCGCGGTCCAGCGGCTCGCCGTCCTCGGGTGGGGCGATTCGAATCATCGGCGCCTGCACCGCTTCGGCGCCGCGCGCCTCGAGCAGATCGATCAGATCATTGGCCTGCTCGCGTGATCGCGTCACGAGCACGCGTCGCCCGAAGAGCGGACGCGCATCGAACCAGCGAAGGTGCTCGCGAAGTCCGACCACCTTGCCCACGATGATCATCGCCGGCTCGGTGAGCTTCTCGTGTTCGATCAGCTTCGCGATTTCGCTCAGCGTGCCGACGAGGGTCCGCTGCGAAGACAACGTTCCGTCGGTGATCACGGCGGTCGCTTCGCCGGGCGAGCGTCCGTGGCTGAGGAGCGCGTCGAGAATCTTCGGTACCTGTGAAGGTCGCGCCAGGCACACGAGTGTGCCGCTGAGCTTCGACAGACTGGTCCAGTCCACCCGTGGCTTTTCGCGGCGCTCGTCCTCGAATCCTCGAATGAGCGTCAGCGTGTCGCCGCCGCCGTGATAGGTGATCGGGATGCCCGCGTAGGCGGCGCTTCCGACCGCGGCCGGCACGCCGGGAACGACCTCGAACGGGATGCCCTGCTCGTGCAGGAACAGCGCTTCTTGTCCGCCACGGCCGAACAGAAACGGGTCGCCCCAGCGCACGCGCGCGACGACCTTGCCTTCGCGTGCCTTCTCAGCGATCAAGTACGAGATGGCGTCTTGATCGTTGGCGTGCGGGGAGCTGCTGCCAACGTCGATGCGCTCCGCCGCAGGACGGGCCGCTTCGAGCAGACGCGGATGCACCTTGTGGTCGTAGATCACAACGTCGGCGTGCTGGAGGCACCGGAAGCCGCGCAGGCTGATCAAGTCCGGAGCGCCTGGTCCAGCGCCGATCAGGTAGACGATAGGCGGCACGGTCAGTGGGAAACCGGCGCGTAGTAGCCGCGTTTGGTCCGTGGCGTCACGTTGGCTCGCGCGACCTGGACGACGAGTCGGCGGAAGGCGCCGTCACGCCGCGGATTCCTCGAGGCATAGCCCATCGTGTATTGGCTCGATAACTCATCGGCGATCTGACCGTAGACCTCGGAGAGCTCGTCGACCCTCTGCACGAAAAACGATCGGCCGCCGGTCTCCTGCGCCAATTGTTTCAGGACGAATTCCGCCTCACGGAACCCCTTGAGCCCGGTCACCTCTCGCGGCTGCAGTCCAATCGTATAGATCGCCGTCTCGGATCGTTTGGCCAACTCGAGCACTTCATCAAACGTCACGAGGCTGGATGTGTCTTCACCGTCGGAGAGCAAGACAATGGCCTGGCGGCGGATCTCGTCCGGGTTGGTCGCCTTCACCTTCGCCAGCTCTTTCAGCGAGATATAGACGGCATTGTGCAGCGCCGTTGAACCGCCGGCAGCCGTGCTGCGGATGGCGCGCTCCAGATCCTCTGGGTTGTTGGTGAACGCTTGCGCGATTTGCACGCGGCTGTCGAAGTCCACGATCTGCGCCATGTCCTGCTTTCGGATGCGGCGGGCGAAGCCGACCGCGGCGTCTTGAGCGGTCTGCAGCCGCTGTTCCATGCTGGCGCTCGTGTCGATCAAGAGCGACAACGCGATGGGGAGGTTGGTCTTGTTGAAGAACGTCAGTTCCTGCTTGGCGCCGTCTTCGAAGACCGAGAAGTCGGCTTCCTTGAGGTCCGTCACGTAGTGGTTCTGGCTATCGACGACCGTCACGTTGAGCGACACCACTTCGACGCCGGCTCGAAAGACGCCTCCCGGCGGTTGTGTTGGCGTCTGTGCCGGCGTGGTTTGCCCACTGCGTTGACCTGGCGGCTGACCGGTCGAGCCGTGGGCGAGGACGAGCCGTGGACCGATCGGTCGATCGAAGCCGATGACCGCGACGATCGCGGCCAAACCGAGACGAGTGCACAAACCCGCCCGCGTCATCGGACCCTCTGGCCGCGCGCCGGCGCACCGTACGCTTCAAAGCTTGGGTTGGACGCGTCGATCTGGACGCGCTCTGGCGGGATCAACGAGTCGGGGCGTGCGTAGACCACGCGGTACTGGCGCTTGAGAATCGCCGCCAGCTCGCGCATCCGGCCCTCGTAGGCCAGGCTCGTCAACACATCGATGCGCACGCCGCCGCTGTCCTTCGGGCCGCGGTCGAGGACGAAGGCGCGATTGCGCGCCTCGTCGCTCGAGAGCGATCGACTGGCGTTGGTAAACACGATCGCACTCATCATGGCACCGCTTTTGGTGAGAGATTCGAGAACCTCTGTGTAATGCCGCGGACTGAACTCCGTGTGTTCGGTGGTGACCAGCACCATCGCCGCGCGATCGGACTCACGACGGCTCAGACCGTTGCCGACTTCAACGATGGCGTCGAGGAGGGTGGCGCCGGACTCGGGAACGGAGAAGACGCGCGCGGCGGCGTCGAGCAGGCGCTTCTGATCGGATGTGTAGTCCTGCAGGATGGTCGGGCGATCGGCGACGGTAACGAGCGCGATGGGGCCCAGGCCGTCCAGCTCGCGCACAAACATGGCAAGCGCGCGACGCAGATCGGGAATCGTGTCGGTGGCGCCTTGCGAGTTGTCGACGAGGATGGCGACCGGCATCGGGCTCGTCGCCGGGGCGACGCGCAGCACCTCGCGCCGGATGCCGTCTTCCTTGACGATCATCGCGTCGGGTCCGAGGCCTGAGATGGGTTCGCGTGTTTTCTGATCGATGATGCTGATGTACAGCACCCGCTCGGCGCCCTGAGCAGTCAGCGAGGCGGAGAGGGCAAGACCGGTCAAGATCCCGGCGGCACGGCTGACAGCAGATCGATCACGCATGGACAACAGAAGCTGCCGCCGAGGCATGTTGGGCAGCGTACGGGCAGTATAGCCCAGCGTTGTACACTGACCCCGTGGCATCCTCGACGCCGTCTACAGTCAGGCTCCTTGGTCAACTGAGCACGATCGGGATGTCGTTTGTCCTGGCGCTCGTGCTGGGATTTGGCGGCGGGTTGGTGCTCGATAACTGGCTTGGGTCCAAGCCCTGGCTGATGTTTCTCGGGTTTTTTCTTGGCCTGGCCGCGGGTGTTCTCAATGTGTACCGCGTGATGCGTGAGGCTGACAAGTTGAGTCGGCAGAGCGGCCAAGGCGTTCCCACCAGCACAGGCCCAACGACGACCCGTCGCGAGGATTGACCCCGATGCTGTGGCGTGTCGCGCGCGACACTGGGATTACGTGCGCGATCGTTGCCGGGGCCGCCGCTGCGGTCTGGCCCGGTCGGTGGCGAATCCCCTTGGGTGTGCTCGGGGGAGGGCTGTTAATCGCGCTGTCTTTGTGGGGGATTCGCGGGGCGGTCGACGGGTGGCTTGGCCGGGCTGGCGTGGGGGAAGTGGGCGCCAAACCGCCCGGACTGAGGGCCTCCCTGGGGTTAGTGAAGTTTTTCACAAGGTATGCTATGCTCGCTTTCGCCGCCTACGTGATGGTGGCGCGCTTGCACCTCGACCCAGTGGGATTGCTGGCTGGGGTATCCGCGCTCGGCGTGGCGGCGGGCGTCGAAGTGGTCCGGAGTGTGCGAGTTCCCACAGCCAATCGACGCGGCTAGATCGTGATTCGCACGTTGCCGTTTACTCGTTCGCGCGCGCATGGAGGCGTTTGTTGTGAGCACACAACGGTCAGTCCTGTCTCTGCTGTTTGGGTTCCTCGTTCTGGGCTTTGTGTCCCCGGTGTACGCACAGGAAGCGGCCGCCGAGACCAGCTCGGTCGTCGCACAGTGGTCGATCATCACGGCAGGTTTTGCGCTGGCGATCGCCGCCGCAGGCGCCGCTATCGGCCAGGGCAAGGCGGTCGCGTCGGCGGCCGAGGCCATCGCTCGGAACCCCGGTGCGGTCGGTGACATTCGCGGCACACTCATTCTCGGTCTCGTGCTCATCGAGTCGCTCGTCATTTACGTGCTCCTCATCTCGCTCATCCTCTTCTTCGTGAAACCGTTCTAAGAGGACGACACTCAGCACCGTGCGTCGCGCACTGTGCATCGGCATCACAAACGGGAGCCGGCTGCCAAGCCGCGCTCCCGTTTGTGCTTGGCGCCCGAACTGAAACTTTGAACTGAACTGTGAACTTGTGGTCACCCGTCTAGATTTCCTCCTCCTCCTGATGGTGCTCATCTGGGGCGTGAACTTCTCGCTCGTCAAGGTCGCGATGCGCGACTTTCCCGAGCTGGCGTTCAACGCCCTTCGGCTGGTGATCGGGTCGTCGATATTTGGCGCGGTGATCTGGTGGACTCGAGCGTCTGGCGGATCGCGCGCCGCGCAACTGTCTCGCGCCGATGTGATCCGAATCGCCGTCCTCGGCCTGTTCGGGCACTTCTGCTATCAACTGCTCTTTCTTGGTGGGCTCAAACGGACGAGTGTTGGCAACGGATCGCTGATCGTCGGGGCGTCGCCGGTGGCGATCGCGCTCCTCTCATCGCTGGCCGGGCATGAGCGCGTGACGACGCTTCGGTGGTTGGGCGTGTTGCTCGCGCTGGGTGGTCTCTTTCTGGTGGTCGGGCCGCGTGCGACCTGGTCTGGTGAGTCGCACCTTGGTGATGCCCTCATGCTTGGCAGCATGCTCTGTTGGGCTGCGTATTCGGTTGGCGCCCAGCCGCTTCTCAGACGGCATTCACCGCTGATCGTGACCGGCTTCTCGATGAGCGTGGGCGCTGTCCTGTATGTGATCTTCGCGCTTCCGGTGTTGGCGTCGTTGGATTGGGCGGCCATCTCGCCCCTCAGCTGGTGGCTCATGATTGGATCGGCCGTGCTGGCACTCAGCGTGTCGTATCTCATCTGGTACACCGCGGTCCAACGGCTCGGGAGTACCCGCACGTCCGTCTACAGTTACCTGACACCGGTGATCGCGATGGTGGTCGCCTACACGTGGCTCGGCGAACCGATTTCCGCCAATCAGCTGCTCGGGGCCGCCGCCATCATGGCGGGGTTGGTCGTGACCCGTTTCGCCCCAGCCGCGGAGGTCGGCTAGCCCCGGGGGCCAGGGACCAGCCTCGCGACCAATCCGACCCGTCAGCACGGTTGAACTCGACGTCTTGAAGGCCGGTACTCCCTTGCACTTGAGTCAAGTTTTTCGGCCGGCCTTCGAGACGTCTCGCCCCGCCCGAGGCGGGGC
>JBOGIV010000071.1:0-6629 GCA_050747925.1 Vicinamibacterales bacterium
CGACTGGATGGCGTGGGTGCGATGACTGGGGGCATACGCATCACCAACGATGTAGGTCACGAAGGACTCGGAGGACACGGAGGAGGCCCGCCGGAGCGAGTCGGCTCCGCCGGCGTGAACGCGGCCACCACCCAGCCTTGGTCCAGAAGACCGCGAGCGATGGCCGCGTGTCGTTGGAACGCTGTCAGCGGATCGCGAAACCTTTCCGCCACCGCGCTCGCCGTATCCCACAGCGGCTGCATGGCGACTTCATACGAGTCGGCATTGGCAAGCTGGGTCACCGAGCAAACGAGGCGCCGGCGGTTCCGTTCGAGCATCCACTCTATGAGGGATCGGCCCGATGGCGACTGCTGAGCAGGATCCACGGCGATCGCTTAATCAATTTCGATGCCATGAGGAATCAGGCGGATTGTCGGGGCTGCGGCCCGCGCCCGTCGTCTTACACGAGGCGAGTGATGAAAGAAATACTCGATGTTGGTAGCGAGACTGCCAGGCGGGCGATCGTTCGCGAGGTGAGTGAAGCCGTGCGGTCAGCTGCCGAACATATCGTCATGACCGACTCGTGACGATCGCTGCCGTCCAAGCGCGGCTTTCCGTGTGCGAGATTCGTGAGCGCGAGTCCGGTTACACTCTCACACCGTAGCTGACAACCGCAGCGCGTTGAGCCCCTTTTGCGATGACTCGCAGCTAACTCACGTGAGGCCCTTGACATGAATTACAGATGGATCCCGTTTGGTGTGCTCGTGTGTCTCGCGCTCGCCTCGCTGTTCGTCCTGGAGCAGCCGCCGGCGGTCACCGGAGGGCCCATCGACGTCGGCGACACCGCGTGGATGCTCACAGCCACCGGCCTGGTGCTGCTGATGACGCCGGGCCTGGCGTTCTTCTACGCCGGGATGGTGAGCACGAAGAACGTGATCTCGACGATGCTGCAGAGCTTCATCGCCCTGGGCGTGATCACCATCGTGTGGATCGTCGTCGGCTTCAGCCTCTGCTTCGGCGACAGCATCTATGGCGTCATCGGCGATCCGCGTACCTACTTCATGTTCCGCGGCGTTGGCCGAGAGACACAGGCCAACCTGGCGCCCACGGTCCCGTTCATCCTGTTCGCGATGTTCCAGCTGAAGTTCGCCGTGATCACGCCGGCGCTGATCACGGGATCGTTTGCCGAGCGCGTGCGCTTCTCGGCCTATCTGGTCTTCATCTGTCTGTTCTGCGTCTTCATCTACGCGCCGCTTGCGCATTGGACGTGGCATCCGCAGGGGTTCCTGCACAAGTGGGGCGTGCTCGACTTCGCTGGCGGCACCGTGGTCCACATGTCGGCGGGCTTTGCCGCGCTGGCGGGCGCGATCGTTCTTGGGCGGCGGCGCGAGCACGAGGCGCGCGAGGCGCAGTCGCCGTCGAACATTCCTTACGTGATTCTCGGGACGGGGATGCTCTGGTTCGGCTGGTTTGGCTTCAACGCCGGCTCGGCACTCGGCGCGAACGCGACCGGCGCGATGGCGTTTGCGACCACGCACGTGGCGTCGGCGTCAGCAATGCTGGGTTGGATTCTGTTCGACGTCGCGCGTAATCGCCGGCCGTCGGCAATGGGCACCTGCATCGGCGCGGTGGTCGGCCTCGTCGCTATCACGCCCGCGGCGGGCTTCGTCAGCATCTCGCACAGCATCTTCATCGGCTTCTTCGCGAGCATCGTCAGCAACGTGGCGGTGCACTGGAAGTCGCGCTCCGACCTCGACGACACCCTCGACGTCTTCCCCTGTCACGGCGTGGGTGGCATCGTCGGCATGATTCTGACGGGCGTCCTCGCGCGTGACGTCGGCCTGTTCTGGGGTCCGACGACGACGTTTCTCTTTCACATGGTGGCGCTGATTATCGTGGGTGTGTTCAGCTTCTTCGGGTCGCTCGTGCTGTTCATGGTGACCGACCGTTTCCTCCCCATCCGCGTGACGCCGGAGCAAGAGGCGATCGGGTTGGACCTGAGTCAGCACGGGGAGTTCATGGAGTTGGAGCCGACGAGGCAGTTCTCGTAATGACTTCGTCCCTACTTGAAGGCCCGTTACACGACAATTGCGCAGGCGGGTCCGAAGACCCGCCCTACTTAAAGCCTCGAATCGTGAATGTATCCCGCAGCAGTGGTCGCGGCCGACCGAAGCATCGCCGACGAGCCATATACTTGACCCATGAGCGCGCTCGCCGCTTACCTTCGAGAGCGGACCGCAGAAGACGTGCGCCGATTGGAACTAAGCGCGCGAATTCGTCTTGCGTTGCAGCTCGGCGATGACGATCTCCGCCTCTACTGTGCGGCCAACGGGACGTCCATCGAAGAAGCCCGCCGCCGCCTGACGGCGGCACGCCAGGTCGGGCGGCGAGCCAGCAGCTCGGCCGCGATCGGCCGATGACCCTTGACGATCGCGTCGCCGCCATCCTCGCCGACGGCGGTGTTCCACACGCATTGATTGGAGCCGCCGCCCTGGCTGCGGCCGGTGTGGCCCGGTCCACACTCGATGTGGACTTCTTGACGACCGACGCGCGTGTGCTGGAGCCATCGTTCTGGAATGCGCTGCGCTCGGCCGGCGCGCACGTCGACATTCGCCGGGGAGATGCGGACGATCCGCTCGCCGGTGTGATGCGCGCGTCGATGCCTGACGAGCGTCCAGTTGATCTGATTGTCGGCCGCTACGAATGGCAACGCCGCGCTATCGATCGCGCCCGCGCCCTGCCAACTGGCCTTCGCGTCGTGCAACCGCGTGATGTCGTGCTTCTCAAGCTGTATGCGGGCGGGACCCAGGACGTTTGGGATATTCAGCAGTTGCTCGACGCTGTGGACCACGTCGCGCTGATTTCACAGGTCGATGAAGACGTGCGAGATCTGCCTCCACAAGCGTTCTCGCTTTGGGCTGGCATTCGGGGTCCTCAGTAGTCAGAGCGCACGCCCGATTCCTCGAGCGTTTTCTAGGCACGCCGCTGGCGAATCGCGGACCTGCGCTTCCAGCCCCAGATACGAGGACATTTGACCGGCGCGACGAGCAGGAACTTCCGGGCGAGTAGTTTCGGCGAGTGAGCGTCGAAGGCGGGTCTGAAGACCCGCCTCTACCTGCCAGACAATCGTGAAGGCGGGTCTAAATGAAGACCCGCCTCTACCCGCCGCCCACTACGCACGACCGGCGAATTCGCGCGTCTCGGTATGCACTCTGACCCTCTCACCTTCCTTGACGAAGAGCGGCGCCTGAACCTCGAGTCCGGTCTCGAGGATCGCCGGCTTGGTCACGTTGCCACTTGCCGTATTGCCGCGAACACCGGACTCGGTTGCCGCCACCCTCATCTCGACGTGCGGCGGAAAGACGACGCCGATCGGCTGGCCGTTGTAGCGATGAATCTGGACCGGCACGTTGTCCACCAGCAGCAGCCGATCCTCGCCCAGAATCTCGGCCCCGAGCGTCAACGTTTCAAAGGTCTCCTGGTCCAGGAAATGAAGTCCTTCGCTGTCGGCGTACGAGAACGTGGCCGACGACATCACGAGGTCGGGCTCGATGAATTTGTCGCCCGCTTTGAAGGTCTTGTCGAACACGGCGCGCGTCACGAGGTTGCGCATCTTCAGCCGGACCAGCGTCTGTCCGCCCCTCGCCGTCGGCTTCGAGATCTCGATGTCCAGGCAGTGATACGGCGCATGTTCGTACTCGAAGTACGCCTTGCGCTTGATGGCAATGGCTTCGATCAGGGCAGGCATTGATTTACATTCTGGCCCGCCTTCGCTCGCGCGCTAATCTCGCGAGCTTCGGCGAGGTCTCGCCGTAGCGGCCCTCCGCCTTCGCCCAAAGCTTCGGCGGACCGCCGAAGCTTTAGCAGAGGCTGGTTGGCCGCGTAGGCGGACAGAAGGCAGAAAGCAAGATAGTCTGATTCGCAAAAAAAAGGCGGCATCCGAAGATGCCGCCCGTCCATCAATCACTACGGCTGGTCGTTACCAGCGTGGCTCAGAGCGCCGGCGGCCGCTGCCGCCACCGCCGTAGCCACCCGAGCCACCAGCGCTCGTCTTCGGCCGCGCCTCGTTGACGGTGAGGTTACGGCCGCCGAGGGCGTAGTTGTTCAGCTGGTTGATCGCCGCCTTGGCATCCTCGTCCGACGCCATTTCGACGAACGCAAACCCGCGCGCCCGGCCGGTGGCCATGTCGCGCATCAGGTTCACGCTCTCGACCGCGCCGACGCCGGCAAACAGGGTCTGCAGATCCTGATCGCTGGTGTCATACGGGAGGTTGCCGACGTAAAGTTTCCTTGCCATGTTCGAGAGTCTCTTTCCGCTCCGCTTCGCAGAGCATTTCCGACAGTGTGATGTGGATCCGAGTGGATCCCTGATGGATTGGGCTGCAGTGCTAAGCGATCACGTTGCGGGGAGAAGCGAGACTATTGGACTCGATTCGACTCTTGGCGCGGTCTCTGGCAGGAGGCTGCCTTCCACCTAAGGCTGTCAATCTTAACACACTCGGGGGCGCCTCTTCCCAAGTCCCGGATTCCAGTCCACAGTGGTGAGAAGTGGCGCGCACCACCCTCCTAGACTTCTTCAACGACCTCGCCCGCACGAGCGGCGAGTTTCTCGTCCATGACGATGGGTTTCGGACGCGCGCGTATTCCTACGAGCAGGTCGTTCACGCCGCGCGTCGATTCGCCGAGCGTTTAACTACGGCGGGGGTCACGAGCGGCGACAAGGTGGTGCTCTGGAGCGAAAACCGCCCGGAGTGGATCGTCGCGTTCTGGGGCTGTCTGCTCTGCGGCGGCGTCGTCGTTCCGATCGACTACAGGTCATCGGCCGACGTCCTCACGCGGATCAGGAAGATCGTCGACGCCAAGCTCGTGTTGATCGGCCAGGACGTCCCCGCGCTCGACAGCGACTCGGGCGCCATCGTGTGGCCGCTCCACGGAATCGATTGGCCAGCCCCTTCGCCTCGTCGCTCGAACGCGAGCGACTCGTTCAGGGCACGTGGATCGCCCTCGCAAGTGACGGCGGTTGGAGACGATCTTGTCGAGATCATCTTCACATCCGGCGCGACCGGCGAACCCCGAGGCGTGCTGATCACTCATCGCAACATCCTCGCCAACATCGTCGCCGTCGAGCGGGAGATCCTGAAGTACCGGCATTGGGGCCGGCCGTTCTTCCCGCTTCGCTTTTTGAATCTCCTGCCGCTCAGCCACATGTTCGGCCAGACGATGGCCACCTTCATCCCACCGATGTTGCCGGGGACGGTGATGTTCATGCGCGGCCACGATCCGGGAGCGATCGCCGCGCTCGTCAAGCGCCGGCGCGTGTCGGTGATCGTCGCCGTGCCGAAGATTCTCGAGCTCTTGAGGACGTATGTTGTCGCACGAGTCCCGGAGGTCGGAGCCTGGCTCGCCGACCAGCCTCCGCTAGAGCTACGGCGGTCCGCCGGAGCCTCGGCGAAGGCGGAAGCTCAGGGCCGCACCACGGAGCGAAGGCGGCGACCGAAACAACACTGGATCGTCAGATGGTGGCGCTACCGGCGCGTGCACTCGATGTTCGGGCTGAAGTTCTGGAGCTTCGTGGTTGGCGCCGCGCCGCTCGACGCCGATCTCGAATCGTTCTGGTCGGAGCTGGGCTTTGCGGTCGTTCAAGGTTACGGGCTCACCGAGACCGCCCCGGTCGTGAGCGTCACCAACCCCTTCGACATCCGTCGCGGATCGGTTGGCAAGGCCATTGGCGGCGTCAACGTGAAGATTGCGCCAGACGGCGAGATTCTCGTGCGTGGCGAGAACGTCACTCGCGGGTACTTCAACGCCGAGGAGGAGACAGCGAAGACGTTCGAGGATGGGTGGTTCCACACGGGCGACATCGGCGAGCTGACGCCCGACGGACGGCTGTTCATCCGAGGACGGCTCAAGGAGATGATCGTGACGCCCGAGGGGATGAAGGTCTTCCCCGAGGACGTCGAGCGCGTGCTCAACACCATCCCGGGCGTTCGAGAGTCGGCCGCCATCGGTGTGTCGGGCGGAGGAACGGCCGCCAACGAACAGGTCAATGCGGTGCTCGTGCTCGATCCAGGAACCGACGCCGACGCTGTCGTCCGAGAGGCCAACAGCCGTCTCGAAGCGCACCAGAAAATTCGTCGAGCTCTGATCTGGCCCGAGGCGGCGCTTCCCCGGACATCGGGAACAGCGAAGCTCAAGCGGGCCGCGATCCGTGATTGGAGCAAGGCCGGTGGACAGCCGCCCGCGAGCGTCGCGGCTCCGGATGCCATATCCGCTCTGCTCACGAAGTACTCCGGACGAACCGATCTGTCGCCATCGACCAGCATCGAAGAGCTCGGCCTGAGCTCGCTGGATCGCGTCGAGCTCATGGTGGCGCTCGAGGAGGCTGGCGGGACGCGCCTGGATGAGAAGGCGTTCACCGAGGCTCGCGATCTAGGACAACTTCGCGCGCTCGTCGAACATTCGAGCGGAACGGACGTCTCGTACACCGAGCCGATCGATTTTCCCTCGTGGAATCGATCGTGGCCAGCTCGCATCTTCCGGCGGGTGTTCCTGCCGACAGTCATCGTGCCGCTCACTCGCCTTTTTGCGTGGACGAGGGTCGAGGGGCGGGAGCGCCTGTCGACAATGACTGGACCGGTGGTCTTCGCCGC
>JBOGIV010000072.1:0-6523 GCA_050747925.1 Vicinamibacterales bacterium
GCTGTGGAGAGCGCACGTTCGCCGTATCGAAAAGTCACTCCGGAAGGTGGCCGGTTCTGGGACCCAGACCATCGCTATCCAAGCAACGAGCCGCCCTGGGGCGAACTGATCGCCGTCAGCACCAGCACGGGCGACATCGCCTGGCGCGTGCCCCTCGGAGGCTTCGAGGAGCTCGAGAAGAAAGGCATCAAAACGGGGACGGCAAGTCTCGGCGGCGGAATCACGACGGCAGGCGATCTCGTCTTCATCGCCGCCACGATCGACGGCTACTTCCGCGCGTTCGATGCCCGAAACGGCAAGGAGCTATGGGCGACGAAGCTCGACGTGCCTGCGCACGCGATTCCAGCCACCTACATGGGTCGCGACGGCAAGCAGTACGTCGTCGTCACTGCTGGAGGAGGCGGATTCTTGCGCAGTCCCACGTCGGATGCCGTGATCGCCTTCCGACTGCCATGAGGAGGCCATCCATGACCCGTTCTCGCGTGTTATCTGGCGTGCTCTCGGTTCTCACGCTCGCAGTCCTCTTCCTCCCGATGGTTGGCCAGTCCGCGCGTGCCGAGCGCTCTGACCCCGCCATCGCGCAGGGCGGAGCGCAAGGACGAGGGGGCCGTGGCGGCCCCTCTCGCGAGCGCGCTCGCAAGGTTGTGCTCGCGTGGGCCGACACGCGGAACGGCCAGGCGCAACACGAGTCGGTCTCCCACGCGCTGTCGGTGATCGAGCGTCTAGGATATGACTCGGGTGCGTATGACACGTTCATCCGAACCGATTCGCATATCGTCGCCAGGCAGCCGCTCAAGACCACGGGCGAACCCGCAAGTGGTGGCCCGAGCCTTGGCATGGTGGATGCGATCTTCTTTCTCGGGCATCGCGACGTCCCGATCGATGCGAAGCAGAAGAACGAGCTGCTTGCCTTCGTTCGAGACGAAGGCAAGGGATTTGTCGCCGCCCACACGGCGTTGACGGCCTTCGATTCCTGGCCAGCCTTCGGAGAATTGATCGGTGGCCGGTACGACGGTCACCCTTGGGGCAATGCGCCAGGCACGATCATCAATGAAGGGGCGGACTTCCCGGCCACGAAGCATTTCCCAGCCAGCTTCGCCTTCACCGACGAGTTCTACCAAGCCAAAGAGTTTTCACGCGAGCACGCACGCGTGCTCTTGCGTCTCGACGTGTCCAAGATGCCGCCCAATGACGGCTATCACGGCAAGGACGGCGGCATGCCGATTGTGTGGGCCAAGATGTACGGCAAAGGGCGCGTGTTCTATTCATCACTGGGCCACAGTGCCAGCACGTGGGACAACCGGGACGTGGGGCAGATGTACCTCGAGGCCATCAAGTGGTCGCTTGGGTTGACGGAGGGTAACGCGGCGCCGAAGCCGCAGTCCGCGAACCAGTAGCTTGTAAGGGCGCAACGGCGACGTACGGATCCGAATCGTCGAGCCGGGATTCGTGTGCTCACACGACATCGTTTCTGCTCAGTCACAGCTGGCGGTGGCTCGCGCTCGTACGCGCGAGAACGCGCCACCTCTCATATCCCATCGCCAGCACTAGAGTGAGGGCGGCCGTGCGCTGCGATCGGTGAGCCGTTGTTACCGTAGCGGCACCGTTACCTCCTAGGTCGCGTCGCAACTCGATGCTAGGGTTCGTGCGGTGCAGGAGGTCAACGTGACTCACGTGAAGTTGTTGATCGTGTTTCTTGGCGCGGCGTTGATGTGTGTGATCCCGACGGATACAGGTTGGGCACAAGCGGTCGCGGGCTCGCAAGTGTCCGGCATCGTTCGCGATTCGAGCGGCGGTGCGCTTCCCGGAGCTGAAGTCACGATCACGAAGACCGATACGGGGACGGTCCGCACGGTATTCACGAGTGCGGATGGCAGCTATCTCATTCCCAACCTCCCCGTGGGTCCGTATCAGTTGAAAGTGGTCTTGCAGGGGTTCACGACGTATGTGCAGGAGGGGATCGTTCTGCAAGTGAGCACGAACCCGCAGATCAACGTGTCGCTGGCTGTCGGCACGGTGACCGAACAAGTGACGGTCATCGCCAACTCGTCGCTGATCGAGACGCACTCCACGGGCATCGGCCAGGTCGTGGACAATCAACGCATTCTCGAGATGCCGCTCAACGGCCGGCAGGCCACCGAGCTGATCTTCATGGCCGGCCTCGCCACGACGGCGCCCGCCGGCGACCTCAACACGAACAAGAACTATCCAACCGTCACGATCTCAGTCGCCGGTGGCCAGGCCAACGGCATGACCTACATTATGGACGGCGGCACGCACAACGATCCGTTCAACAACCTGAATCTGCCGACGCCGTTCCCCGACGCGCTGCAGGAGTTCAAGGTCGAGACCAGCGCGCTGCCCGCACGCTACGGTCATCACGCGGCATCGGCGGTCAATGTGGTCACCAAGTCGGGCGCCAACAGCTTCAAAGGCAGCGCCTTCGAGTTCAACCGCAACTACCGGTTCAACGCGCGCAACGCCTTTGCGCTGGAGCGCGACAGCCTGAAGCGCAATCAGTTTGGCGGTGTGATTGGTGGCCCCATTCTCAAGAACAAGGTGTTCTTCTTCGGCGGGTATCAGGGCAAGATCGAACGAACCAATCCATCGACAACGATCAGCTGGGTGCCGACTCCAGCGATGCTGGCCGGCGACTTTACGGCCTTCGCCTCACCGGCCTGTAATGCCGGGCGACAGGTGGCGCTCACTGGCGGCTTCACCGACAACCGCATCGACCCCGCTCGATTGAGCCCGGTGGCGCTGAACTATTCCAAATATCTGCCGACCGCGAGCGCCGATCCCTGCGGACGAGTCCAGTACGGCATCCCCAACAACAACACCGAGCATCAGAGCCTGGCAAAGGTCGATTACACGCTCAGCTCGAGCCAGAGCGCGCTCGTGCGCTACCTCTATGCCGTGTACGAAAACCCTGCGACCTTTGACGGCAAGAACGTCCTCACGCTGAGCCGGACCGGTCAGAAGAACCAGGCGCACTCGATCGTCGTTGGCCACAACATGATCCTGTCGTCGTCTTTCCTCAACTCACTCCGCGTCACCTACAACAAAACGATCAACGACCGTCCGGTGCCGGAGTTCTTCACGGCGACCGATCTGGGCAGCAAGGTCGTCAGCCCGCTCAAGGGTTATGTCGGAGTCAGCGTCACAGGAAACGGATTCGCGGTGGGAGCGGGTGGGACCAATCCTGGCTACTTCAACTCGGACGGGTTTCAGGTGGCCGACGATATTGATCTCGTGCGCGGCAACCATCAAATCTCATTTGGTGGGAACTGGATCCATACCAAGATCGAAACGCTGAACAACCGGCCGACCAACGGTGCGTTCACGTTCAATGGTCAGGGGACCGGCCTGTCGCTCGCCGACTTCATGCTGGGCGTCGTGAGCGGCGGGTTTCTTCAGGGCAACCCGGTGTTCGACTACGACAACCACGATTATTTCGGCGCCTACATCCAGGACGACTGGAGAGTGCGGCCCAATCTGACAATCAACGCCGGCATTCGGTGGGAACCGTTCGTGCCGTTGCGCAACACGTTCAGTTGGGTGAGCCACTTCGATCGGAATCGTTTCCATCAGGGCCTCAAGAGCAAGGTCTACACGCAGGCGCCCGCCGGCTTGATCTTCCCAGGCGACGAGGGGTACCCGGGCGATGGCACGACGCACGGTAAGCTCGCGATGTTTGCGCCGCGAGTCGGCGCGATCTGGACGCCGGGTGGCGACGGCAAGACCAGCATTCGAGCCGCATGGGGCCTCTTCTACGACACGCCGCATCTCTTCTTCAACACGCGGTTCGCGAATAATCCGCCATGGGGTGCGCAGATCACGATTCCCAATCCTGCTGGTGGCTGGGCCGATCCGTATCTTGGTTACCCAGGTGGCAATCCGTTCCCGGCGCTCAACACCGATTGGAAGACGGCCGCGTTCCCGGCGTTTGGTGTCTACGTCAACACCCCGCTCAACCTGGAGCCGACCGCGCTGCACCAGTGGAACGTCAGCGTCCAACGTGAGCTTGGCAGCTGGTTCGTGGCGGCCACTTACCTTGGCAACCATACATCGCACTTGTGGCGGGCGACCGAGCTCAACCCGGCCGTGTTCGTGACCGGAGCGACGACGGGGAACACGAATCAGCGCCGGCTCCTCATTCGCGCAAATCCGGTTGAGGGCCAGTTCTACGGGACGATCGGCGAGGTCGATGACTCCGGTCGAGGCAACTACAACGCCTTGCTGCTGCAGGTCCAGCGCCGCCTGAAAGGCGGGCTGAGCATTTTGTCGAACTGGACCTTGTCGAAGTGCATGTCGGATCCAGCAACGACGGAGATTACCGGCCCCACGATCACCGATCCGAACAACCCCGATCTGGACTACTCCTACTGCTCGTCCGATCGTCGGCACATCTTGAACTTCTCGATCGTGGCGCGCACGCCGCAGTTCGAGAATCGAACCCTCAATGCGGTTCTCGGCGAATGGCAGCTGTCGCCCAATGTGAGGTGGCAGAGCGGAAACCGCTCCTCGATCACGACTGGTGTTGACATCGCATTGACCGGAATGGGTGGACAGCGAGGCGTGCAGATCCTCGAGGATCCCTACGGTGACGGGACGGTCAACAACTACTTGAACCGCGCGGCCTTCACGACGCCGTCCGGCGGCACGTATAGCGATCTCGAGCCGTTCACCGTCGTCAACCCATCGCGGTTCGACAACAACTTGGCCGTGACGCGCACGTACCGAGCCGGCACGACGAATCTGCAGTTCCGGTGGGAGATCTTCAACGTGATCAATTACGTCAACTACAATCCGCCGACCACGGCACTCAACAGCGCGAACTTCGGCCGCATTCTGAGCGCCGGCGATCCGCGCATCATGCAGTTCGCGTTGAAAGTCGACTTCTGATGACACGTGGGTACTTGGGTGTGCGGCTTGCGGCCGTCCGCACTACTCAAGACCTGGCGGGGCTACGCCTCAGACTGGCAAGAAGAACCTTGCGTTTCGGCTCCGCCAAGCAATAGCGCCTACTGCTTCACGAAGATTGTGGTGCTACTCACGGGTTGGCCTTGGGCGTTCACGCCCTTAGCCGCCACGGTCATCGGCGACCGGCCAACGACACGCGGCGAGTCATCGTCAACCTCCTTTCTGAAACCCGAGCCTCAGCTACTGTGACACTTTACTCCTCTGGTCGAGGAGGAGAGCGTGAACGCCAGTGCGTGCTCGGGTCCTGATTTGCGATCCGACTCGTCGCATGCGGCGGGCGACTCGCCGTGCGACCGGACGCGCTCACGGCGATCACCGACAAGGACCCGCAGGCCGCGCGGCGCCCGTCCGCAATCGTTGCGATGACTGGCGTTGTGGCGGATCATGCGCGAGGAAGCCGGCCGTGCGTGAGCGACGGAGCCGACAAGAAAAAGGGGGACCCGAACGAGGTCTGAGAGAATGACACAATCGATAACGCGTCGACGACACATCGCTCGTAGAATCCCGAAGACGAGCACGGCCGCCGACGGACCGTCTCGAGCACGATTCTGGAAGCGCGTACTGGCGATCTTCGTCGTCGCGTTGCTCGTTCGACTTGCGCATCTCTGGCAGCTGCAGCACTCGCCCTTCTTTTCCGTGTTGATGGGCGACTCGCGCGGGTACGACGAGTGGGCGCAACGGCTCGCCGCTGGCGATTGGATCGGTCGCGACGTGTTCTACCAGGCGCCTCTCTATCCGTACTTGCTGGGGGCCATCTACGCGCTCTTCGGTCGCGATTTGCTCGTGGTGCGCATCGTCCAAGCCGTTCTGGGATCGGCCGCGTGTGTGCTTCTCGGACTGGCGGGGGTACGGCTTTTCTCTCCACGTGTGGGTTTGGTCACCGGGCTGATGCTGGCTCTGTACGCGCCGGCGATCTTTCTCGACGCGCTGATCCAGAAGTCGGGTCTCGATATTTTCCTGATCTGCGTTGCGCTGTGGCTCGTCAGCGAGCTTTCAAACCGACGGGCTGCCCTTGCGGGATGGATGGCTCTCGGCGTGACGCTCGGGGCGTTGAGCTTGACCCGAGAGAACGCGCTGGTGCTGGTCTCGGTTGTTCTTGTCTGGGCCGTGAGCATCGAGAGACGCGTGCCGGAGCCGAAGCTCGCTCGCCGCGCTCGCTTTGCTGGCGTCGTCGCGTTGCTGCTTGGCCTTGCCATCGTGTTGGTCCCGGTTGCAGCGCGCAACAAGCTCGTCGGCGGAGGGTTCTATCTCACCACCTCGCAGTTCGGGCCAAACTTTTATATCGGCAACAACCCGCGCGCGGACGGCAGCTACATGTCGTTGCGTGAGGGGCGCGGCGATCCGGCGTACGAACGGCAGGACGCGACCGAACTGGCGGAACAAGCCCTCGGCCGCCGGCTCACGCCTGCCGAAGTCTCATTGGTCTGGCGTGACCGTGCACTGCAGTTCATCGCGTCAGAACCAAGGAATTGGTTGAAGCTCCTCGGACGCAAGGTGCTCCTGCTGTTGAACGCGACGGAGATGCTGGACACCGAAGCCC
>JBOGIV010000073.1:0-12890 GCA_050747925.1 Vicinamibacterales bacterium
GAGCTGGGAGTGTCGCCGGCCGTACGCGAAGTAGAGCACCATCCCCAACGCCATCCAGACAATGAGCCGCTGCCAAGTTTCGATAGGCAGGGCCGCCATCAGGGCCAGCGAGACGAGCGCTGAGGCAATCGGCAACCAGGGCACGAGTGGCACGCGGAATGGCCGGTGCAGCTCCGGCCGCGTTCGCCGCAACACCACTACGCCAAACGACACAATCACGAAGGCGAAGAGCGTTCCAATGCTGACCAGCTCACCGAGCACGCCAATCGAGGTGAAGCCCGAGGCGAGCATCACAATCGCTCCGGTGATCATCGTGGTCAAGTGCGGCGTCTTGAAGCGAGGATGAATCGCGGCGGCCCACGACGGCAACAGCCCGTCGTTGGCCATCGAGTAGAAGATGCGGGGCTGCGCCATCATCTGCACGATGATCGTTGACGAGAGTCCCATCAGCGCGCCGAGCTTCACGACCAGCGGCATGACATCGACGATCGGCTGCCACGACGAGCCCACGGCTTTCACACGGGCGGCGTCGACGGCGAGGGCCATCGGGGCGGGAACGCCCAACTGCTGATACGGTACCAGCCCCACCAGAACGCCGGACACGAGCACATAGAGCACGGTGCATATGAGCAGCGACCCGATGATCGCGCGCGGCATGTCCCGCTGCGGGTCGCAGGCCTCTTGCGCCGCCGTCGAGACCGCGTCGAAGCCGATGTAGGCGAAGAAGATCACGCCGGCGCCACGAAGCACGCCGCTCCATCCGTACTCACCAAAGCCGCCGTCATTCGGGGGAATGAACGGATGCCAGTGTTCGCTCGAGACGAACATGCCGCCGATCCCGATGATCAAAACGACGACCGAGACTTTGATCGCGACCACCACAGCGTTGACGCGAGACGACTCGCGAATGCCGATCACGAGCAGGACCGTCGCCGCCAGCGAGATCACCATCGCTGGAAGGTTGAAGAGCGCCGTGGCCGTCGATCCGTCGGCCAGGATGACGGCCGTGCCTGGCGCGGCGCTCCACAGAGCGGGAAACGGCATCCCGAAATCCGAGAGGATCGCCACCATGTACCCGGACCAGCCGACCGCGACGGTCGCGGCGCCCAATGCGTACTCCAGGATCAGATCCCACCCGATGACCCACGCGACAAATTCCCCGAGCGTCGCATAGCCATAGGTATAGGCCGAGCCGGCGACCGGGACCGAGGAGGCGAACTCGGCGTAGCACAAGGCCGCGAGCCCGCTCGCGATGCCGGCGATGATCATCGACAGGACAATCGCCGGCCCAGCGTACATGGCGGCGGCTTGACCGGTGAGCACGAAGATGCCGGTGCCGATGATGGCGCCGATGCCCAGCAGCGTCAGATCCACGGGCCCCAGCACGCGTCGCAGCGGCTGCTGCGCGCCATCTGACGCAGAAACAAGCGATTCGATCGGTTTCGTCGTTAGAAGTGCCATCCGCGCGCTCCAACCCGGTGCAGGGGACTGCCCCATTTACGCTGTCCCTAAGGGGACTGTCCCCATTGACCCTGTCCCCATTGACCCTGTCCCCATCGACCCAGGGCACAGACAATCCCTGTCAGCGGCGAGGGCTAGAATGAGGGCGACGCGCTCGCCGAGTCCTGAACATGAACGGAAGAAACGCAGAAGTCGTGCGGTTTGGGCCGTATCGCTTCGTCCATGGCGACGGGCTGTGGAAGGGTCACGATGAGGTCGCCTTGCCGCCGCGTGCGCTCGCGCTGCTCGCCACACTGATCGCCCGTCCAGGCCTCGTCGCCTCCAAGCAGGAGCTGATGGACGCAGTGTGGCCCGACACCTTCGTCACCGAGTCCTCATTGCTGGAGGCCGTCGGCCTGCTCCGGGAAGCCCTCGGTGACGACCGACGACACCCGATCTACATCCAGACCGTTCACCGTCGCGGCTATCGATTCATCGCGCGCGTAGAGCGTGTGGAACCCGCAGAACCCTTGCCCGCCTCCGCTCGCGAAGAACTTGACGCAAGCTTCGGCGAGGTCCGCCGCGACGACCTTCGGCCCGGGCGGCGGAAACCTGTTGAGCCTGGAGAACCCTCGCACTTCTTCAGCGGCCCCGAATGGCGACCGCTCGTGGCCGCGAGCGCCGCCGCGGTGGCCGCGACGATCGGCATGGCGGTCGTTTTCGCGCTTTTCGGTCAGCACCCGATTGAGCGACGAACGAGCCGCTTTTCGATCGCCCTTCCAACCGAAGCCACCATCGATCCGCTGCGCGGCTCGGTCGCCGTCTCCGCCGACGGCACTCGAACGGTCTATGTCGCGTCGATCGGTGGGCGCCAGCAACTCGCGCTCCGCACCATCGATCGCCATGAGCCGGTGGCGATCGACGGCTCCGATGGTGCGTCCGACCCCTTTTTCTCACCCGACGGTCAGTGGATTGGATTCTTCGCGCGCGGGAGTCTGCAGAAAATTCCAGTGACGGGCGGTACGCCGACGCTCTTGTGCGCCGCCCGAGCCGGCTTGGGCGCGGCATGGGGCAGCGACGGCACCATCGTCTTCGGTGGCGGCCCCGGTGGTGGACTCGCCCGCGTCTCCGCAAGCGGAGTGTCTGCAAGCGGCATCTCCACAAGTTTCGACGAGCCCGTCGTCCTGGCCTCTCCAATCGAGGGATCGCGAGAGCTTCGCTACGGGTGGCCCGACCTGCTGCCCAATGGTCGCGGTGTCGTATACACCGCCGTCAGCCTGGCGGGCAGTGAGGTCTTCGTCCTCGACCTGAGAAGCGGCGCGCGAACGCGGCTCGTGTCGGCCGCCTCGTTTGGGCGGTATTCGCCGACCGGTCACTTGATCGTCGAACGACGTGGGCGGCTCGAAGCCGCGCCGTTTTCGCTGGCCACGCTCACCACGACCGAGCCAACCCGGCCGATCGTGACCGGAGTGGCCACAAGCAACGTGCTCGACGGTGGGCCGCGCTTCGCGTTCTCACGAACCGGATCGCTGGTGTATGTTCCCGGCGCTCCCGCCGGCGCCTCTGACACGCTGCATTGGCTCGACGGACGCGGGCAGCTCGAGCGCGTGCCCCTGCCGGCCGCATCGCTCGGCGACGTCGAACTGGCGCCAGATCAGCGGCGCCTGGCGCTGACGATGGATGGCGAAGCCGGTCCGGACTTGTGGCTTGGCGATCTCGCGGCGGGCGCGCTCCACCGGCTCACCGAGGGCGGACACAGCATCAGTCCCGCGTGGCGGCCCGATGGTCTGGAGATCGCGTTCGCGTACAGCAAGGCCGGACCATTCAACTTGTTCCTCACACCGATCGACGGAAGCGCGGACGCGGCTCGACTTCTCACCAGCCCATGGAATCAGTTCCCCACTTCTTGGGCGCCCAACTCGCGGCAGCTCGCGTTCACGGAATTCCAGCCGCTGACCGGCGCGGATATCTGGGTGCTCGATTTCGACACGCGTGAACGGCGGCCGGTGGTGCGAACGCTGTTCGACGAAGCCTCCGCGCGCTTCTCGCCCGACGGTCGCTGGATGGCCTACATATCGACCGAGACGGGGCGATGGGAGGTCTACGTTCGAGACGCACGAGGCAACGGCCCACGGATGCAGGTGTCACAGAACGGCGGGCGCTGGCCGTGCTGGTCGGTTGACGGGCGCACGCTTTACTTCGATGCCAGCGGCCGCACGGCGGCGGTCGCAATCCAGACCTCACCGACACTGTCGGCGTCTGCTCCGTTCGAGATTCCGGGCGCCAGCGCGATGGTCGTCGCGGGCAACGGCCAGCCGACCGAGCGGCTGCTGGTGCGCCGGACCGCGGGCCCGGCGTCCCGTCGCGAGCTGCGTGTGGTGCTCGAATGGTTCAGTGAGCTGTCGCGACTCGTTCGTGCAAGCTAACGTTGACCGCCCCTCGGCTTCGCTCGGAGCAGGAGGAGACGCGGGGCCGCGGAGCAATTCCGCTCGATCAGATTCAGAGATCGATCCGTCGATTCTCCAGATCAGCAGATCAATCGATCATTCAGATCATGACGTCACCATTTCAACAGAGGGTCCATCTGTCGCTCGACGACCCCCGGCTTGCCCACTACCGGCACATCGGGGACCCGACGTACCTGCGCGCTCACCACCTGTTCGTCGCCGAGGGCCGGCTCGTGGTGCGGCGCTTGCTGACCTCTGGCTCATGGCGCACCGAATCGGTGCTGGTCACCCCGACCACCTACGAGCGTCTGATGTCCACGCTGACCGGACTATCCACGCCGACGCCGATCTACGTTGTCGATCAAGCCGACATGAACGGACTCGTGGGTTTCAACATTCATCGTGGCTGCCTCGCTCTGGCGGTCAGACCGGCCGAGCGTGTCCTCTCGAGGGCGGTCGTGGAGCGGGTCTCGCGAGTTCTCATGCTCGAAGGCGTCAACAACCCCGACAATGTCGGAGGAATCTTTAGAAGCGCCGCAGCGTTTGGTGTCGACGTGGTGGTCCTCGGTCCAAACTGTGGAGACCCTTTGTATCGGAAGGCCGTCAGAACATCGATGGCCGCCACGCTCGCCGTTCCCTTCGTCACCTCCGGCGCGTCACCCGACGCCATTGGGCTCCTGCGCTCATCGGGGTTCACGATTGTCGCCCTGACGCCTGAGCCTCAGGCGGCGCCTCTCCCGACTCTCGATCGGTCGCCCTCGCGATGGGCCCTGATAGTTGGCGCTGAAGGTGACGGGCTCACTCCGGCCGCGCTTGACGCTGCGGACGTTCGGGCGCGAATTCCTACGACGGAGCAGGTGGACTCGTTGAATGTGACGACCGCGGCCTCCATCGCGATGTATCACCTGTTTGGCGATCAGTGAGGCACGCCAGCCGATGGTCAAGAGGATTCTGGACTTCCTGGTCGATCGCATGCAGATAGACGAGGCGTGGAGTGTCCGCGAAGAGGAGTCGTTGACGTGGTGGGCGTCCTCACTGGCGCAGCGCGTGTGGTCAGACCCGGCGCGCGAGCTGCAAGGGGTCGAGGTGACCACGCTCCACCTTGAAACCGATTTGCTGAGCGGCGTGCGCCTGGACGAGGCCACGTGGCAGCGGCTGGCCGGCCTCAACCGGTTTGCCTCGATGAGCGCCTACGTCGCGGATCAATTGACGGCGTCGATTCGCCTGCATGCCTCCGTGTCGATCACCGAAGACAACTGGCTGATGGCGCGAACGCTCGCCCTGCACGCCATGGCGCTGCAGGTCGCCGACGCGCACTCGGAAGCCGAACCGCTCGCCGACGCATTTGGGGCCGCCGTCGCTCGCTCCGGTCATCCCGATCGCGGCTCACGCAAGGATCCTGACGAGATGTTGGGAGTGGTCGAGATCTACCGGCAACGAGGCCAGGATGACTCGCCGTTTGATGCCGATGAGCTCGCCGATCTCGTCCATATCGAGCCGCGGCCCTGGGTGTTGGCCGCCAACGAACTGCACCGTTTGGACGCCGAGCTCACATTCACCACCGACACAACGGCACGCCTGGAGTTCGACAACTCGATCAGCCACCCTGCGCTTGGCAGCGGCCTGCAGATGCGCCTGGTGCTCCCGGTCGAACCCGATGCGGCCATCGCTCAGAAGCTGAACGCCAACGAACGGCTCGAGCCCGATGCCCACCAACTGGGTGCGTGGTGTGTTGATGATGAGGACGGTTTGCTGTTCTCGGCGTTCATTCCCTCAGCCGCGCATGTCAAAAGCCTCTCGCGGGCGATGGCCTACCACATGAGCGCGCGGAACGATTGGGCGAGGGCGTTGCTGTTCCCGACTGCGTAAAAAACGTACAGGCCACAGAGAGAGACACAGAGGAAACTTTTCAAAAAGGCAATCGGGCCACGAGCATTGGCCCTAAGCGGCAACGCCCTCAGCCCAAATTGTGCTCTGTGTCTCGGTGTCTCTGTGGCCCCGTACGTGTCAGGATTCCCAATCGAGAGAGCGACTCACCGCCTTCTTCCACCCCGCATACAGGCGATCCCGTTCCTCGGCTGACATCGCTGGACGGAATTCGCGATCGAGCGCCCAGTTGCGTGCGACATCGTCCAGCCCATCCCAGTAGCCGACGGCGAGACCGGCGAGGTAGGCGGCACCCAGGGCGGTCGTTTCGCTCACGACCGGGCGCCGTACCGACACATCGAGGAGATCGGCTTGAAATTGCAGCAGCATCGCATTGGCCGCCGCGCCGCCGTCGACCTTCAACGACGTCAGCGACAGGTTCGATTCCTTCTGCATCGCTCCGAGCACGTCGCGCGTCTGGTAGGCCATCGCGTCCACCGCCGCGCGCGCAACGTGCGCCATCTTGGTGTTGCGGGTCAATCCGACGATGACCCCGCGAGCGCGAGGATCCCAATACGGTGCGCCGAGTCCAACAAACGCAGGAACAAGATAGACGCCGTCGGTATCGCGGACCTCTGCCATCAGCCGCTCGACGTCGGCCGACGACTGAATGGCGCGGAGCCCATCGCGCAGCCATTGCACCGCGGCGCCGGCGACAAAGACCGACCCTTCGAGGGCGTAGGTCGTGACCCCACCAATCTTCCAGGCGATCGTCGTCAGCAGTCCCTTCTCGGACGGAACGGCTTTCGACCCGGTGTTGAGCAGCATGAAGCAGCCTGTGCCGTACGTGTTCTTGGCGGATCCAGGCTCGAAACAGGCCTGACCAAAGAGCGCTGCCTGTTGATCGCCGGCGTTCCCGGCAATCGGCACGCGCGCACCGAACAGCGATGGGTCCGAGTCTCCATAGACCTCACTCGATGAGCGCACCTCCGGCAGCATGGCACGGGGCACGTCCAGCAGGCCCAGTAGCTCGTCGTCCCATTCCAACGTGTGGATGTTGAAGAGCAGCGTCCGGCTGGCGTTGCTCACGTCGGTGACATGGCACCGCCCCGCGGTGAGCCTCCAGATGAGAAACGTGTCAATCGTGCCGAACAAGATCTCACCGCGGGCGGCGCGCGCACGTAAGCCGTCGAACGAGTCGAGCAGATGCTTGATCTTGGTACCCGAGAAGTAGGCATCGACGACGAGTCCGGTCTTCCGTCGAAACGTGTGCTCGTGTCCGTCGGCCTTGAGTCGATCGCAAATGGGCGCCGTCACGCGACTCTGCCAGACGATGGCATTGGCGACCGGCCGGCCCGTGGACTTCTCCCACAACACGGTTGTCTCCCGCTGATTGGTCACGCCGATCGCCGCAAGATCGGCCGCTGTGATGCCGGCGCCCGCGATCGCACGATTCGCCGTCGTCAACTGCGACGACCAAATCGCCTCGGGATCGTGCTCGACGTGGCCGGGGCCGGGGAAGATCTGTGGGAACTCCTGTTGGGCGACCGAAACGATCTGCCCGGATCGATCGAAGACGATCGCGCGGCTGGAGGTCGTCCCTTGATCGAGTGCCAGGACGTAGCGGCTCATGGTGCGACTCGCTTGCGGTCCGCTGTCTCCCGAGCCGCAAGCTCGCTCACCACAGGTCGCGCCGCACTTGCCGCAGGGTGATGGTTGCCGACGCAGGCGTCGTACAACCACGCGCCGAGGATGGCGCCAACACACGGCGCCACGATCGGCACCCACCACCAGCCGTGGCCGGCGCTGAAAACCGCCGTCCCCCAACCCGCGGCAGCCGTGAACAGCCGAGGCCCGAAGTCTCGAGCGGGGTTGATCGCGTAGCCCGCGTTGAACCCGAACGCCACACCGATCGCGACAACGAGGCCGCCGACCAGTGGCGCGACCAGCCACCCGGGCGGCGCAGCGTTTCGTTGATCGGTGATGGCGAGCACACCGGCCATGAGCAACGCCGTGCCGACGACCTGATCGACGAATCCGCCGGCGATCGATAGGTATGGCTGAGGATAGGTGGCGAAGATGCCGGCCGTCGCCGTCGCGCCTTCGACCATTCTGGTGCCGGCATCGAACGCCGTGAACGCTTCGCGATATGTGACGAAGACGAGCGCGGAGGCGGCAAAGGCTCCGGCAATCTGCGCAAGCGCAAACGGCAGGACCTTGGCCCAGGGGAATCCGCGATGCACCGCGAGCGAGACGGTGACCGCCGGATTCAGATGCGCACCGGACACCCCAGCCGATGCGTAGATTCCCAGCATGACCGCGAGGCCCCAGCCGAGGTTGATCGCAAGGTACGAGCCGTTCGCGTTCTTGCTGAGAACGGTCTGCGCGACGACTCCGACACCGAAGGCGATCAGGATGAAGGTGCCGAGAAACTCCGCCGCGGCTTCACGAGCTGTGCCCTTCAGCATGCGCGGGATTATATCGGAGGCTCTTTCTTGCTTCGTTCTTCTTTATTCTGGCTTCTTCAGCGTCAGTACCAAGATGTGTTGCCAGGGCAGCGTTTCAATGACCTTGCTGAGGACGAAGCCCTCGGCCTCGAGCTCTTGCTTCACTTCAGCCACACTCATCTTGTGCACTTCGAGAATGGGTATTCGCGGATCCTCTTTGCGGAATTCCAGGAGGACGAGCCGCCCATCGGGCTTGAAGCAGTCACGGAGCCGCTGCAGGAACTCTTGCGGTGACTGCAGCTCGTGATACACATCCACCATGATGGCGAGGTCGAGTGAGCCCGGCGGAAGCTTCGGGTCGTCAACGCCGCCAAGGACCGTCGTGACATTGTCGAGCCGCTCTGCGCTGACGCGCCTGCTGAGCAAATCGATCATCCCCGGCTGAATGTCGGTGGCAAAGACGCGGCCGGTCGGTCCGACTCGTCGCGCCAGCCGAACCGAGTAGTAGCCTGAGCCCGCGCCGATGTCTGCAACGACCATTCCGGGCTCGAGCTCCAGCGCATCGAGGGCCCTGGCCGGCGCCTCCTCCTCCTCGCGTTCCGGCCGCTCCAACCACGCGGCGCCACCGACACCCATCACCGGCGCCAATACGCGTCCGCTGATGGGGTGACGCCGCTGCGCGTCGAGCAGTGACGTCGTCAAGAGGGCGAACAAAGCGGCTAACGCTGCGATGCGCATAAGATGTGTAGACATTGTCGATCGACCGACTGACGGGTTCGGCGCCTTCCAACTCATGACGTTGATTGCTCGTGCCGCGTCCACTGACGACGCGGCTATCGTGGCTCAAATCTACAACGAAGGCATTGAAGATGGATTCTGGAAACTGGTGTCGAGTGTTTGTCGAGAACACGGCAAGTCGAAAGCTGCTGGCCTCGGTGTGGTTCCGCGAGGTGGGCATCTACGAGCGGCACGCCAAACTCGATGGTTGCTGGCGTGACGTCGTCATCGTCGAACGCCATTTGATTCCGCCAGCGAAGCTCCGCCTCAAACCGCCCAGAAGAACGGGTCGGCTCCGCTTCGCTGGGGCAGTGTTGTTTCCGCCCCGCTCCGCCCTTCGAACAAGGCTCAGGGCGTCCCGAGCAACGTCGAGGGACGCGGGGCGGACATCTTCTGCGGCCTGCCAGAAACTTGCTTCAACTGTCGCCATACAGGCCTTAGAAGATGTCTAGCTCGCCCGCTACCCGTTCATGAAGCGGACGATTCCCCAGCTGATTTCGGTCCTCGCCATCACCATTGGCGTGACGCTCTTTGCGGCCACGCTCCTGACGCTCGACCGGCAGCAGACTTTCGCAGAGGCACGGGCGCTGGGACTGGCGTTGCCTTTGATCCTGATTCCCAGTCTGGGTTGGCATCTGCTGCGGGCCGCGGGTTGGTATGTGTGCTTTCCGCGAGACCAGCGTCCCTCGTACTGGCGCGTGTTCCGTGTGCGCCTGGCGGCCGACGGGGTGGCCTATTTCACCATTCGCGGCGTCGCCAGCGAGCCCCTGCGAGTGGTGCTGCTGCTGGGACGGGTGCCGGCCACCGTTTCTGCCGCGGCCTCTGTGCTGGAACGCACAGCCATGGGCATCATGAGCGTTGTCGGTGTCGGTGTATTCGCTGCCTTTGCGGTGTCGTCGGACATGCTGCCGCGTGGGTGGCAGCGCGGGTTTCAGCTGATCGCGATCCTGGCGGGCGTCGTCCTTGCCCTCACGGTGATCTTCCTGACGCGGACCGGACACTACTTCGGCCCGATGTTCGAGCGCATCCATCGACGCACGGGATGGCGCTGGACTGGCGGAAAGACCGTCCATTTCATTACCACGGTCGAAGATCTGTTTCTCACTCTCGCGCGAACCGACCGCGGGCGAATCCGGACGTTGGTCCTGTTGAGCATCGCGTGCTACGCGCTGATGACCCTCGAGGTGTGCATCGTGTTCTGGATGATCGGTGAATCGATGACACTGTGGATGGGTACGATCGTGGAGACGTTCACGCGATCGGTCAGCGTGTTGGGCGGCGTGATCCCCGGAAACCTCGGCGCCCTGGAAGCCTCGAATGTCGCGGTGGTGAAGGCGCTCGGCCTTGCGGGAGGCGGCTCACTCGCGCTGGCTCGCCGCGTCCGTAGTCTGCTCTGGGCCACCGCGGGTCTCGCCCTCTATCCGCGCGATACGATGAAGAGTCGGTAATGCTCGGACAGATCCTCTCGCACGTGCAGGGTTGGGCCGCCGGCCTCGGTGGCCTCGGCCTGTTCATCATTGCCGCGCTCGATTCGTCGTTCCTCTCGTTTCCGCAGGTCAACGACTTGCTGATCATCGTGCTCAGCACCGCGTATCCCGAGCGGATGGCGTATTACGCCGGGATGACGACCTTGGGATCGCTGTTGGGCTGCTTCGTGCTGTACGCCGCGGCTCGACGCGGCGGTGACGTGTTCATGCGCAAGCGCTTCAAGCCGCGTCACGTGAATCGCGCGCTCGCGCTGTATCGGCGATTTGGCCTGCTTGCCGTGATCGTTCCGGCGCTGTTGCCGCCCCCGATGCCCTTCAAGGCGTTCGTGCTGCTCGCCGGTGTCGCTGACGTGTCGCCGCTGAAGTTCTCACTCGCCATCATCATTGGACGCAGCATCCGATACTTCGGGCAGGGTTATCTGGCGGTCCTGTACGGCGAGCGGGCGCTCGAATTGATCCGCGCGCATGGCACCGAAGCGGGCATCGCGCTTGCCGTGCTCGCGGTGATGATCGGCGCGATCTTCTATTTCATCCGGCGGCAGTTGCCGACGTCGGCCTGATGCTGGACGACCTGCCGCACGACCGCGTGGACCTCGATCTCGTCGTCACCGCGAGGATCGATTTCAACGCTCACGAGCCGTCGTATCGGCAGCTCCTCACGCCGGATGAGAGCGAACGGATGGCGCGCTTCGTGTTCGAGCGCGATCGACAACAGTTTCTGATCACGCGGGCGCTGGTCCGAACGACGTTGTCGCGATACGCCCGCGTGGCGCCAGCCGCGTGGCGCTTCATCGCGAATGACCACGGGCGGCCAGAGGTTTTGGATCGGCCGGCAGGCGTCGCCGACTTACGCTTCAACCTCTCGCACACCCACGGCCTGATTGCGTGCGCGGTCACGGTGGGACGCGAGGTCGGTGTGGACGTCGAAGACATTACCCGAGACGTCACCCACGACGTGGCCGGCCGTTTCTTCGCGCCGCGTGAGGTCGCGGACCTTCGCTCGCTCCCGAGCGCGGATCAAGAACGGGTCTTCTTCGACTACTGGACGCTCAAAGAGGCCTACATCAAGGCCAGGGGTCTGGGCCTCTCACTTCCGCTCTCGGATTTCGCGTTCTGCCTGCGTCCGCCAGCGCTCCCGACAATCGCGTTCGAGCCCACCATTCGCGACGATCCGGCAAGCTGGCAGTTCTTTCAGACTTCGCCGACGCCGAAGCATCGGCTTGGTCTTGCCGTGCGCCGTTCCGGCGGCGACGTGCCGATTCGTCTCCGCGAGGTCGTGCCTAAACCGGAACTCACTTGAGTCGATGCGAGTTCCGGTGGGCTGGTGGGGCTGGTAAGCCGGGTAAGGCGGGTGGGAAGGGTCGGGAGCGCCAGCGAAGTGAGCGCTGGGTCGAGTGTCTCGTATCCGAAGTCTTGTTGCATTCGGCTCGCGCTGCATCCCGGCGGGCGGCGTTGCTCCTCCTTCAAATACCCCCAGTATTCTCAGTCGTCGCGCCTTGCCGGCCGGGCGCCTCGCGACCCTCGATGCTCACAAGACTTCGGAGACGAAACACTAGAGTGATCTCGTGAAGCTCTGGGCGATCAGCGACCTGCATGTCGGGTACGCCGAGAACCGGCAGGCGGTTGAGGCGCTGCCGGCGCATCCCGAGGACTGGCTCATCATCGCGGGCGATACGGGAGAGACGCCCGCGCATCTGGAATTGGTTCTGCGCGCCCTGGTTCCACGCTTCGCTCAGATCATCTGGACCCCAGGCAATCACGATCTGTGGACGCCGGCGAGCTGGCCACGAGACCGACGCGGGATCGCGCATTACGATCGGCTGGTCGCACTTTGTCGCCGACGCAAGATCCTGACACCCGAAGACGACTTCGTCCGCTGGCCCGGCGAGGGTCCCCTGCGGTTCATCGTCCCCACGTTTGTGCTGTTCGACTACTCGTTCCGGCCCGACGCGGTTTCGAGAGCGGATGCCGTGGCATGGGCCGCTCAAGGCGGCGTGCGATCCGCGGACGAAGATCTGCTCGCGCCCGACCCCTATGCGACGCGCGATGACTGGTGCGCGGCCCGGGTCGAAGCGACGGAGGCGCGCCTCGATCGGCTTCCCGTCGACTCGCGCACAATCCTCGTGAACCACTTCCCGCTGCGCAAAGAACTCGCCGTTCTGCCGCGGATTCCGCGCTTCTCGATCTGGTGCGGGACGACGAAGACTCACGACTGGCCTCGCCGCTATCGCATCGACGTCGCCGTTTATGGTCATCTGCACTTGCGGTCAACGACGACGATCAACCGCACTCGATTCGAAGAAGTGTCGCTCGGGTATCCGCGGCAGTGGAATCAGGGGAAGGAGCTCTATTCCTACCTGCGACGGATCTTGTAGAGGCGAGTCTTCAGACTCGCCTGGTCGCACTTCTACACGCGCCGGAGTCGC
>JBOGIV010000074.1:0-6523 GCA_050747925.1 Vicinamibacterales bacterium
CGCGAGTCGCTCGTGGCCCGGCATTTCGATGCGGTGTACGTGGCGGGGTATGCCGTGGGCCGGATGGGTTTCCTCTCCCCGGAGTTCCAGGCGCTGATGCTGGAGATCTGGAGGGTCAAGTTCTTGAAGATCCCCCGCCTCAATGAGGTCATTCGCTCCACCGCTGGCGTCCGTCTCGATCACTTCCTCAACGACGGCGACTCGCCGGACATTCCGATCCCGATCTATGTCGGCTATCTCAATCGCATTCGCGAGATGGCCCTGGAGACGCGCCCGTGAGCGGCAAGACATTCCGCCGAAGGTCGATCACGGCCGCCTGCGTGTACGCGCTCCTATCGGCGCCGACATCGGCTGCGGCCCAGGAGCGGGTCATCGTCGACGCCGACATGGGCGTGGTGAATGACGACGCCGTGGCGCTGTTCATGCTGCTGAACTCGCCCAACGTCGAGGTGCTCGGCGTGACGATCGTGCCAGGCAACTCGTGGATGGAGAACGGCACAGCAGCCGCACTGCGGCAACTCGAACTGGTGGGACGCACCGACGTACCGGTCTTCATGGGCGTGCGCGAGCCGCTGATGGGCAGCCGGCAGCCGTGGCTCGAAGCCGAAGAACGGCTGTGGGGACACTCCGAGTACCTCGGCGCCTACGCGCGACCGCGGCCCGAGTCGTACCTGGCGCTCGAGCGCGAGCCGGCCATCGGTTACCCGACCACGAAGCCCGCTGCCGAACACGCCGTGGACTTCATCGTCCGCGCGGTCAAGGCCCATCCCAACGAAGTCACGCTGTTCGTGCTCGGTCCGGCCACCAACATCGCGTTGGCCATCCGCAAGAACCCGGAGATCATTCCGCTGATCAAACGGGTCTACTACATGGGCGGAGCCATCGACGTTCCCGGGAACACCACGCCCGCCGCCGAGTTCAACTGGTGGTTCGATCCCGAGTCGGTCCGCATCACTTTGCGGGCGCCGTTCCGCGAACAGGTCGTGGTGCCGATCGACACTGCGGAGCGTGTCTTCTACACCAAGGCGGAGTACGACCGGATTGCGACGGCGCAGGAGACCCCGATCACGAAGCCGTTCCGCCAGATGCACGGCCCGCGCTTCGAGCGCGACCCCGCGACGCGCTCTTACGTATGGGACGCCCTGACTGCAGCCATCTTCCTGCGGCCGGCGATCATCACCAAGCTGGACGACCGCTTCCTCGGCATCGACGTGACGTACGGTCCCAACTACGGCCGGTCGATTGGCTATCACCAGTCTCGGCGCCGATCGCTCGACCAGCCGGCGGACTTCCCTGCCGGCACGCAGAAGGTGAAGGTGCTCATGGACATCGACGGCAAGGCCTTCTGGGATCTCTACGTCGATCTGATGACACGACGGCGATAACGCCGCGAGCATGTAAGGAGACTCGTCATGCACGCACTGTCACGCACGACATTGATTGCGGCACTGGTCGCCGCTCTCGCGACCGGCTGGGCCGTGCCAGCCGCCGCGCAGGCGCCGGCCGGCGCGAAGAAAAAGGTGTTCATCGACCAGGATGGCGCGGCGCTTGGGACCGACATGGTGTCGACACTCGCGATGCTGCAGTCCCCCGCGGTCGAGGTGCTCGGCATCACGGTCACCGCCGGCGACACCTGGGTCAAAGCCGGCACGGCGCACATGCTCCGGATGATGGAGCTGACGGGCCACGGCAACATTCCTGTCGCCCAGGGCGCCGCGTTCCCACTGATCAACTCGCGCGACTTGACCGCGGCATGGGAGGCGCAGTTCGGCGAGTTCTCCTACAAGGGCGCATGGAATCCCGGGCGCTATCACCCGCCCGACGAAGTGCCGGTACCGCCGACGGGCATGACGACGCTGAAGCCCATCGATATGCACGGCGCGCTCTTCATGATCCAGCAGATCCGGAAGTACCCGAACGAAGTCACGCTCTGGGTCGGCGGGCCGTTCACGACGGTGGCGCTGGCGCTCGGCCTCGATCCGGAGATTGCCACGCTCGCCAAGGAGCTCGTGCTGATGGGCGCAGGCTTCAACGTGGATCGGGGCGGTAACCACCGGATCAATGGACGCCGCGAGTTCAACTGGTGGTGGGATCCCGAAGCGACCCGGATTGCCATGAGCGCGCCCTGGAAGAAGATTACGATCACGCCGGTGGACATCTCGGTGAAGACGTCGCTCAGCGACGACTTGAAACGGCGTCTCGCAACATCGAGCTCGAAGGCGGCGCGATTCATCACGAAATTCATGCCCGCCGGACAGGGCGGCGGCGGCTACATGTGGGACGAGATCTCGGTGCTCGCATTCCTCGACCCGAGCGTCATCACCAAGCAGCAGCAGCTGTACGTCAACATCGACATCGATCACGGTGCCGGGTACGGCCAGACCATCTTCGTCGAGAGTGAGATGCCCGGTCCGCCCGGCCAGAAGCCGCCTCCCCGCCAGATGGCGTCGTGGTGGCGAGTGGCGACCGTGCAATGGGACCTCGATTTGCACAAGTTCTACGATCAATTTTTCCACTTGATGAGCCGTTGATCCAAGGCCAACAGAGGCGACATGACCAGACGATCCAGGATTGCAGTGGTCGGCAGCGCGAACGTGGACCTGACGACATTCTCCGACCGATTTCCGAAAGCGGGAGAGACGATCTTCGGGGACAATTTCGATCTCGGCTGGGGCGGCAAGGGCGCCAACCAGGCCGTTGCGGCACGCCTCTGCGGCGCCGAGGTCTCGATGGTGGCGCGCCTCGGCGAGGACCTTTTCGGTCCAGCGACGATCAAGAATTTCGACGCCAATGGCATCGATGCGTCGCACGTACGCATTGTCCCCGGCGCCTCGAGCGGCGTGGCGCCCATCTTCGTCGAATCGAACGGTCAGAATCGAATCATCGTCGTCAAAGGAGCGAACGATCGGCTGCTGCCCGCCGACGTCGACGAGGCGCACGCGGTGCTCGAGGCCGCTGACTGCATCGTGCTGCAGTTCGAAATCCCGCTCGAGACGGTCTACCACACGGTGCGGTTTGCGCGGCAGCACGGCATCCGCTGCATCGTCAACCCCGCCCCTGGTCAGCCGGTCGACCTCGACGCGCTCGCGGGAGTGGACTACTTCGTGCCGAACGAGACCGAGGCGGAGACGATCACCGGCATGCCCGTCCGGTCGGTCGAGGATGCGAAAGCGTGCGCGACGTACCTGGTGGGACGTGGGATGCAGCGCGTCATCATCACTCTTGGGGAGAAGGGCGCGCTCGTCGCGCACGAGGCGGGCGTGGACCTGATTGGGCCTCACCGCGTCGTCACGAAGGACACGACCGGCGCGGGCGATGCGTTCGTTGGCAGCTTTGCCGTGTTCCTGGGCGAGAAGCTGTCCGAGCGCGACGCCATCGCGCGAGCGAATCTCTACGCGGCACTTTCGACGACGAGCGTTGGCACGCAGAAGTCGTTCGTCACTCGCCAGCGATTCGAAGACGAGTGGCAAATCCGCGCGGCCGCGTCCACCACTCTCTAAGGGCGGGCCGACGCGGCGGAGTTCACCGTCGCACGCCTTTTTGACAAACCTGATCGCTGCGAAAGAGCGCGACGTCGCCGCTGCAGGACTATAAAGACGACGGCGCCTGGATTCGCCTCGCCGACAACCTCACGATCGAAGCGGTGAACGTTCGCACCGTCATCGACTTGGCAGAGCCGTGATGTGACGGTCGATCCGTCGAAGCACGGAGGCGTATTAGCGACCGCGAACGGTGACCTTCGTCGCTGTTCCCATGAATTCAGCCATCTCGTACGCGGAACGCATATCAATCCTCGTTCGCTGAGAGATCAGTGATCTCCGAAGGGCTCGTAACTACGTTTGAACGAGACCTTGAGCATGCCACGGTGCTTTGGCGAGACGATCCAAGGCGGAGGTGCGGCAAACCTCCGCCTTTTGGCCACGCGTCAGCGGACAAGGTGATTCAGATTATGCGGTTACGGGCGACTGCCGGCCGGGGACAATACGAATCTGGGAACACGTGGGAACAAGAACGAAGTCGAGAAAGTCAGCCTTGGCTGACGAAATTCGCGAATTCCCGAATGAAGATTGGCGGCGCCGCCCGGATTTGAACCGGGGATGGAGGTTTTGCAGTCGGAATCGGAATGTCGTTCGTCACCGGGCAGATCAGTGATTTTCTCTCTTGAAAACGACTCCAAATAGCCTGGCGCCCGCACTCTCAAATTGGCTGTTCTGCGGTCGCGCCATGGACACCTTTATGGACACCCGAACACGCTGACTGATTGAAGGTTGGTTGCGGGGGAATACCGACCTGCATCTATATCGTTGCAGCAGAGCGGCTCGGACTGCCCTACAAAGCCGATGCATCATCTCGCTCAGCCGAAAGTCAGGGCGACATTTGGCTCAACCTAACCTTCCAATGAACCGCTCACCGAACTCTGCTGGCGGTTCAGCGCCTCACGGCCACGCTCACCCGCGCGGTTCGCAACTCATACCGCTCACCGCGACTATCCGCCCATAGCAGCCGAAAGCTGCCGTCCGCAGCTGACGCCAAGCCGCTGTAGTGGCCGCCCGTCGGGAGAAATTCTGCCGCATATCCGTTGGCGCCGGCGGCCGGACAGGAGGGCTTCGTCGAGACCCTGTGAGGATCGGTGAACGACTCACCGCCATCACCCGAGAAGGCAATCATCACCTCCCAACACCGGCTCGAGACGTCGGGACCGCGATCGTGCCAGCTGACCGCCACGATGCCATCACGATTGACGGCGATGCTGGCAACCTGCCGCTGGGCGTTTTCATCCGCCGGTGCGGTCTTGGGAATCGCCATCGGATCGGACCAGCGATCGCCGCCGTCGCTCGAACGCATGAGATAGGGACCGGATCGCGGGCCGTCGTAGCAGACCGCATATGCCCGCCCGCGATAGGCGCTCGCCGACGAATCGATCGCCATCGAAGGGAAGCCAGTGGGGCGTCCGGCACAAGCATCCGAAATCATCATCAGTGGACTGAAGCTGGCGCCACCGTCATCGGATCTGATCGCCCAATAGTGCGGCATGCGCAGCATTACGGCCGATCAATCGTCGGCCACTCTGCGTTGGATTGCGGTCAACGGCACCAGGAGTGCGCCATCCGGCAGCACCGCCGCCGTCATGATGACGTTGTTCATGTTGCTCACTTCGTGATCAACGATCTGCGAGAAGGTCCTCGCTCCATCGCTGGACCGCGCGACGAACACTTTGTTGCGCACGCGGCTTTGTGCATCGCGGACCACGTGTGTGCTCGTCAAGTAGAGCAAGCCATGAAACTTGCCCTGGCTTCGATCCACGATCAGGGTCGGATGATCGTGGCCACGCCCGAAGCTGTGCCCCAGGTCGGGCCACGTACGGCCGCCGTCTGGTGACCGAAACAACCATAGATGCGGCACTTGACCGAGATCGTTCGTTTCGAGGCCTGCAAATACCGCAGTGCCGTCTTCGAGGATGGCGACCCAGGGGTCGTAGCACCGCGGAAAAGCGAACATGTGCGCGCTCCACGTTCGTCCACCATCGAAACTCGCGAGCGCGGCACATCGTCCCTGCATCAGGTTGGCGCGATCGACCACGCTCACCATGGTGCCAGCCACTATGTGGTTCGCGTCTCGTGGATTGGTCGCGACGTGGGGCTCGACCAGCGGTCGAGCAGGTAATGACGTCGAGATCAACTCATCGGAGCCGATGTCAACGCTGAGCGTAGCGCTCGATGGCGTTCCCCGCCAGGTGGCAGCCGAACACAAAACCGCCGCCAGTCACAGCGACAAGCACGGGGATCAGTTGCCAAGTCGATCTCATCATTTTTCGCGTTCCTGGTCGTCGTCGATCTCACCAGGGTTTGGCAGACACCAAACGGCCAAAGGCATCTCAATTGGTCACACGTTCGACTATAACAAAGATGGTAATTGCGTGACGACAAGCAAGAGCAGCCGCCCATCGAGCGAACGGTCGCAGGCTTGCTGACGCGGCGATGCGGCCGCCATTCAAGCACGGGCGTGTGACGGCACGGCACCTCCTCCGCCTCCGGCGCGTCGACGCGGCGGGCCACCGATACGACGACGGACATGTTGATTGCACGCTGGCATTCCCGCACGCGAGCTGGGCTGCACCCTGCCGATCCGACACCATCGTCCAATAGCCGAAGTCGTCCCTTTCGGGGTGGAATGACAGTCCATGGACCCCGTACTGTCCGAGAACTCCGCTGCATTCCGCTCTCCTATGCGGCGCGGTAGTAGTAGTTCAGCATCCCACCCATGCGCTGCCGCCGCCGAACGGCACCGTGCGTTTGCAATCGGATGGCCGGCTCAATGAGCTCGTTGTTGAGGCCTTGGTGGTTCCGCTCGACGTGGTAGTGGGCGACGAACTCCGCGATGGCACGCCGGAGGTGGCGCTCGCCGAGGACGAGCAGGCGATCCAGGCACTCCTCTTTGATCGACCGCACGAACCGCTCCGCGAAGGCGTTGCAGTTTGGTGCCCGAGCCGGCGTCCGGATGACCCGTACGCCCTCACGTTCCA
>JBOGIV010000075.1:0-3224 GCA_050747925.1 Vicinamibacterales bacterium
TGTTGGTGTCGCGCGGCGGTGGCACCGCACCGCGCTGGCGTGGGGATGGCAAGGAGCTGTTCTATCTCGCGCCAGACGGGAAAATGATGGCCGTCGAGGTGATGGCCGGCCCGGAGTTCCGCGTCGGATCACCGAGACCACTTTTTCAGACGCCGCCCGGCACGGTCGTCGGCGACGTCACCGCGGACGGCAAACGATTTCTGCTCGTGACGCCGGTCGGGCCAAGCGCGTCGGCGCCGTTCACCGTCGTCCTCAACTGGATGGCAGGGCTGAAGAACTAAACTCTGCCTCTGCTAGTCTGTGCCAATGCCATCTCCGGTGGGCGCCGATCCCACGCACTTCGACAATCTGAAGCGGCTGGCGCACTTTCAGACCTATACGCTGGGCGAGGCGTATGACGAGATGCTCGATCGCGATGGTGGCCCTCGCGATCAGTACGCGGTCCTGCTCGACCGCTTGCAATCGGCGGATCCCGTCGAGCTCAAGCAGCGCCAATCGGCGGCCGAGCTGGCGTTCCTGAATCAGGGCATCACCTTCACGGTCTACGGCAACAAAGAGGGCACTGAAAAAATCTTTCCGTACGATTTGATTCCTCGCATCATCACCGCCCGCGAATGGGACGTCCTCGAACGCGGACTGACGCAGCGCATCACCACGCTCAACCTCTTTCTGAAGGACATCTACAGCGACGAGCGGGTGCTCCGCGACGGCGTCGTGCCGCGCGCGCTCGTCTATAGCTGCAAGCACTTTCGACGAGAGATGCAAGGCGTGCGAGTGCCGCACGACATCTATGTCTCGGTCACCGGCACCGATCTCGTGCGCCTGCCGGACGGATCGTTTGCGGTGCTCGAAGACAATCTCCGCGTGCCCAGTGGGGTGAGCTACATGCTCACCAACCGGCAGGTGATCAAGCGCGTGTTTCCGCTGCTGTTCAATCGCTACGATGTGCGTCCGGTGGATCAGTACGGCCAGGAGCTGCTGGCCACGCTCCGCGGGCTCGCACCCGTCCATCGTCCCGATCCGACCATCGTGCTCTTGACGCCGGGCATCTTCAACTCCGCCTACTTCGAGCACACCTTCCTCGCGCGCCAGATGGGGATCGAGCTGGTCGAGGGCCGCGACCTCTTCGTCCACGACAACGTCGTCTACATGCGGACGACCGCTGGGCCGCAGCGGGTTGACGTGATCTATCGCCGCGTAGACGACGACTTCATCGACCCGTTGACGTTTCGATCCGATTCGACGCTGGGCGTGCCCGGTCTCTTCAACGCCTATCGCGCCGGCAATGTCTCGCTCACTAACGCCGTCGGGACCGGCGTCGCCGACGACAAAGCGCTCTACGCCTACGTGCCCGCCCTCATCAAGTACTACCTGGGCGAAGAACCCATCCTGCCCAATGTGCAGACCTGGCAGTTGTCCAACGACGACGACCGGCGGTTCGTGTTGGAGCGTTTGGACCAGCTCGTCGTCAAGGCCGTGGGCGAGTCGGGCGGCTACGGCATGCTGATCGGGCCGCACAGCACGGCGGCCGAGCGGGAAGAATTCCGGCGACGGATTGAGGATGACCCGCGCAACTACATCGCGCAACCGACGCTGGCGCTGTCGGCGGCCCCCTGCTTCGTCAACGGACAGATCGAGCCGCGCCACGTGGATCTGCGGCCGTACATCCTGTCCGGCCAGCGCGTCGTCATCGTACCGGGCGGGCTCACGCGCGTGGCGCTGCGCAAAGGATCGCTCGTGGTCAATTCGTCGCAGGGCGGCGGCAGCAAGGACACGTGGGTGTTGAACGAGTCATTGCCGATGCCGGACGCGGCATCGCGTGTGGGTCTCTAGCCAGGAGCCTCGCTAGCCCATGTTGTCTCGCGTCGCCGACAGTCTCTACTGGATGAGCCGGTACCTGGAGCGTGCCGAGCACACGGCGCGGCTCGTCAACGTCAACCTCAATCTCACGCTCGACCGGTCGCCGGCTGACGCGGCTCGAAACTGGGGCCGGCTGCTCGCCAGCCTGCCCGATCCTCCGCCGTGGGCGTTGCCGACGACGACCAACCCTGGAGAGGCGACGGTGGACCTGGCCAATCGCGCGTCCATCGCCGCCTGCGTGGGCGCAGCGCGCGAGAACGCGCGTCAAGTGCGCGAGGAGATCAGCTCAGAAATGTGGGAGGGGATCAATCGTCTCCATCTTGCGGCGCAGCGCAGCCAGCCTGAAGAAGCGGAGTGGACGGCCAGCACGAACGAGTTCCTGACATCGGCCATCGGCGGCGCGTATCAGTTTCAGGGCCTCACCGATGCGACGATGACGCACGGCGAGGGCTGGCATTTCATCGAGCTGGGCCGCTATCTCGAGCGCGCGAGCGCGACGGCGGCGCTGCTGGATCTGCAGTTTCACGACGCGGGCGCAGCCGTCGAACAGCCCGCACAGGTGAGCGAATACGTCGAGTGGGTCGGGTTACTCAAAAGCTGCTGCGCCTTCGAAGCGTACTGCCAGCACTACACCGCCGATATCAGACCCTGGCGGATCGCGGAATTCCTCGTGCTCAACCCCGAGTTCCCGCGATCGATCCACTATGCGGCGGCGCGGATGAAAGCGTCGCTGGCGGCGGTGGCCGGCATCACGGGGCGCCCGAACACCACTGCGGATCGACTGGCGGGTCGCCTGCTCGCGTCGTTGGACTACGGGCAGCTTGCCCTGAGCGAGTCGCTCGGATTCGAGCGGCGAGTCGAAGGGGTGGATGAGATTCTGCGCGACCTCCCGGCGTTTCTCCAGGGCATCGTCAAGCAGGCGGACGCCATCGGCGCCGCGGTGCACGAGCAGTACATTGCGTATCCGATTGATAGCCGGTTGAGAGCATGAGCGGTCGACGGTTCGCGCCTAATGATTAATGTCCTACTCCCATAGCTCACTTGAGTGGGGTTGGTCGAATGACCTTCCGCCTTCGCGTAAAGCTTCGGCGGACCGCCGTAGCCTTGGCGGAGGCTGGTCGGAGCCGCGCCGCGTGGGTGGCCGACAACCGCTCCGCAAGCGGTGATACGCGCTGTTTGAGCCGAGCGCTGGCGGGCGAGTTCGCGCAGGCGCTGGTGCGCGCTGGAGGAACGGTTGACCGGCGTGGCGACAGGAATGAGGACATCCCTACTCATGTGAGCTGTGGGAGCTGTGGGAGTAGGCAGGTTCAGCGTCGATTGACCAGGAACTCCTGGATCTTTCCGTCGGGGCTTCTATACATCAG
>JBOGIV010000076.1:0-4173 GCA_050747925.1 Vicinamibacterales bacterium
GCCTAAGGGTGTTCTGCTTCGCGTCGAGATCGATCGATGCGGGCGACCCCTTGAAGTCGTAGCGCTGAGCCAGCTCTTTGCGAGCCTGATTGATGGCGTTGTCGACCTCCTGCATGTCGATGGTCGAGGTCACATCGAACGAGTTCGTGGCCATGGAGGGATCTTACTCGTCCCTCGACTTCGCTCGGGACGACCCTGAGCAGAGTCGAAAAGGTCGGTGGTCGGTTGTCGGCAGTTAGTCGCTGGTCGTCGGTCGTCAATCGCTCGATGGATCTTTGGTGAGTCGCTTGGGAACTCGAAGCTGGAGACCCTGGCTCGTCGACGTGAACCCGACTTCGATTAGGTACTGGCTGACGGCGACCGAGTGAGCCGGGTGACCGTTGATTTCTGCAATCAACCAACCTCGTTCGCCCTCCGGTGCCCGATGCGCCAGGCCGACCAGTTCGCGCGCGAGCGCTCGACCGATCTGCGATCGATCGGGCTCGTCCTCCGGCAGCGCGATGACGAGGGCGCGGTTGCCTCGCGCAATCCAACACGCCATTCGCCCATCCGCCAGCACGACTCGAGCGCCCGCCGTACGGGTCGCCCCGCGCGCCACAGTCTGTTTTCCGTCTGTTGCGTGCGTACCAACGTTTGCCGTCCTTGCACCGCCGAAGCGCGTGTGCTCTTCGCCGCGCGAAGGCGGATGCCGGTTGCCCTCTTCCGTCTCCGGCCCCTCCGGCCACGGCACGAGCGCGCCATACGGATTTGCAGGGTCGGTCGCCGAGATCGTGACGACGGTCTGCTCCTCCGACGGCTCTCGCGAGCTGCGGAGCCGATCCACTGCGCCGGGCTGCGCGAATTGTGCGGCGCCCAGCCCCGCGACAAAGTAACCGCGGCGGACGCGTCCTGTGTCCTCGAGCCTGCGGAACACGGGATAAAACGTCGAGAAGCCGCCCGGCAACTGCTCGATGTTGGTGAGGTCTCTGGTGACGACGCCGTGGCGTAGGAGTAGCTGTTGCGCCATGCTCGTCGCCCACGTCGTTGGATTGGACGGCGGTGACGCCAGCACGCTCCAGCGGCCTTCGGCAGAGGGCGGAATCAGTCGTCGCGATCGAAACGCGGCGCGAGCGGCCCGCCGCGATCGCTCGGGAGGCGACAAATAGGCGCGAAGCGCATGCAGCGTGTCATTGGTGATCAATCCTTTCCAGACCAGGGCCCAGAGCGCATCGACGGTTTCTCGAGGGAAGCCGCCGCCGGCCGCCTCATGAATCGCCGCGAAGAAGGACGCGCCGTGCGCGCTCAGCCGGCCGACAATCCGCGACTCTCGCTCGAGCAGGCCGTCCGACCGTCCCTGAAGCGCCACGGGCGTTCGTAGCTGGCTGAGGTGGTCGGTGAGATACAGCGCAATGCGCCCGTCGCGCTCGCCGAGCGGCGCCACACCAACCCACACAATCTCCCCGGCGCCAAGCAGCGTGTCGAGCATCGCGGGCGAGTAGTCGGCGATTCGCGCGGGAAGGATCTCGCGCTCCAGGATCGATCCCACCAGCGGCACACCTTGGAGGTGTTCGACCGCATCCAGCAGCGAATCGAGTCCGCCGCGAGGACGCGAGAGTCCATGCCAGGAAACCAGGAAGCGCCCGAGCGCGTGCGCATCGACCGGCTCGACTTCCTGGCGAAGCCGCGCCAGCGATCGACGCCGGATCTGACGCAAGACATCTTCGTCACACCATTCGCGGCCTCGTTCGCCCGGACGGAATTCACCGTCGATCACCCGACCCTTCGATCGCAGGTGCGCCAGTGATGACTCGACACTCACCATGCTCAACCCAAATCGAAGGGCCACTTCGGCGCTGTGAAAGGGTCCGTGGGTTCGAGCGTAGCGCCGGATGAGATCGTGCACCGGCTCTGCGACTGGCTCGAGGAGGGCGGCCGGGAGGCCGAGCGGCATCGGCACGCCCAGCGCGTCCCGGTAGCGAGCCGCGTCTTCGACCGCGATCACCCGCTTCTCTCCGGCCACGCGAATCTCGATGGCGCGTCGGTCGGCGACCAGCTCGGAGAGGGCGCCCGAGAGCAGACCCGGAGTCGTTCGCGTGTCCAACTCGACCCGCGAAAGGTCGCCGAGACGCAAGAGCAGATCGTGTACGGCATCGGCCGACCGCGCATGAAACCGCTCCGGCACATGTTGAAGGTCGGCTTCGAGCGCCTCGATGGCGCGGGCGTCGAGGAGGTCGCGAAGCTCGGCATCGCCGATGAGATCGCGAAGCTGCGACTGATCGACCGACAGCGCGTGGGCTCGTCGCTCGGCGAGAGGCGCGTCGCCGTCGTAGATGTAGTTGGCGACGTAGCCGAAGAGGAGCGACGCGGCAAAGGGCGACGGCTTGGCCACGTCCACGATCGCCACGCGCAAGGCCCGGCTGCGGATGCCGGCGAGGATCTCTATGAGCGCAGGCAGATCGAAGATGTCGCGCAAACACTCCCGATAGGTTTCGAGGATCATGGGGAAGGAGCCGTAGCGCGCAGCGACGGCGAGCAGGTCGGCCGCCCGTTTCCTCTGCTGCCACAGCGGCGCGCGGGCCCCGGGCCGCCGGCGTGGAAGCAGGAGCGCGCGGCCGGCGGCTTCGCGAAATCGCGCGGCAAAAAGAGCCGTCGATCCCAGTTGCCTGACGACCAGGTGTTCGACCTCGTCTGGATCGGGAATCAGCAGCGAGGTGTCGGGTGGCGCCTCCCCTTCGGGATAACGCACGACGAATCCTTCATCTCCCCACAACACCTCCACATCGAGGCCGCGTTCATCCCGAATGCGCGCCGCGGCCGCCATCGCCCATGGGGCGTGCACGCGGCTGCCAAGCGGCGAGAGTACGGAGACGCGCCAATCCCCGAGCTCGTCTCTGGATTTCTCGATCACGAGGGTGCGGTCGTCTGGCACCGCGTCGGTTGCCGTCTTCTGATCGTCGAGGTATTGGAGCAGGTTCTCGGCCGCACGGGCATCGAGGCCGTGATCGCGCTGCAGCGTCGCGACCGCTTCGTCCTGTGGGGAGCGTCGCAGCTCGCGCACGAGCTTGCCAATGGCGAATCCGAGCTCGACCGGCCGTCCCGGCCCCTCGCCTTTCCAGAACGGCATCTTCCCCGGCTGGCCTGGGGCCGGTGAGACGAGCACGCGATCGTGAGTGATCTGTTCGATGCGCCACGTCGAGGCGCCGAGGACGAAGGTTTCGCCGACGCGCGCCTCAAACACCATCTCCTCGTCGAGCTCACCCACGCGCGCGTGGTCTCGGTCGGCGCCTTGCAGAAACACGCCGTACAGCCCTCGATCGGGAATCGTGCCGGCGTTGGCGATCGCAACGCGCTTGGCGCCTTGACGAGCCGTCACGACGCCGTTCACGCGATCCCAGGTGATGCGCGGTCGAAGCTCGGCGAACTCGTCAGAGGGGTAGCGACCCGAGAGCATGTCGAGGACACCCTCAAAGGCTGTGCGTCCAAGCTCCGCAAATGGCGCAGCGGATCGAACGGTGGCCAAAAGGTCGTCCACCGACCACCGGTCCATCGAGGTCATGGCGACCAGCTGCTGCGCCAACACGTCGAGGGGATTTCGCGGAAACCGAGACGACTCGACGTGCCCTTTCCGCATCGCGGAGGTCACCGCCGCGCAGGCGACGAGGTCGCCGCGAAACTTTGGAAAGATGATGCCCTGGCTCACAGCGTCTATCTGATGGCCGGCGCGTCCGATACGCTGCAACCCGCTGGCGACCGACGGCGGGGCCTCGATCTGCACGACGAGATCGATGGCGCCCATGTCGATACCAAGCTCGAGCGAGCTGGTGGCGATGAGCCCGCGGAGATGACCGGCCTTCAGGAGGTCTTCGATCTCGACACGCTGTGGACGGGCGAGCGACCCATGATGCGCGCGGACGAGAGGATGCCCGGCCAGCTCGTTGAGTGCTCCGGCCAGCCGTTCGGCCAGCCGCCGGCTATTGACGAAGATGAGCGTTGAGCGGTGGGATTGGATGAGATCGAGCAGACGTGGGTGGATCGCTGCCCAAATCGACGGTGCGCGCGCCCCCTGAGCGGCCGGCCCGCTGCGGATGTCATCACCCACGCGGGCCATGTCCTCGATCGGGACCTGCACCCGGATGTCGAGCCGCTTTGGCTCGCTGGCATCGATGATCGTGACGTCGCGATACGCCACGACCC
>JBOGIV010000077.1:0-12323 GCA_050747925.1 Vicinamibacterales bacterium
ATCGGCATCGACATCCTGCGCGACCAGCCGATTCGGGACTATCAACTGTCCGCAGCCGCGCAGCCGAGCTCGTCAAGCTCGCCTTTACCTTCGACGTCGGACAGCGGCGCGTTGGGAATCACTCCCCCTCCAGAAACGCCGCTCAATCTTCTCGATCTGCTCACCGACCCGCGATCGGTCGTCATCACCGAGAAGCTCGCCGTTCGCCGAAGTTACGCGCTCGGCGGAGAGATCACGCTGATGGCCGGGGATCGCGTGACCCCCTACGTGATCCGCGGCCTGCTCAAAGACGAAGGCCCGGCGCGCGTGCTCGACGGCAACTTCGTGCTCATGGACATCGCCGCCGCACAGCTCGCCTTCGATCGGCTCGGCCGCCTGGATCGCATTGATGTGCTGCTCTCGCCAGGACGCGGCGTCGACGAAGCGGTCGATCAGATCGAGCGACGGCTCCCCGCCGGCTTGCACGCGCAACGGCCCTCGAGGCGAAGCGAGCAGGTCGAGACCATGCTCGCGGCATTTCACCTGAATCTCACAGCGCTGTCGTGGATCGCCCTCATCGTCGGCCTGTTCCTCGTCTACAACACGGTGACTATCTCGGTCGTGGCCCGGCGTGAGGAGATCGGCACGCTTCGCGCGCTGGGCCTGACACGTCGTCGCGTCCTGATGCTCTTCCAGGGCGAAGCGGCCGCGCTCGCGGTTGTTGGCATCGCGCTGGGTCTGGTGCTCGCTCGGTTTCTCGCAGATGCCGCGCTCGGCCTGACGTCCTCTACTGTTCGCACCCTTTACATCGCCTCGGCGGCGGCGCCTCCAGCTATGGGCTGGTCCCATATCGCGCTCGCCATCCTCATCGGACTCCCGCTCTCACTGCTGGCGGCGGCGGTGCCGGCCATCGAAGCCAGCTGCGTGCCACCCACGGCCGCGATCCGCGGTCACGATCGCCTCGACATGCGAGTGCGGCTGCGCCCGACTTCCCTGATCCCGCCGGTGCTCACTCTGGCGATCGCGGTGTGGCTCGCTCGGCTGGAACCGGTGGACGGCCGTCCGCTCTTCGGTTACCTGTCTTCGTTTGTCCTGATCGTCGGCGCGTCGCTGCTCGTGCCAGCCATCATGTTTGGCCTGGCTCGACTCGGTCGGACGATGCTGCGTCGCCGGCTTGGAGTGGAGGGCCTCCTGGCGCACGCGAATCTGACGGCCGCCATTCCACGACTCTCGATCTCGGTGTCAGCGCTCGCCGTCAGCCTGTCGATGATGGTGGCGATCGCCGTGATGATCGGCAGCTTCCGCGACACGGTCGTGTACTGGGTCGGTCAGACGCTGCAAGCCGACCTCTTCATCGGCCCAGGCGTCAGACCAACGGTGGGCTCAGAGCAGACCGTGTCGCCCGATGTCATCGACACCGTCTCACGGCATCCCGACGTTGTCGCCGTTGACTCATTTCGGAACGTGGACCTCGTCTACGACAACCATCTCTCGGTACTGGGCGCCGGGTCTTTCGATGTCGTGCTGTCGCACGGCAACGTGCTATTCAAAAGCCCATCCGACGCTCGCGAGCGATTACGCGAAGCCATCGGGCAGGATGCGGTGATTATTTCGGAGCCGTTCGCGTCGCGGAACCACAAGCGCGACGGCGACATCCTGACGCTCGACACGCCCGCCGGACCGCGTGAGTTTCGCGTCGCCGCGGTGTACTACGACTACTCCAACGACCGTGGAGTCGTCGTGATGGATCGAGGAACATTCGTTCGCCATTTCGGCGAGCTGTCGCCAACCGGTGTGGCCGCGTATGTGAAGGAAGGTGTGCCGCCGGAACGGGTCCGCAGCGAGCTGCTCTCGCAGCTGCGCGAAGGCCATCGTGTCTTCATTTATACGAACCGCGCGCTTCGCGACGAAGTGCTACGGGTCTTCGACAGCACGTTCGCGATCACCTACGCGCTCGAGTTCATCGCCATCATCGTTGGCATGCTCGGCGTCGCTGGCACGCTGCTGACGTTGGTGCTGGAACGCCGGCGAGAGCTGTCGCTGCTGCGGCTGACCGGCGCCAATCGGCGTCAAGTGCGCCGGATGGTCGTGATCGAAGCCGCGCTCATCGGCGCGGTGAGCCAAGGCATCGGTCTCACCGTCGGCTTCGCGCTCTCGGCGATCCTCATTTACGTGATCAACGTTCAGAGCTTCGGCTGGACCATCCAGTTCCACGTGCCGCTGGCCTTTCTGGTTCAGGCCTCAATCGTCGTGGTGATCGCAACCGCTGTAGCGGGGATCTATCCTGCACACCGAGCGGCAAGACTGACGCTAACCCATGAAGAATAGGTTCTTGAGGCCGCCGTCGCAGGCAACCCTGAAGGGTTGCCTCTACATGTCGCTACACTGACTCATGATGAATGACGAGTGCGGGAGGGCGTGGAAGTGCGGAGGTGCGGGAGTGGGCGCGCTGATGGCCTCGTTTGTCGTCCTGACGACGGCAGGGCTGGGCGCCGCCTCGTGGCGTGAAGCGGCCAAGGGATACGAGTTCTCGTTCCCGCGCGACCATGCGAGCCACCCCGACTACAAGATCGAATGGTGGTACTACACGGGCAACCTCGCCGCTCAGGACGGCCGACGGTTCGGCTACCAGGTCACCTTCTTTCGCGTCGGGATCGATCAAGCCCCCACGAATCCGTCTCGGTGGTCCGTTCGCGACGTCTTCATGACGCACCTCGCCGTGAGCGATGTGAAGGGCCAGCGCTACCGCTATACCGAGCGGCTCAGTCGAGGCGGACCGGGTCTGGCAGGTGCGGCCAGCGATCGGTATCACGTGTGGAACGAAGCCTGGACGGCATCGCTCGACGAACGCGGACGCCATGTGCTGCGTGCACTCGATGAGAAGGCCGGGATCGACCTCGTTCTCGAACCCGGCAAGCCGGCCGTCGTCAACGGCATCAATGGCATCAGTCAGAAGGGCGCGCAGGCCGGGAATGCGTCTCATTACTACTCGCTCACGAGAATGCCGACCAACGGCGTCATCTCGATCGATGGCGAACGCGTCGAGGTCGCCGGCGAGAGCTGGATGGATCACGAGTTTGGAACGACGTTTCTCGAGCCGGACCAGCGAGGCTGGGACTGGCTGTCGATTCAGCTCGCCGACGGCCGCGAGCTGATGCTCTATCAGCTTCGGCGTGCCGATGGCAGCCGGGATCCGCGATCGAGCGGCACACTGATCGAACGCGACGGACGAAAGACGCACCTGGGGCTCTCCGACTTCACACTCACAGCCGGTGGCCGAACCTTCAAAGCATCAAACGGGGCCGCGTACCCGCTGGTGTGGACGATCGCGATTCCGTCGAAGATGTTGGAGCTTCGGGTGACGACGCCGCTCGAGAATCAGGAGCTGTCGCTCGAGCGATCAAGTGGCGTGGCCTATTGGGAAGGACTGATTGATGTCACCGGCAACCAAGCCGGGCGCGCGCTGACAGGACGTGGATACCTCGAGATGACGGGGTATTACGGCAGCCTCGGTCGAGTGTTCTCGAACAGTCGCTAATGTTACGGATCGCCGTCGTCGGCGCGGGAGTCGCCGGACTCAGCGCGGCCCGCGTGCTTGCGGCCGCGGGGCATGACGTGGTTGTCTTCGAGCGCGGGCCTCGGCCTGGTGGTCGCGTGGCGACGCTGTTTGCGAACGGCGTTGAATTGCCGCGCGCCGGCACGGTCGATTTGGCCTTTGATCATGGCGCGCAGTACTTCACCGTCCGCGATCAGCGCTTCGCCAGCCTCGTCGATGAATGGATGCGGGCGCGGCTGGTGGCGAAGTGGTCAGGCCGCATTGTCGCCTTCGACGACGAGGGGTGGGAGGACGTCAAACCGGACACCGAACGTTTTGTGGCCGTTCCGTCGATGAGCGCGCTCGGTGCGCATCTTGCCAGGGGCATCAACGTGCACTGCAACGTCAGAGTGTCTGCGCTCGATCGTGTGGACGGATCGCCCATCAGCTGGTGCGTACGGGCACAGAGCCACGAAATCATGGGCGAGTTCGATCGCGTGATCGTGGCGGTGCCGCCAAACCAGGCTCGCACCCTGGCATCTCACGGCACCACCCTCGCCGCTCAGGTGGCAGCGGTGGAGATGAAGCCGTGCTGGGCGGTGCTTGTGGCCTTTGAGGAATCGGTGACGCAGCGATTCGACGCCGCGTTTGTCTCGCGGAGCCCCCTTGGATGGATTGCGCGCAATGGATCGAAGCCCAAACGCGATCGGACTGAAGCGTGGGTCCTGCACGCTACCAGAGAATGGAGTGCCTCGCACGCTGACGATCGATCCGACACCGTCGGGCCCTTCCTGTTGGAGGCCTTCGCGAATCTGATTCGAGCCGGGCTGCCGCGTCCGTTCTTCCTGGCCGCACGTCGATGGCGAGAAGCCGTCGCCGATCCCCCACTTTCGGTCGGGTCGCTGCATGACCGCGAACGAGGGCTGTCGGTCTGCGGCGATTGGTGCGCCGGGTCGCGCATCGAGGATGCGTTTGTCAGCGGCGTGGACGCCGCTACTCTTTCGCTTTCTTCTTGTTGATCTTGACGCGGCCACGCTCGCCGCCCGTGACGTACATCTGGATCAGCGTGCCGAACATCCCCAGGGCGACCCATGCCCAAGGCACCCAACGCTGGCCCGGGGCCGGATTCATCGGATAGACGACCCAGACGTCACCCTGGGCCGCCGCCTTCAGCGGCTCGGTGTTCCCCACCAGCGCAAGCCCACCGACCAGAATCGTCCACGCTCCGGCAAACGCCGTCGCCAGAATGATCACGTATCGCTGCAACCAGGTGGCCACGAGCGCACCCGCCACCGAAAACAAGATGACGACAAATGGATGAGGATCGCCCTGGACCTGCGTCCAGATCAGGTTGGCTGCCAGCGCGCCAATGCCGGCGCCAACTAGCGCCACGCCAACGAAATACGCCGCCAACAGCAAACCCGCGCCCGCCAGCCCACCGACGACGGCCGCGACGATCATCGGCATCCGATCGCTGACTCCAAAGATCGAGCTCGCCGCGAGTGCGCCGAGAATGAATCCGAAGAGTGCGAGCACGACCTTGAACAAACGGTAACCCAGGAAGCACGACAGCACGCCACCCGCCACCAGAAAGGCGGCCGCGGGCTGCTGGTAGTCGAAGGGAAGCATCAGGTGTTGCTGGAGAATTCTACACTTCGCGACGCCCTTCGAGCGCCTTTCCCATCGTCAGATCGTCCGCGTACTCGATGTCGCTGCCGACGGGAATGCCAGTCGCGATGCGAGTGACGCGAACACCGAGTGGTTTGAGCAGACGGGCCAGATAGATCGCCGTCGCCTCTCCTTCGACGGTCGGGCTCGTGGCGAGAATCACTTCGTCGACTGCGTGAGTGCCGAGACGGCCCAGCAGGCTCTTGATCTTCAAATCGTCGGGCCCGACACCCTGCAGCGGCGAGATCGTCCCCATGAGCACGTGATACATGCCTCGGAAGCCGCCGGTCTTGTCGATGACGTGGACGTTCTGGGGCTCTTCGACGACGCAGATGATGCGGCGATCGCGAGCGGTGTCCTCACAGAATGCGCAGGGATCGACGTCGGTGATGTTGTGGCAGAGCGAACAGTACGTGACGTGCTCCTTGACGTCACGAATCGCGTCGCAGAGCCGTTCTGCATCTTCGCGTGGCGTCCGCAGGACGTGAAAGGCCAGTCGCTGGGCGCTCTTGGCGCCAATGCCCGGCAGCTTCTTGAACTGATCGACGAGGTGTTGTAACGGCGTCGGCAGAGACAAGGCTAATCCAGTTGAGTTGTCACCATCACCCGATATCACCCACAGGGAGATCGGGGAGATCAGGAGAAAAAATTGGCTCCCTGGCCTCCCTGAACTCCTTGTGAATACTCAACTCAAACGAGCTCGGGAATAGAAGCGTGTCTGTGTAATCTGCGTCATTTGCGGGACTAAGGCAGTCCGGGGATGCCGAGGCCGCCGAGCATGCCCCCAAGCTGGCGCTTGAGCGCCTCGTCCACCTTGCGATGCGCGTCGTTCACCGCGGCAGAGATCAGATCCTGCAGCATCTCCACATCGTCTTTCGACACGACCTCGGGATCGATCTGCAGCTTCTGCAGATGCTTGTGCCCATTCATCGTCACGCGCACCATCCCGCCTCCAGCGCTGGCCTCGACGCTGAGCTCGGTCATCTGTTGCTTCAGGCGCTCTTGCATCTCCTGCGCCTGCTTCATCATCTTCGTCAGATCCATGTCGGGACTCGGGCCGCGCCCGCCTGGTACATCTGGCACCGACCCGATGGCATTCCAGGCACTCCAGGCGCCTTTGGCACGCTCAGATCTCCTCCACCGTTGTCTTTTCCACTGGAAAGATTTCCAGCACCGCTTGTACGGTGGCGTTGGCCATCGCGTCTCGCGTGATCTCTTCCGGACTCGGACGCGCCGGCGGCGCCGGCAATGGAGTTGGAGTCGATGCGGCTGACCCGTCGTTGACGCCGATGGAAACAACCACGGGCCGGCCCATCACTTTTTCCGCCAGCCCCTGCAGCCACGCCTTCTGTTCCTCGCACTGCTGCCTGGCCATCCTTTGGTTCGGTTGGAAGACCAGAGACAGCGAACCGGGATTCACATCTATGCGATACGCGGCCGCGACCACGACGTTGTAGAACGTGTGCTTCGCGGCTTTGATTTCATTCAGTATCTGGTCTTTCAGCGGTACGACTGAAGTCGCAGCCTGCCCGGTGGCGGGCGGTTCGCTGAACGCGATGGTTTGCGGCGAGGCGCTCGAACCGCCATTGCCAACTTGCCGTTCGCGCCTGCCTTCGCTCGCCCGAGTATTCGTGGCGAGCTTCGGTGCGGCGGATACCTTAGAGTCTGCGAGCCCCAGAAGGTCTGCGAGCGGAACGAGTTTTCTGAGATGCATCAACCGCAACAGCGCCATCTCGACGTTGTAGCGAGGCTGATCCGATGTTTTCACTTCCTGTTCAGCCTTCATCAGCAGATCGAAGGCGCGCAGCAGGTCCTCTCGCGACCATTGAAGGGTCAACGCCACCAGACGTTCACGCTCGCCCTCACCCGCCACGTCAGGATCGGCAGCGCGTTTGGGATCGACCGACAGCACCAGCAGATCGCGCGTCGCACGTCCCAGCTCACGGCAGAGCAGCCGCAGATCGTAGCCACGTTCAATCGCGCGCTCGACCAACGCGAACGCCGCGGGCGCATCCTCGGCGGCGGTGGCCTCGAGCATGTCGAAGACCAGATCGCGGCCCACGAGCCCCAGCACCGTGACGACGTCGTCGACGGCGATCGTATCGCCGGCAAAGGCCCGCACTTGATCGAAGGCGCTCAGCGAGTCGCGCATGCTGCCCTCACCCGCTCGCGCCAGCAGCATCAGCCCCTCGTCAGGAATCTCGATGCGCTCTTCCTGGGCGATCGCTCGCAGTCGCTCCGCGACCGTCTTCGCTGAGATCGTCTTGAACTCATAGACCTGCGATCGTGAGAGGACGGTGTCGGGAATCTTCTGCTGCTCGGTCGTCGCCATCATGAAGATGACATGTGGTGGTGGTTCCTCGATGGATTTGAGCAGCGCGTTGAACGACGACGCCGACAACATGTGGACCTCGTCGATGATGAAGACCCTGTAGCGATCGCGAACAGGGGCGATCGCGAGGCCTTCGATGATCACTTCGCGGACGTTATCGACACCCGTGTGGGTCGCCGCGTCGATCTCGAGCACGTCGATGTCACGGCCCTCGGCAATCTCCACGCAAGCGTCACACACGCCACACGGCTCCGGCGTCGGACCGTTCACGCAGTTGAGCGCTCTGGCCAGAATGCGCGCCGTCGTCGTCTTGCCACACCCCCGCGGCCCGGAAAACACGAACGCCTGCGCGATGCGCCTGGTCTTGAGCGCATTCTTCAACGTGCGCGTCACGGCGTGCTGGCCGAGCACGTCCTCGAAGCGCTGCGGGCGCCACTTCCTCGCGAGAACCTGATAGGACATTGGGAGTGAGGATGAGGCAAGTAGTCGGCCCGAAGGTCCTCAGCACATCACGGAAACGTCTTAGCGCTGCTGCCTTCCGGCCCTGACGCGATTCGCCGCCCTGAGATTGTTGAGGTTCCGGGCCGAGTCGACAGTGTATCACCAGGGCACGCGCGCACGCCGATCCGTGCCATCCGTACACGATGACACGCGACCGCCCCCAGGGACCCAACTTCCTGCGACGTCGACACTTAAGCGGTGCGAAGAGTCGAGGCACATTCCTTGCTCGAGCGTGGACAGGAGTGCTCTGCTCAAAAATGGCGCGCATCCCGACGCTCGACCGCACGCCGGCGTCCGAGCTCTTCGGTGAACCGGGTCGGCTCGAGCTGCTCAGTCAGGCGGCCCACATCGTGCTGCTCGACGATGAGCCGATCAATCTGCGCTGGCTGACCGCGGTCATGCAGCAGGCGGGCTTTCACTCCGTGACCTCGCTCACCGATGGTTATGACCTCGAGGCCCTGGTTCGCGAAGCGCCGCCCGACCTGGTGATCACGGATGTGCACATGCCGGGGTTCGATGGATTTGCGGTGCTCCAGGTGCTGCAGCCCTTGATCGTCGAGGAACGCCTGCCGGTGCTGATGATCACGGGCGACAGCTCCGCCGAAGTCCGCCGACGCGCGCTGGCGAACGGCGCGAAGGACTTCGTCACCAAGCCGTTTGACGCGATCGAAGTCACGCTGCGCGTGAAGAACCTGCTCGAGACGCGGATTCTCTTCCGCGATCTGCAGAAGCAGAATCGCACGCTGCTGGAGTCCACGACCGGACAGACGCGCGAGCTCGAATCGACACGCATCGAGATGATCGAGCGGCTGGCCCTCGCGGCGGAGTATCGAGACGAGAGCACCAATCAACACAACCAGCGTGTCGGTGAGCTGTCGGCGCGCATCGCCGAAGTGATCGGCTTGACCCCTGAGGACGCGAGCCTGCTGCGCCGTGCGGCAGCGCTGCATGACATCGGCAAGATTGGCATTCCCGACGGACTGCTGCGAAAGCCCAGCCGCCTGACGCCGAGTGAACAGCGGGTCATGCAGACCCACACGAGCATCGGCGCCCGCATTGTCGGTGGGAGCCACGTTCCGCTGCTCAAGCTCGTCGAGACCGTTGCCCTCTCACATCACGAGCATTGGGACGGCAGCGGCTATCCCAAGGGCCTTGCCGGCGACGAGATTCCGCTGCCCGGCCGCATCGTGGCCGTGGCGGACGCGTTCGACGCGCTCTCCAGCGATCGGCCGTACCGCGCGGCGCTGACGGTTGACGAGACGCTGGAGATCATGCGGAAGGAGTCTGGAAAGCACTTCGAGCCGCGACTGGTCGATGCGCTCTTTGCGGTCAGAGAGAACGTTGAGGCACCTCTGCAGACAACCGACGAGCGCCGGCGACGGCTTTACCTGGACAATGTGTCCAGCAGCCCTCGCGCCAGGCGCTCGTACGCGTCCACGGCGCCGCACAGATCACGCGTCAACACGTGCTCGTGATCCGTGTGAGCCACGTGAATCGATCCTGGCCCGAGCAGTAACGGCGTTCCCCAGTTCGACAGCAGCGGGATGTCGGTCGTATAGGCGAAGACGGCGGTCTCGAAGCCCGGGCGTGTCGTCAAGCGAACCGATGGCACCTCCAAGACCTCGGTGATCGTCAGACGATCGTCAACGGCCCGTCTCAATCCCTCGCGGATCGCGTCGTGGTCACCCACCGTTCGAAACACGATTTCCGCCTGCGCGTGGGCCGGCACGACGTTCGGCGCCACGCCGCCGCTCATCAGACCCACCGTGTAGTGCGTCGTGCCCAGCTCCGGATCGGAAGGCCATTCGATCGCGCGCAGGGCCATGAGTCCGTCGATCAACTTGTCGATGGCCGACTCGCCGAGCTGTGGGTAGCCGGAATGTGCCGCGCGCCCGCTCGCGCTGAGCCTCACGCGAAACACCCCACGCGTCGCCAAGCCGAGGCGATTGTCGGTCGGCTCGCCGTTCACGAGGAAGGCAGACGTCGACGCGATGCGATTGGCCGCCATCGCCCCCTCGCTGCCCCGTTCCTCCCCAGCGACAAACACCAGACCGACTCGGGTTTCTCCGCTCGCCCGCAGCCGCTCGGCCGCAGCAATCTGCGCGGCAAGAATCCCTTTCGCATCGCACGCTCCACGCCCATAGAGCACATCGCCCTCGAGCCGGCTCGGAAAGAATGGTGGGACGCAGTCGAGATGCGTGGAGAACACGAGCGCGGGCTCGCCCACCGCCGCGATCACATTCGCGCGGGGCAAGTCACCTTCACTTGCTGAGTCGATGGGTTGCTCGAGTACTGAGTAACCTCGAGTCCGCAACAGGCCGGCGAGATGGGCCGCCACTCTTCCTTCACGGCCGGTCGTCGAATCGATGTCGATGAGCTCACGCGCCAGCGCGACAGGATCGACGCTCCCGCTCATCTGATCCACGCTTCGAGCTCCGTGCGCGCGTCGGTTCGATCGTCGCGGTACTTGACGATGACGGGGGTCGCGAGCGAGAGGCCCCACTCGCGGCCCACACCGATGGTGACCGCTCGAGCGCCAGGCACCACGACCGCGCCTTCAGGAATCACCAGTGGTTGACCATCAGAGGGACGAATGATTCGTCCGTGCACGAGGTCGTAGACAGGCGTGGATCCGGTGATGACGGTACCGGCAGCGATCACGGCTCGCCGTTTGATCACGGCGCCTTCGTAGACGCCGGTGTTGCCGCCGATCAACACATCGTCTTCGATGACGACCGGCATCGCGCCAACCGGCTCGAGGACGCCGCCGATCTGTGCCGCCGCGCTGACATGCACCCGCCTGCCGACTTGCGCGCACGAGCCGACCAGGGCGTGCGAGTCGACGAGCGTGCCTTCGTCGACGTAGGCGCCGATGTTGATGTACATCGGCGGCATGCAGATAACGCCGCGCGCGACGAACGCACCGAAGCGAATGCTGGATCCGCCAGGGACGATGCGCAGGCCGGCGTCAGCGCCCGCCTGCTTGAGCGGCATCGTGTCCTTGTCATAGAACGGCAGCGGGTCGGCCGACACCTCGACCGTGTCTCCAAATCGAAATCCCAGCAGGATCCCTTGTTTGACCCACGCGTTCACGCGCCAGCCGGTCGGTGACGCGGCGTCCGGCTCGGCCGCCCGAATGGTTCCGGCATCGAGCGCGCGTTGCAACTCGGCAAACACGGCGCGCGCCTGGCTTTTGGCAGCGCTGGTTCCTGCGGCGGCAAGCGCCTCGATGCGATCTTTCACCTGAATGATGCTCTGAGAATCGTCAGCGGTGCGCGGTCATCACCGGCAGTCCGAGGTCTCTGAGGATTTCCAAGATCTTCTGCTGTGAAGCGGGACGAGGCGGCACCATCGGCAGGCGATAAACCTCTTCGCACAGTCCCATCGCGGCCATCGCGAACTTCACCGGACCAGGATTGGATTCGATGAAGTTGCCGAGCATGAGCGGAGTGAGCCGATGGTGAAGCTGCCGCGCGACGGCGTGATCGCCGCGCTCGACCGCTTCGACCAGTTGTGACATCTCAGCGGGGATCTCGTTCGACGCCACCGAGATCACCCCGCGACCTCCGATCGACATGAGCGGCAGCGTCAGCGCATCATCCCCCGAGAGCACGATGAACTCTGGCGGCACGACGCGGCAGATCTCAACCATCTGTGTGATGTTGCCGGACGCTTCCTTCACGCCGATGACATGGGGAATCGTCGCGAGTCGCGCGAGCGTTGCCGACTCGATGTTGCACCCGGTGCGGCCAGGCACGTTGTAGAGCACGATCGGCAGCGGCGTCGCCGCCGCGACCGCCGAGAAGTGCTGATACAACCCCTCGGGCGTCGGCTTGTTGTAGTACGGCGTGACCGAGAGCAATCCTTGCACGCCGATCTTCTCAAGTTCTTTTGCCGTGTGCACGACCTCGTTGGTGTCGTACCCACCCGCGCCCGCCATCACCGGCACGTGTCCACGAGCGGCCTCGACGACAAGTCGGGCGACGCGGAGCCGTTCGGCGTGCGACAGCGTTGGTGTTTCACCGGTGGTGCCGCACGGGACCAGAAAGTGCACGCCCGCATCGATCTGCCGCCGCGCCAGCCGAACGATCGCTTCTTCGTCCAGCGCGCCGCTGGCAGTGAACGGAGTGATGAGCGCAGTGCCTACACCTGTGAACGGACGTCGCATTGACATTTCCCTACCCGCCTTACCCCGCCCTACCTGCCTTACCTGCTCAACTCGCCCTACCCGCCCTACCCGCCCTACCCGGCTTACCCGGCTTACCCGGCTTACCCGGCCCAACCGCCCTACCCGGCCCAAGTAGAATC
>JBOGIV010000078.1:0-3853 GCA_050747925.1 Vicinamibacterales bacterium
CCCGAGCCCCTAGTCCCGAGCCCCGATGCCCATGACGAAGATCCTTATCCCCACCCCTCTCCGCCCGTTCACCGACAAGCTCGATGCCGTGGAGATTCCAGGCGCCACCGTGGGCGAGCTGCTGTCGAACTTGGCCACGCAGTATGGTGGATTGCGCCAGCATCTGTTCACGCCGGACGGCCGGCTGCGCAGCTTCGTGAACGTCTATGTGAACGACGACGACATTCGGTATTTGCAGAAGGACCGGACGCCGCTCAAGACCGGCGATCAGGTGAGCATCATTCCATCGGTCGCTGGCGGCGCTCCGGCCGTGACCGATGCCGCACCCCCGCTCTCAGGCGACGAGATCAAGCGCTACAGCCGGCATCTGATCATGCCGGAGGTCGGCATAGATGGTCAGCGCAAGCTGAAGGCCGGGAAGGTGCTGTGCATCGGCGCCGGCGGCCTCGGCTCGCCGGCTGCGATGTATCTCGCCGCCGCCGGCGTCGGCACGATCGGCATCGTTGACTTCGACGTCGTCGACTTCAGCAATCTGCAGCGTCAGCTTCTCCATGGCACGCCCGATGTCGGTCGTTCAAAGCTGGTCTCGGCGAAGGAGCGTCTGAACGCGCTCAATCCGAATGTCCATATCGAGACGTATGAGACCGCGCTGACCTCGGCCAACGCGCTGAAGCTGTTCGAGCCGTACGACGTCATTCTCGACGGCACCGACAACTTCCCGACCCGTTATCTGGTGAACGATGCCTGCGTGCTAACGCGAAAACCCAATGCCTACGGCAGCATCTTCCGGTTCGAAGGGCAGGCCTCGGTCTTTGCGACCAAGGAAGGTCCTTGCTATCGCTGCCTCTATCCGGAGCCGCCGCCTCCGGGACTCGTCCCCAGCTGCGCCGAAGGCGGAGTGCTTGGGGTGCTGCCCGGCATCATCGGCGTGATTCAGGCGACCGAGACACTCAAGTTGATACTCGGCGCCGGCGATCCGCTGATTGGACGGTTCCTGATCTACGACGCCCTTCGAATGCGCTTCCGGGAGCTGAAGCTTCGGAAAGACGCGGATTGTCCGGTCTGCGGCACGCATCCAACGGTGCACCAGCTCATCGACTACGACCAGTTCTGCGGCGTGACACCGCACGCGGCCGAACCGGAGCCGGTCGGCGCCATGGCGGGCGGCGAACGGAACCCCGACGTCGTCTCGGCTCGGGAGCTCAAGGCCGAACTGGATCGGGGCGAGCCCGTCGTCATCGTCGATGTTCGCGAACCGCAGGAGTATCAGATCAACCGAATCGACGGTTCCATGCTGATTCCGCTGGGCGAGCTGCCGAGGCGGTTCAACGAGCTCGACCCGAACGCCACCATCGTCTGCCAGTGCAAGTCGGGAATGCGGAGCGCAAAGGCGCAGGCGTTTCTGCGGTCACAGGGGTTTGGCGACGTCCGGAACCTGACCGGCGGGATTCTCAGCTGGATCGATCAGGTCGACCCCAGTCAGCCTAAATACTGACGCCGACGAAGACAGAAGCCAGAAGACCGAACCAAGAATCCGCCGTATATCCGACTTGCGCGGTCCTATATTAGGCTACTAATATAGGACTTCAGAGGTCGGATATCTAGCGGGTTCGACCGGTTCTACAGGTCCGACGGGTTCTAACAGGCTCAACGGGTTCCCTATGCTACGGCTCTCGAAGAAATCGGACTACGCGCTCATGGCCATCAGGCACCTCGCCGTTCGCGCGGATGGACGCGCGTCGGCAAGCGCCCGGGAGATTTCTGAGGCCTACGACATACCCCTCGAGTTGCTCGCCAAAGTGTTGCAGCGGCTGGTTCGGACGAAGCTCCTCGTGTCGGTTCAGGGCACACGGGGTGGATATCGCCTGGCGAGACCGTCGACGGCCATCAGCGTGGCCGACGTGATTCAGGCGGTGGACGGTCCGGTGACGGTGACGGCGTGCTCGCCGAACGATCACGAGTGCGGCCAGTACAGCAAATGCAGCATTCGAGATCCCCTTTGGAAGATCAAAGGCCGGATTCTCGAAATGCTGTCAACGGTGACCGTGGCCGAAATGGCCCGCGACGCCGAGGCGGCCGCGACGCCGGCACCGGCGCCGTCGCACACCATCTCGCGGATGGTGTTCGTTCCGACCAACGACTGACGACTAACGATCGACGACCGACTCCCGAGAATGATCTACCTCGACTACCACGCGACGACTCCAGTGGACCGACGGGTCCTCGAGGCGATGCTGCCGTTCTTCACCGAACGGTTTGGCAATGCCGCGAGCCGCCAGCATCGGTTCGGTTGGGAGGCAAACGACGCGGTTGAGCGCGCCCGTAAGCAGGTGGCCGGTCTCATCGGCGCGAGCACGAAAGAGATTGTGTTCACGAGCGGCGCGACCGAGGCGAACAACCTTGCTATCAAAGGCGCGGCTGAAGCGAATCGTGCGAGGGGCAACCACATCGTGACGGTCGCGACCGAGCACAAAGCCGTGCTCGATCCCTGCCAGTGTCTCGAAGTGCGCGGATGGCGGGTCAGCGTGCTGCCCGTGGATCGCGAGGGGCTCGTTGATCTGCGGCAAGTGGAGCGAGCAGTGACCGAACAGACGGCGCTCGTGAGTGTGATGGCCGCCAACAATGAGATTGGAGTGCTGCAGCCGATTCGCGAGATTGCGGCGATTGCTCACGCAATGGGCGCGCTTGTGCATACCGATGCGGTGCAGGCCATTGGCAAGATGCCGGTCGATGTCGAGAAGCTCGACGTCGATCTCCTGTCGATGACGGCGCACAAGATGTACGGGCCGAAGGGTGTCGGGGCTTTGTATGTTCGCCGGAAAGGCAACCCCAACCAGCCTCCGCCAAGGCTCCGGCGGTCCGCCGACCAGCCTCCGCTAAAGCTACGGCGGTCCGCCGAAGCCTCAGCGAAGGCGGAAGCGCTTCGCGCGAAGGCGGAAGAAGGGGTTACGTCCACAGTGCTGGTCTCCCAGATCGATGGAGGCGGTCACGAGCGCGGCCTTCGGTCCGGCACGCTGAACGTACCGGGAATCGTGGGCTTCGGCGCGGCTGCGGACGTCGCGCGGGCAGAGATGGCGGGCGAGTCGAAGCGATTGTCGACCCTGAGAGATCTGTTGCTCGCGCGTCTGCGTGCGCTGATCGAGGGCGTGACGGTGAATGGTTCGCTCGACGCACGGCTGCCGGGAAACTTGAACGTGAGCTTTCCACGCGTTGACGGAGAAGCCTTGCTCGTGAGTCTCGAAGGAGTCGCCGTGTCGTCGGGCGCCGCCTGCACGGCGGCGGAGCCGTCGCATGTGTTGCTGGCGATTGGACTGCCGAAAGATCGCGCGCTCGCTTCGCTCCGTTTCGGACTCGGCCGATGGACGACCGAGCAGGAGATCGACGAGGCGGCACGACTCGTTGCCAGGTCGGTCGCCCAGCTACGAGAGAGTGTAGAGGCGACCCTTTAGGGTCGCCTGAAGAGGACGGAGAACGTGTGATCGAGATCACCGAAAATGCCGCACGCGTCATCAATCGCCAGCTCGAGAAACAGCAGCGAGCCGGTGGTGGTCTGCGAATTGCGGTCAAAGCGGGCGGGTGCTCGGGCTACAGTTATCAGTTTGCCTGGGACGATGCGGCGCGAGAAGCCGATCTCGTGTTCGAAGGCGCCGGCGGCGCGAAGGTTTTCGTGGATCCCCGAAGCCTGCGTCTGCTGGACGGCACGGTGCTGGATTTTGATGAGGACAACCTGCTGGCGACGACGTTCACGTTGAGAAACCCGCACGCCAAGACCACGTGCGGGTGCGGGGAGTCGTTTTCGGCATAGCTCGAGGCGGGTGTTCTCAGCGTGAGTGTAGAGGCGACCCTTTAGGGT
>JBOGIV010000079.1:0-27832 GCA_050747925.1 Vicinamibacterales bacterium
GGACTACAAAGGGGCCGTTGAGTACCTCGAGGACGTGCTCGGCCGCGATGCGGAAGCGGCGGGCGCGCACTATCCGCTCGCGATGGCGTATCGCGGGCTTGGCGATCTCACGAAGGCCGAGCGCCACCTGCGGCAACGCGAGGATCACGTCATCCTTCCCGCCGATCCGTTGATGGTGGAACTGGACGAACTGCTGGAGAGCCCGCAAGCGTACGAGTCGCGTGGGATTCGCGCGCTCGACCAGAAGCAGTGGACCGAGGCGGAAGCGCTCTTTCGGAAGGGCCTGCAGCTGGCGCCCGAGAGTCCCGCACTCGGTCACCGGCTGGGCACGGCGCTATTCATGATGGACGACGCGCGAGGCGCCCAGGAGCAGTTCGAAGCCGTCGTACGGAAGGCGCCCGATTACTCGCCGGCGCAGTACAGTCTCGGCGTGCTCCTCCAGGCACAAGGCCGTCATCTCGAGGCGATCGAACGCTTCTCGATAGCGCTCAGCAGCCGGTCCAGCTATCACGAGGCACGGCTTCGACTGGCCACCAGCCTTCGGCGAGCCGGCCGCGCCAAGGAATCGGTGCCCCACTATCAGCAGATTCTCAGCGTGAATCCGCGTCTCACGGAGGCGCGGTTCGGACACGCGATGGCCCTGGTTCAGATCGGACGCTACGCGGATGCTCGCGACCGCTTGATCGAAGGCATGAAGGCCTCGTCCGATCAATCGGTCTTCTCGCATGGTCTCGCGCGGCTGCTGGCGGCCGCTCCCGACGAAGGCGTCCGTGATGGCCCCCGCGCAATATCGCTCGTCGAGGAGCTGCTTCGCACCGAGCCGAGGACGCTCGATCTTGGTGAGACGCTTGCCATGGCATTGGCCGAGCTCGGGCGGTTCGACGAAGCCGCGAAACTACAGCGGGACTTGATCAGGGGGGCCGAACGCGGCGCGCTTCATGACGTGGCGCGGCGCCTGGCGCGAAACCTCGCGCTGTACGAGCGCGGGGAAGCGTGTCGCACACCCTGGCCGGACGAGGAGGTGCCATGACGAGACGCAGTGCGGCCGTGAGGATGGCGCTCGCCTCCGTGTTCGGGCTCGCGGCGGTCGAAGCCGCCATGGCTCAGCCCGCTCCGATTGCTCAACTCGCCGTGACGAGCGTCGTGCCCGACCCGAGTGGTGAGACCTTGACCATTGACGGCGTCAACTTTGGACCTCGTCCTTTCGTGACACTCGAACTCGTCCCGCTGACGGTGGGGGCAGCCATCGATACGCAGATCGTCGTCGTGGCGCCGATTCGAGTCATGCCTCGGGGCCAGTATCTCCTCACGGTCAGTCGAGGACCGGCGCCAGAAGAAACCGGATCGTTCCACCTGCAGATCGGAACCGCTGACCCGCAGCCCACGTCGGGTCCCCGCGAGGCGAGTGGCAGCGGGCCGGCGATCGATGCTTCCGCGACCGAACGCGCGGCGCAAGTCGGCGACCGCGTCATCACCGTGGCCGAGGTCGACCGCGAATGGCGGCGCACCGACCCGGCAAGCTACGTCGAGCTGAGCCGGCGCCTGCACGAGATGCGGCGTCGCGTGGCCGAGAGGATGATGGAGGACGAATTGCTCGCACGCGAGGCGGCCGCTCGAGGCGTGACCACCGACGCGCTGCTGAAGACCGAGCTCCCCAAGCGCACCATGACCCTGCCAGACTCGGCCGTCACGTCGTTGTACCAAGGTCTCGGCGATCGAGCCGGTGGCGCCTCGTTGGATCAGATGCGACCGTCGATCCGCGAGTGGCTTGCGCGCAAATCCGAGCCTGAGCTCGCCAGGATGAACTACATCGAGGAGCTGAAGAAGGTGTCGACGCGAGCCGACCTTCTGCTGATCGCGCCTCGCGTGGCGGTCGAGCATACGGCGCAGGATGTGCCGCTCGGATCGGAGCAGGCCAGCGTCGAGCTGGTCGCCTTCGGCGATTTTCAGAGTTCCGCGTACGCCCAGCTCGCCCAGGCGTTCGGCCGAGTGCGCGACACGTTTGGCGATCGGATCCGTTTCGTGTTCAAGCATCTGCCGACACTCGGGCCGGAGTCGATCATCGCGGCGGAAGCGGCGTCGTGCGCGAATGCGCAGGGCAAGTTCTGGGCCTATCACGACGCCTTGCTGGCGCAGAAGGGCGCCGGCAGCACCCGCCTTCAGCAAGCCGCAACCACCGCGGGTCTCGATCGCGTCGCGCTCAAGGAATGCCTCGACGGCGGTGGGTTTCGCGACGTCATTCGAGACGCCATCGACGAAGCCGAACGCTATGGCCTCGAGGCCAGCCCGAGCTTCCTGATCAACGGCCGTCTCGCCCCCCAGCCACCGCCGTTCTTGCCGCCGTTCGACTTCTTGAAGCGGATCGTCGAGGAAGAACTCAGTTTCCAGGCAAGGGGCGCCGCCCCGCCGCGCCCATGACCAGCAGCCCGCGCGCCTCGTCGATTACGATCAGATGATTCGGGGCGATATCGGAGAATGACTGAGTCTTTCCGGACGGCCATTGCACCGAAACCGATGACACGCGAGTGTCGGCGCCGAGGCCAAAGGTCAAGGTGAGTTCGCTCTGGGAGGCGTAACTCGATCCGCTTCGCACCATCTGCCACTGGCCGCCCGAGGCGCTCGTCACCCGCACCACGGATCCAAGGCCGCTTCGGTTTGATCGCGATCCGATCGTGCGCACACGCAACCAATTCCGTTGACTCCCGCTGTCGTTTCGCAGCAGGTAGGCCGGACCCGCCAGCGTGGCGACCGCAAGGTCGAGATCGCCGTCGCCGTCGAAATCGAGATACGCGGCGCCTCGCCCCATCAAGGGCCGGTTGAACGCTGGCCCGAGGGCCGCCGTGACGTTTTCGAACGTGCCGTTGCCGCGGTTCCGCAGCATGAGGGGAGGTTGGCTGAGTCGCGCCCGCGAGTCCATCGCTTGCGACTCATCGGTCCCGCCGTTCGCCGCGAAGATGTCGAGGAAGCCGTCGAGATCGTAGTCGAAGAAGAACACCGCCCACGTCACCGACAACAGACTTGCGCGGCCGACGTCCGACCGCGGCGCCACGTCTTCGAACACGGCGCCGTCGGTGTTGTGATAGAGCCCGAGCATCTCGTTGAGAAAGTTCCCCACCACCAGATGGGGGCGACCGGAACGATCGTAGTCGGCCGCATCCACGCCCATGTTCGCGCGAGCGACGCCGTTTTCGCTCAGGGCCACCCCGGCGCGTAACCCCTCGTCCACGAAGCGGCCGTGTCCGTCGTTGCGATAGAGCTTGGCCGGCACGCGATCGCTGCCGATGAACACGTCGGGCCAGCTATCCAGGTTGTAGTCGAGTACCGCGACGCCCATGGCTTTATCGGTGGCGCGATCGAGCCCAGCGCGCGAGGTCACATCCTCGAACTGTCCGGCGCCGCGGTTCCGATACAGCTTGGGCGCAAGCGGCTTGTACGCATCAGGTCCGCAATACCCGCGGACGCCATTTTGCGAGCACGTGACTTCGGTGTTGGGCGACCAGCGCACGTAGTTGCCGATGAACAAATCCGCGAACCGGTCGCGGTCGTAATCCAGCCAGGCTGCGCTCACGGCGAACTCGGAGTTGCGAATGCCGGCCCGATCGGTGACATCGGTGAACCTGCCGCTGCCGGAATTGCGAAAGAGCCGTCCGCCGCCAACCGTTGTCACGAACACATCGTCGCGGCCATCGTTATCATAATCTGCCACGGTGGCGCCGAGCGCGTAGCTGTCGAGGGCAGCGAGCCCACTATTGGCCAGCACGTCGCTGAAGGTGCCGTCCCTATTGTTCCGATAGAGACCGTGGAGAGACCGTGCGCCAGGCCGCCAGTCTTTGCCGTTCACGAAGAGCACGTCGGGCCATGCGTCGCCGTCGATGTCCAGCACCGCGACGCCGCCGCCGAAGAGTTCCGGATACCACTTGTTCCCGGCTGCGCCGTTGTGATGGATGAACCGGATCCCGGCGTGCTCGGTGACGTCGGTGAAGGTGACCGGCGGCCTAGACTGTGCGGCTGCAAGCGCGAGGACGGCAACGCTTCCGGCCAACAAGCCGGCGGCTGGTTCGAACGCTTGCCGGTCAGCCACGCCGGCGATTCTCGCATGCCACAGGGGTGCCGCGATCTTGTGATCACACTCATGGCTTGCGAAATTGGGGCGAGGCGGTATAGTTCCCGCTAGGTCGGCGACCTGGGACGTCTCAGCACGCGGCGGGCGGTTTGGCGGAAGACTTGCCTTATGAGGAGGAGTCGGTGGCAAAAACGATCCTCGGACGATCGCAGTGCCTCGTTGCTCTCGTCGTTGGCCTCCTGTTCTTCGCACCCGCTGCGTTTGCGCAACAGGCCGGCGCCATAGCTGGTGTGGTGAGAGACTCCGCCGGCCTCGCAATGCCCGGCGTTTCCGTTGAAGCCGCCAGCCCTGTCCTCATCGAAAAGGTGCGTACGGTCACCACCGACGGAGAAGGCCGCTACGTCATCGTCGATCTGCGGCCGGGCCCCTATACCGTCACCTTCACGCTGTCGGGTTTCTCGACCGTCGTGCGGGACGGCATTCAGCTCGGGGTCGGGTTCACGGCAACCGTGAACGTCGCCATGCCGGTCGGAACGTTGTCCGAAACCGTGACGGTGACAGGCGCGAGCCCGGTCGTCGACGTCCAAACCGTGCGGCAGCAGCAGACGCTCACGACGATGGATCTCGACGCGTTGCCGAGCGGGAGCATCGGCCTCCAAACATTGGCCTACGTGACGCCAGGATTTGCCGCTACTCAGGCCGACGTCGGCGGCACGCGAGACACCTGGTCGGCTCAGGGGGCCTACACGTTTTTCCACGGGAAGACCGGCACCCGCGCATCGTTTGATGGCTTTCGGAACCAGTACTTCATCGGCGCCGCCTCCGGCGTGGGCTATATCACCGACAGCGGCACGATTGAAGAGATGCAGCTCGAAACCAGTGGAATGGGGGCAGAGTCCGGTTCCGGCAGCACGTCGTTGAACGCGATTCCGAGGAGCGGCAGCAACACCTTCCGTGGCACGCTCGACTGGTATTTCTCGAACGCCGATATGCAGGGCAGCAACCTCAGCGACGAGATCAGGTCCTTTAACATTCTCAAGTCGGGTGAGGTCCAGCGTATCTACCGCGTTGGTGGGCAGCTGGGTGGTCCGATCGTCCAGGACAAATTGTGGTTTTTTGCGGCCGTGGCTCGCTGGGGCTCGCGGGTGAACCAGCCCGACGCCTATTTCAACAAGCTACAGGGAAAATCGGGCGTTCCGGGGACGGGAACCATTGCCTACGAGCCTGACACGACCCGCCCGGCGGCCAGCTTCGACTGGTTCCGGAACCACTCGCTCCGGACGACGTGGCAGGCGACGCCGCGCAACAAGTTCGGTTTCTATGGTGATATCCAAAAGTCCTGCCGCTGCACGACGGGTCCGTTTACCGGCGCGAACGCGATCGAAGCGGAGCGTGGCTGGGATTGGTGGCCTTCTGGCGTTGTCCAAGGTACGTGGACGGCGCCACTCACCAGCCGACTGATGCTTGAAGCCGGCGCCTCGTGGCAGGTGGCCAATTGGATCAACTTCGCGGAGACGGGTGTGACGCGGGACGATCGCTCCATCTTGGAGCTCTCCACGAATTTCCGTTATGGTGCAACGATACAACTGACGGCGCCGATCGCCCGGACCGGCCGCGGCGCACAGCGCTTCGCCGTGTCGTATGTGACCGGTAGCCACAATCTGAAAGCGGGGATCTCCAACGAGCAGGCGTTCAACGACGAATCGCGCTCGCGCAACCATCCCGATGGCCTCAACTACGATTTCCTGAACGGCCGACCGAACCGCATTCAGTATCTTGCGCAGCCGTTCTTTCAGCAGGAGCGCCAGAACGCTGAGATCGGACTCTTCGTACAGGATGCATGGCGCCTCAAACGCATGACGCTCAACCTCGGCCTGCGGTGGGACTATCTGACGATGGGGTACCCCGCGGCAGACCTTCCGGCAGGTCTGTGGGTGCCCGCGCGTCACGTCGATGAGCTCAAGGGCGTTCCCGAGTGGTCGGATATCAACCCGCGCGTCGGTGCGTCTTACGACGTCTTCGGCACGGGTCGCACGGCCGTCAAGGTCGCCATGGGCCGGTACAATCAGTTGAGCCGCAGCGACCTCACGCGGCGCTTTCATCCGTTCAGCTCGTCGATCAACACGGCGTTTCGCAACTGGACCGACACCAACGGCAATTTCATTCCCGACTGCGACCTCGCGAATTTTGCGGCCAACGGCGTCGTTGACATCTGCGGGCCGATCTCGAACCAGAACTTCGGCAAGTTCATCCCCTCGGCCACCACCTTTGACGACTCGGTGATCAAGGAGAATCGAGACTATCTCTGGGATTTCTTTGCCGAAGTACAGCACGAGGTGATCACTGGACTCTCGGTGAGCGTCGGGTACAACCGGAATTGGGACGGCGCGTTCCAAGTCACCGAGAACACGCTGCTCGGTCCTCAGAACTACGATGAGTACTGCATCACCTCGCCATTGGATCCGCGGCTGCCCGGCGGGGGTGGCAATGAGATCTGCGGCTACTACGACGTCAACCCGGCGTTCTTCGGTCAGGGAACCCTGCGCGTGACCGACAGCCGATCGTTCGGCAAGCAGGAGCGCTACTGGGATGGGTTCACCTTGAACGCGACTGGGCGGCTGCCCAAAGGCGTCAACGTCGGCGGCGGTTTGGACGTCGGTCGACAGGTTGACGACCACTGTTACACAGCGGACATTCCGAATCAGCCCGCGGGTATTACAGGGGCTCAGCTCGCGGGCGGGCCCTTCTGCCGGATCGTCACCGACTGGGCCAACCTGCTTGATTTCCGGATCCGGGGTAGCATCCCGTTGCCGGCCGGCTTCAATACGAGCTTCATCTATCGCAACACTCCCGGCGCACAGATCGACGCGAACCTCGCGGTCACGTCCGCCCAAGTCCGGTTCAAGAACCCTGCCCGGACGGCGTTGAACACCGCCGCGACCATACCGCTCTACGCTCCCAACTCGGTGTACGGCGATCGGTTCAGTCAGCTCGACCTGGCGCTCAACAAGTCCTTCAGAACCAACTGGGGACGGCTCGTGACGAGTTTGGACCTCTACAACGTTCTCAACTCGAGTTCCATCCAGGGAGTGGTCAGCACATTCGGAGCTCGATGGCGGCGGCCGACGACGTTCCTCGACGCGCGCCTGCTGCGCGTGACCGGCAATATTTCGTTTTGAAGCAACATGCGAGTTCGACCTGTGTGAGGAGGAACCGATGACGCGGGTGCTCGCCGTTGCGCTGGCCTTTTCCTTGGGCGACACAGCCACCGCGCTGGCCGCGGGAGGGCTACTCGAGGCCGCCTCGCGAATTGCGCGGCAGCATGTCCAGTTCCAGGCCGGGCCGGTCCCGACCCCCTCCCCGGCGCGCATTGCCCAACTTCCCGCGAGAGCGCAACCGCCGTGGAAGGTGCGAGGCGACGACGTCCGCAGGGCCCGGGACGCATCGCAGGGACCATCTGGACTCGCATCATCGGGCATGAGCAAGGGCAGGAAGTTCGCCATTGCGATCGGCCTCGTCGCTGGATTCGCCGGAATCGTCTACGTCGTTGACCATGCGGTCGAAGACAGCACGCCATCGTCGCTCGGTGAGCGCTGACCCGACTGATTCGCGTCAGAACCGGAATGGTCGATTGAATTTGATGATCAGTGCGCGATTCTGCAGGTCTGGAAATCTCTCAGTCAGGCTGTTTCGTTGCAGCGCTCCCTCATGTCGTTGTCATCGCCACCGAGCGAAGAAGTACTCCTCGCGAGGCGTCATCGCGGGTTGGTTCGCTCGCGGTCCAGCGAACGCAACGCGACGGTCCACGAGAGCGGCACGCGCTGAGGCAGAAAGCACACCTTGTCGTCACACGCCTGGTACTCGAGTACGCCGTTGATCACCATGCTGGTTCGATCCTTGAGCGCTGCGGCGGCTTGGGGCGACGGGTCGATCGCGACATCCTGAACGATCCGAAACGGCTTCTGATACACCGCCACATGCTCCTTCAGTGGCTTGAAGAAATAGTCCTCGGCCTTGGGAAACTGGCTGCCTTTCACGAGAAGCCCGGGTTGCGCCTGCACGGTGATCGCAATGGGCTTGTAGCCGATCACGCCTGGCGCGTACACGTGCACGCGCCGGTCCGGTCTGAGGTCGAGGACCAGCGAGAAGTGGGTGCCCGGGGCCGCGACCTGATCCGTGGCGTACGTCGTCACTGCCAAATACGGTGCGGAAATCTTGGTGGCCGGGGTGTCGAGTTGGCTACCGAGGCGCACCAGCACACTCGAGATCGTGTTTCGTTCCTGGTAGGCGGTTTCGAAGAACCGGGAGGTCACGGCGCCACGGCGATCGACGATGAACGTCCCGGGAAACGGGATGCCGTAGGTCGGATGCGATGACGCCACGGTAGTGTTCAGGAGGCCGTACCGCTTGATCGTCTCGGAGTTGGCGTCTGACAGCAGAGGAAACGTGATGCCACGGCGCTGAGAAAAATCGGCAAGGGTTGGAACGGGATCGTAGCTGATCGCCACGAGACCAAGACCCGAGCGTCGTATCTGTTCAAGCCGGCCTTGCAGCTCCACGAGCTGCGTCTTGCAGTAGGGTCACCAGTCGGCCGATCGAAAGAAGACGAGAATGGCCCCCTTGGGTCCTATGAGCGACGCGAGCGTGCGGGTCGCGCCATGCTGATCGGGGAGGCTGAAATGCGGAACCGCGTCCCCGACCTTCGGCCCTACCTGTTCAACGTCGACCGCGGACGCGGCAGATTGGGGCTCCGCGCCCGTGAGGGCCGTTCCGCTCAATCTGAGAACAGCCAGCGCGGCGAGGACTCCGGCGATCATCGATCTGCGCATCATTCCGTCTCAATACCCGAAAGCCAAGTACTTGTTCCAGCCGATCTGAGCATGAGCGGCAATCACCGCTGCCTCTCGAACGACCGCACGAGGTCGTTTTGCGGACCCAGCTCCCGTTGGTGACAGCTCGTGCACGCGCTGCCTCGATTCGTCACCGAGATGACGACCGCGCCGGTGGGCCCGTACTCGGCCCAGAGCCATCCGTTTCCCGCCAGCGAGTTTCCGCTGTCCTTGTACATCACGGCATACAGAGTAGGCGAGGCGGTGGCGGTTGGCCTAATCTCCTTGAACACGACCGAGCCATCCGGGAATCGCGCGCCCGACGGAAGCCGGCCATTCTGTAACACACCGGCGGCGGTGGCGTTCAGGCTCACTCGGATCACGGGACGATGGGCTTCGGATCCGTTGAGTCGACCGGTGGTGAACTCCTCAGCGTTCGGGAACACGGTATAGCGCGTGAAGGCGTCGGTCTGCGCGATCAGCCGAAACAACGCGGCATCGTCGCGAATCGCAGAACGGGACGTCGACGGAGAAGTTGGTGCGCCGCTCTGTGTGCCGCCCTGATTGCCGCACGACCCGCCGGTCATGACCGCAACCAGCGTCAGAACCATCAGCGGGCGCGGGCCAACAATACGCCTGGTCATGTTGGAACCTCGCCTACTGCACGCGCTGCACGGTGACGCGGGCCACCGGTCCGCGCCAGTCCCTGAGCGGGCGATTCATGTCGCCGACACCGTGCATGCCATTGTGGACCGTCACCGCACCCTCACCGCGGCCGACCCGCGCGCCACCGCCGGGACCGCCGCATTCGGTGAAGCTGGGACCGGGAATCGAGGCACACCGTTCGTCGTTGATCTCCGAGCCGCTGTCGTACGCGAGCAGGTCCACCACCACCGGATCGAATCCCGTGGGGAGCGTCAGCGCCCCCAGGCCCACGAACGCGTCGTTGGTCGGAATGAGCATCGCGACAATGCTGAGCCGTGAGAAGGCGCCGCCACCCGCGATCTGAAACGATGCGGTGACGGCTGGCGTCTGCAGGCCGGTTGCGGTGACCACCTCACGGACGTCCGCCGTCATGCCGCGGAGCAAGGTGGCCAACATGTCCGTGGCGCCCTCTTCGGCCAACACCTGCAGTTGCGGGCTGGCCTGCGTGCCTGGGGCGAACACGCGAACGGCAGGCGTATGCGTAGCCAACAGAAACGGTGTGAACGTCTGGCCCTTCGTGAGGTTGGTGACGGTGACCATGTAGCGCGCCTCCGACTGCGCATCCAACCGAGCGTGCGACACGGCAAATGCCGTGACGAGAAAGAGCGTGAGCACGAACATCTTGCGCATGGGGAATCTCCCGGGTGAGAACGAGGGGAATCAGGGGATTGGCGACTACATCAAGAACGCGTGATGAAAGTGACCCACCGTGTGTTGTCATAGGGTTCTACGGAGCGGCGGCTGGTGCGGTTACAGCCGGCGGCGCGTAACCGAATCCGGGGCGGCAGCGTAGGAGTCCAATGAGGGGGATGACCCCAGAAGAGGAACGAGGGCTAACGCTCCTGATGGCGGCGAGCCAGAAGGGAGACCGTGCAGCTTACGACGCGCTGTTGCGCGGACTGCAGGCCGTGGTGTCGCTCTATGTACGCCGACGGGTCGGCTCTGTGTCATGGGCGGAGGATGTCGTGCAGGACGTGCTCTTTTCCATTCATCGCTCGCGTCACACGTGGAATTCGACGCGGCCCTTGGCGCCGTGGTTCTATGCCGTGCTGCGGAGCCGTCTCGTCGATGCCATCCGCCGGCACGAGCGCATCGGCATCAGGGAACAACCGGTCGATGCCCCTCCTTTGGTGTGGTCTGAATCGCCCGAAGCCGCAACGATTGCGCGTGCGGACCTCGCGCACGCGATGCGGCAGCTGCCCCCGGCGCAGCGTCTGGTGATCGAGCGCTTGCGGCTGGATGAGATGAGCGTGAAACAAGTCTCACGCGAAACGGGATGGACCGAGTCGAACGTGAAGGTCATCGCTCATCGCGGCTACGCGGCATTGAGGCGATTGCTGACAGGAGCAGGCTATGGCCACTGAGGACACAACTGAGGACATCGTGTCGATGCTCGTGAAAGACCTGAAGCCGATTGTCCCTCTGGCGCCGCCGAACGTGCGCGCGTGGCGTTGGGCCCTGGTCGCCAGTGTGGGCGGCGGTCTCGTGGTGGCCTTCCTTGGCCTGCGTCCGGACTTCGTCATAGCCGCTGGTACACTGGCGTTCCAAGCACACACGACGCTTGTCGCCGTTGCGATGGTCATGGCCGCACGCGCGGCCCTGGTGCTCGCCGTTCCCGGTGAAGAGCTGACGTCATGGCGCGGGTGGACACCGATTGCAGCGGTGGCAGGGTGGGCCCTTTGGCTCTCGTCAGAGCTTGGCGCGGCGGCCACCGGATCCGCCGCCGCGTGGACCGTCGATGCCGGGTGGGGATGCGTTGCGAAATCGATTGCAACCGCCGCCGCTCCCGGAGCGGCCCTGTTCGTGATGCTCAGCCGAGGCGCGACACTGGATCTCTATCGCTCCGTGATGTTCGCCGCGCTGGCGTCGGCGGGCGTCGGCGCGCTCGGCGTGGAGTTCCTCTGCCCCAAGATCGAGGCCATGCACCTGATAGTGTGGCACCTCGGACCGGTGATGGTCTGGCCCGTCGCGGCCGGACTGGCTGGCGCGCCGCTGTTTGCGATGTGGATACGCCGGCGCGACGCGTACGGCCTGCGCTGATGTTCTTCCATCTCCGGCGTCGCCTGCTGGCCTGGTTGATTCTCAGCGCGGCGGTTCCATTGACCGCCCAGGATCGTTGGTCACCTCCGCCGCTTGAATGGTTCTTCAGCGCCACCGCCACCGATGAGAAGTTGGCCCGCGCGTCTCTCGACCGATTGTCGAAGCAGTGGCGCGATGCCTACACGCCGATGATTGTCGACTTGGCCCGGTTGCTTCGGCCCGCGCCGATCATCCGTGCCGTCGGCACGGCCGAGCAGTCTGGGTCACCACTCGATCGATTCGACCCCGACGATGCCCGCGGTTCGGCCGCGGGCGGGTTGGCGGACCTCGACATCGCGAGTGAGACCAGCCGGCGTCCGACACCGGAGTCACTGGTGCGGTCGCGCTTGATGCGATTCCTCGAATCCCAGACCGGCAAGCGATTCGACGTCTATCTCACCGGCTGGCGCCAGTGGATGTGGTCGTTGCCGTACGAACCCCACCCGGACTACGCGCAGTTCAAGGGGGTGGTCTACGGCCGGATCGACTCGCGCATGCAGCGCTTCTTTCCATCGAATGTCCGCGCCCTCATTCGTCTCGATGAAATCGATTGGGGTGGTGTCACCGTGAACGGCATCCCGCCGCTCGACCATCCCAAGATACTGTCGGCGGCAGACGCGAGGTTCATGCGCGACGGCAATATCGTGTTCGGCGTGGTCGTCAACGGCGAAGCGCGCGCGTATCCGAAGCGCATACTCGCCTGGCACGAAATGGCTTTGGATCATCTTGGTGGAACGGAGATCACGGTGGTCTACTGCACGTTGTGTGGCACCGTCATTCCCTACGACACCATCGTCGGAGGCAAGCCCCGGCGATTCGGTACGAGCGGCCTCTTGTATCGATCGAACAAGTTGATGTTCGACGAAGAAACGATGAGCCTGTGGTCAACGCTTGAAGGCAAGCCGGTGGTGGGTCCGCTGGTGGATTCCGGATTGCACATGACGTCGCATGCCGCGGTGACCACGACCTGGGGTGAGTGGCGCGCGGACCATCCCGATACGAGCGTGCTGTCACTCGATACTGGGCACAAGCGCGACTACAGCGAGGGCGCGGCCTACCGCGATTACTTTGGCAACGACCGTTTGTACTTTCAAGTCTCCCGCACCGACACGCGGCTCAAGAACAAGACCGAGATGCTGGTGCTCCAGGTGAGGTCCGCGGCAGGTGGCGATGCGCAGCCGGTGTCCATTGTCGCCGGCTTCTTGAAACAGAACCCGGTGTTTCACTTTGAAGTGGCTGGTCGCCGGTTCGTCGTGGTCACGAGTCGGCAGGGCGCCAATCGCGTCTACGCGCTTGGCGGAAACGATGTGGTGTTTCCATCCCAAGTGGTCTCTTCGAATTTGGTGGATACCGATGGCCGCCGGTGGACGCAGAGCGAAGCCGCTTTGGCGCGCGAGGACGGTACGGTCGTGTTGCCACGCTATGTCGCTCAGCGCGCGTTCTGGTTTGGCTGGTACGCGCAGTACCCGCAGACCATCCTGATAGGGCGCTGACGGGCCTGCGTTCGCTTCAATCACCCGCTTTGAGGTCAGCGCCATCCGACAGCTCGGGCGTGGGCCCAGCGATCCGCCGTGCCGGGTCAAGACACGATCGTTGGGTCGGCGGCTGGTCGAGGTCTCCAAGTCTTTCGCGTGAAGATGTGTGGTTCGCATCTCCGCACGCAATCATCACCGCCACGCGCAACGCTTCATCCGGACGGCGTCCCCGGCGACGATTCTACGGACGGTCCGTCATTGTGAAGAAGCGTTGGAGACAGCACACTGATTGGCATGACAACGTCAGAGTCGCACTGCACCGAGGAACAGATCACACAATGGCGACACGACACGCCAGGCTGCGCGCACTGCGCACATCTGAATAACGCCGGCGCCGGATTGATGCCCCACGCCGTCCTGAACGCCATCGTCGGGCATCTCGAGCGCGAAAGCGACGCCGGCGGCTACGAGAGCGAGGACGACGCCGCGGAAGCGGTGAAGGCGGCGTACCAGAGCGTGGCCGCGCTGATCGGCGCGAAAGCATCGAACGTTGCGGTGGTCGAGAACGCGACGATAGCATTCTTTCAGGCGCTCGCCACGCTCGACTTCGCCCCCGGGGACGTCATCGTCACCACGCGCAACGACTACATCTCGAACCAGCTCGCCTTTCTGTCGTTGGCCAAGCGTTGCGGCGTAGAGGTGCGTCGCGCGGCCGATCTTGAAGCGGGCGGCGTGGATCCCCAGTCGGTCCGTGAGCTCCTTCGTGACCCACGCACGCGGCTGCTCGCCGTCACCTGGGTACCCACGAACTCGGGCCTGGTGCAACCGGTCGAGGCGCTGGGCCAGATTGCCGAGGCGGCAGAGGTGCCGTATCTGGTCGATGCGTGCCAGGCCGTGGGCCAGATCCCTGTGGACGTCACGCGTCTACGCTGCGACTATCTCTCGGCTACTGCGCGCAAGTTCCTGCGCGGTCCGCGCGGCATCGGATTCCTGTATGTCTCGGATCGTGCGCTCCAGCGTGGCGATTGTCCGCTCTACATCGATATGCGTGCGGCGGCGTGGGTGTCGGCCGATGCGTTCGAGCTGGCGCCCGATGCGCGCCGCTTCGAGAACTGGGAATTCGCCTACAGTCTGGTCCTCGGCCTTGGCGAAGCCGCTCGATACGCGCTCGCCGTGGGGGTGGACACCGGCGGGCGCCGGGCGCGCGCACTCGCGTCACGCGCCCGCACCAGGCTTGCAGACCTGCCCGGATGCCGTGTCCTCGATCGCGGCACGGAGCTCTGCGCGATCGCGACAGTGGAAGTCGCGGGCCGGAATGCACGGGACATCGTGCGGTCACTCCGCCAGCGCGGCATCAATACCAGTGCGACCTTGCGCGAATACTCCGTCATCGACATGGACGAGAAGCGCGCCACGTCGGCCGTCCGCATTTCACCGCACTACTACAACACCGAGCACGAGATCGACACCATCGTCGACGCGATCGGGTCGTTCTGACGTGAATTCGCGATCATGACGGCGATCCTCCGCACCCTGTGCCATCGGGACGGCCGGCGACATCGAGATTGCGGCTGCGTGAGCTGTCGCCCTTGGTGCACGAAGCCCTCGCGCGCGGATGACGCTCGTGGGAACGGAACGTGAGTCGCCTCTGAAACGCGATGATGACATCGTATGATCCGGGAGGCGACAGCATGCAGGCCTTCGACGTGACGGCCATGCTATCCTCGCCTCGTGGCCGAGCGCGATCGCACGAGACACACGGCGACCTACGACGACCTGCTCCAAGTGCCCGACCATCTCGTCGCCGAGATTCTCGACGGCGATCTCCACGCGAGCCCTCGCCCCTCACCGAAGCACCAGGACGCCAGCTCTGGATTGGGCGGTGCCCTGCGCGGTCCCTTCGATCGCGGACGGGGCGGACCTGGAGGCTGGCGCATTCTCGACGAACCTGAGCTGCACTTGGGGCCACACGTGATCGTGCCCGACCTCGCCGGCTGGCGTCGGGAGCGGCTGCCGGTGCTCCCGGACGAGGCCTTCGTTGCCGTCGCCCCAGACTGGGTCTGCGAGGTGGTGTCGCCTTCGACCGCGGCGATGGACCGCGTAAAGAAGCTGTCGATCTATGCGCGCGAGGGCGTGGCACACGTGTGGCTGATCGACCCGCTCGCGCGTACGCTCGAAGCCTTGCGGCTCGAAAGCGCTCGGTGGACGATCGGCTCCACGTGGTCGGGCCTCGCGATGGTCCGGGCCGAGCCCTTCGACGCGCGCGATCTCGACCTCTCGCTCTTATGGGAGCCGTGATCGAAACGCTCCGGAGGAATGCGATAGATGTCAGGTGTGGCAGCAGGAGGCTGACCGGTTCCGGCCGGGCGTTTCAGGTAACGATTGTTGGGGTCTTTGCGCTGCTGCGCGCTGAGGCCGGTGGAGAGGTTTGGTCGCCGCCCCAGGTCGGCCGTGTCGTGGGCGTATCTGGTTCATTGTTACCCTCACCCGACCCTTGCGGGCACCGGCTCGACCTGAAGCGGCAGACCGATCGGCGCCGCACGCCGCTCGCCGATCTGTTGGCGCCACATCGCGTAGTACAAACCCTTCTGCTCGATCAACTCGTGATGACGTCCAGCCTCCACGATTCGTCCGCGCTCCAAGACGAAGATCCGATCGACATGAAGCACGGTTGACAGCCGGTGCGCGATCATCACCGTAATCGCGTCACCTCGGGAGGCCACCGCGCGAATCGTTTCGGAGATGCCTTCCTCGGTCAGAGAGTCGAGCGAGGAGGTCGCCTCGTCGAAAATCAACAACTGGGGCCGGCGCAGCAACGCCCGTGCGATCGATAAGCGCTGCTTCTCGCCGCCGGAGACCTTGACACCGCCTTCGCCGATCACGGTGTCGAGCCCCTTGTCGGCCCGCGCCAGCAGACTCTCACAGGCCGCCTGGTGCAGCACCTCGAGGCAGTCGGCGTCCGATGCGACAGGGTTCACGAACTGCAAGTTTTCCCGGATCGTACCGGCGAAGAGTTGCGTGTCCTGGGTGACGAACCCGATGCGCTCCCGGACGCGGTCGAGATCCACCTCGGTGCTCGGGTGGCCGTTGTACAGCACGCGGCCCGACCTCGGGACGTACAACCCCACCAACAGCTTGACCAGCGTTGTCTTGCCGGCACCCGACGGGCCGACGAATGCGACCGTCTCGCCGCGTGACACCGCGAAGGAAATTTCGCTCAGCGCGGGCGACGCCGCGGACTGGTGCATGAAGCCGACCGAGTCGAACGCGAGCGCCGTCACGGGGCCGATGGCAACGGGCTTCTCCGGCCGCCGTTCCTTCGGTGTCCGGAGAATCGCGTCGAAGTTCGCGAGCGACACTTCTGTTTCACGGTAGGTGTTGATGACCGTGCCGAGCTCCTGGAGCGGCCCGAAAATGAAGAACGAGTAGATCCACAGTGAAAAGAACTGACCGACGGTAATTTGCTGCGCGTAGATCAGATAGAGCATGAAGAACAGGATGCTGGTCCGCAGAAAGTTGACGGCCGTGCCCTGAATGAAGCTCAGGCTGCGCAAGTAGCGCACCTTCCTCAGTTCCAAGGCGAGAATCTTGGCGGTCGTGGCGTTGAGCCGCCCGACCTCTTGGGTGGCGAGGCCGAGGCTCTTGACGAGCTCGATGTTCCGCAACGACTCGGTGGTCGATCCGGCCAATGCCGTCGTCTCCGAGACGATGACCTTCTGAATGACCTTGATCTTCCGGCTGAGGACCGAGCTGAGGGCGGCCAGCAGCGGGACGGTGAGGAAGAACACCGGGGCAATCAGCCAATGCACCGTGAAGGCGTAGACCATGACGAACACGATCCCGACCAGCGACGTGAACAGCACGTTGATCGATAGAGCGATTAACCGCTCGACGTCGGTTCTGACCTTTTGAAGCTTTCCCAACGTCTCGCCGCTGCGCTGATCTTCGAACGTGGAGTACGGCAGATCGAGCGAATGGCGAATGCCGTCGGCGTACAGTTGCGCGCCCAGGCGCTGGGTCACGACGCTGATCACGTAGTCCTGGAAATTCTTGGCGACCCTCGACACGAACGCCACTCCCACCGCCGCCGCGAGCAGGAGGCTCACGCCACGGAAGAATTCGCTCGTCGAGTACTCCTTGAACCGAGTGGCGTACTCATCGATCACGTACCTGAAGATCAGGGGATCCAGGAGTGAGAACACCTGATTGATCGTGGCCAGCCCAAGAGCGAGCGCCACGAGAGGCTTGTAGGCGTTGAGATAAGAGTAGAGTAGCGTCATGCAGCACCTGACCTCAGCGTGGGAGACTCCATTGTGCCCCTGATGCGTTGTCTGCCGCTCGCCGTGATCATCGGCATCGTTTCAACGCTCACCATGTCCGCGCAGCCGCGCCTGACGCTCGATTAACCAGCGATGGCACGGCGACTCGTTCAACAGCTCGCGCTGCAGCCCGGCGAGCGTGTCCTATCGATCGCGCACCCTGGCTTGTTCAGCGACCTGATTCCTTTCATCCGCTACGAGGTGATGCGCGCTGGGGGAATCGATCTCGGTGTGGTCGACGTGCTGCAGGAGCCGGTGCCGGCGTCCTTCGATTCGGTGGTACTGCAGAAGGGTTATCGCGAGGGGGCGGGCGCACTACAAGACAATGTTCCGTGACGTCGACGCGGCGATCATGCTGCCGGGCGCCAACACGACGCATCCCGCCTACCTGGCGATGCAAGATTTGTTGAAGGACGACCTGGCCGAGCGTCGTGGCCGGCGCACGATTCACTTCCACTGGGTGAAGGGCGCGAGCCGGGCGGGGCGGACCGGGTGGCTGGCGCATTCTCGCCGAACCTGAGCTGCACCTCGGCGCGCATGTGCTCGTGCCCGACATCGCCGGTTGGCGCCGGGAGCGATTGCCCCTCGTCCCGGACGAAGCCTTCATTGCGGTGTCACCGGACTGGGTCTGCGAAGTGCCGTCGCCATCAACGGCAGCCATGGATCGCGTCACAAGCTGTCGATCTATGCCCGCGAAGGCGTCCCTTACGTGTGGCTGATCGACCCGCTCGCTCGCACGCTCGAAGCGTTGCGGCTCGAAGGCAGCCGCTGGACGATCATCGCCACCTGGTCAGGCCTCGCCAGCCTGCGCGATGAGCCCTTCGAGGCGCTCGAGCTGGAGCTATCCCTGTTGTGGGCGCCATGACGGCATCTCGTGACGGTTCGAGGCGAACCTGAATGCCCGCTCGGCAGCGTTATTGGTCGAGCCAGAGACCGGCGAGGGGAATGGTGAGGCCAGTGAAAGCTGGCACCTCGAGGTCCTCACGGTTTGCCGCGGACGCGTCGAGCTTATAGACTCCACCCTCCATCCGGAAGCACTCGACCGTTCGAGCTTCGGGATCGACGATCCAATAGTGAGGGACCCCGCGTGCGGCGTAGCGGCGTGCTTTGGTGAGCCGGTCGTACGCAGGACGCGACGGAGAGAGAATCTCGATGAGCACGATGGGCGCGCCCTCGATCCCGCGCGCCGAAATCTGCGGGCGATCGGCCACGACCAGGAGATCGGGCTGCACGATGTCGTCGTCGGCGAGAATCACGTCGAGAGGCGAATTGAAGACCTGATACCCGAGCCGGTCCTCGAAATACCGTTCGAGGATCCTCTGCAGCCGTTTGCTGACGTACTGATGCCGCGGAGAGGGCGAAGGCGTCATGTAGATCTCTCCGTCCAGGATCTCGTAGCGCTTGCCGTCATCGGGGAACTGACGGTAGTCCTCGTACGTCGCACGGCGGGGAAGTGTCTGGTCCGGCATAGTCGATTACTTCGGTTCAGTATACCAACCAAGTATGAGCAGCCGGCGACCGGCTGGCGAGCGGGATCCCGCCATCGCGGCCCGTCACACTCCAATCGTCACACTATCGAGCGTCACGAGCGTTCCCGACGCCGTTCGCAATGACACCTCGTGCAGCGGGAAAGTGTGACGCACTGGCCGGTCATTCGAAAGGACCGCGGGTCCATCCGCCGCCAGCGCTTCCAGCGCGTGTGGACCGAGCGTAAAGCGCCGGCCGGCACCGGCCGCGCCGCCATGGTCGACGTGTGCTCCCTCGTCGTTGAGGATCGCCGTGTACCACGCGCGCGCGAGCGGAAGGTCATCGACAACGATTGTCAGCGTCTCGACGCCGAGGACGTGATTGTCGTGCGAGGTCGCCGACGGGATCCGCTCTTCGCGTGGCGTCATATCATCAACGAGGAACGGGACGATGCCCCGAAACCTGTCGCCCGGTCTGGCGAGCACCCACTTGAGCTCGTAGCCATCGGGGCGCACGCGGCCCATGGGATCAGGGTCGCTCATGGTCACGCCCGCCGCGCGAAAACGGCGACGTCGGCCTGCAGGTCAGTCGTTCGCACGCAGAAATCAACCAGGCGGCTGCCGTGCTGGACGACGTGCCACCATGGGGAGTCGGGTTTCGGCTCGTTGAGGGCGCTGCTCATGACCGGCTCCGGAAAGCGTAAGCCATCTCGCCCAACGGTCCTGCTGTCGGCACCACGGACTCCGCGCGATGGCCGGCTTCGAGCGCCAACTCAATGACCGCGGTGCGGGGGCTGGATAGAACCGCGCGGTCACGCTGAACCAATACTGACCCTGCTCCGAACGATGAGGTCCCACCCACGATCCCACATCGGCATCGAAGATCATCGCTGCCGTCTCGTCACCAATGGAGCAACGCCGCACTCAATGTCGAGCTACGCCGATCGCCCCACCCGTCACCGCCAACGCCACGAGCGACCTCTTGATTGCATGCATCTCGGACTCCTCGCTGGCGAGCGTAGCTGGCGAGTGGTCTTATCTCAAGGTCCACAGGATATTATCCCGGCATGGGTCACCTACTCAGCCGCGCCGTTCTCGCGCTTCTTCTTACAGGGTTGAGCGCCGCGTCCCGCGAGCCTGCCGCGCAGACACGCAAGCTCAAGGTCCACATTTCCGTCGACATGGAGGGCGTGGCCGGCACCGTCACCGCCGATCAACTCGGGCCGGCCGGCTTCGAATACGGTCGCTTCCGGGAGTTCATGACGCGCGAGGCGCTCGCCGCGGTCGAGGCCGCGCGCGCGGCGGGTGCGACCGAGATTGTGGTCGCCGATGCGCACGGCAATGGCGAAAACCTGTTGATCGAGCAGTTCCCCCAAGACATCCGCGTCATCCGATCGTGGCCCCGCAGGCTCGGCATGGTCGCGGGAATCGACGACAACGTCGACGCCGCCCTGTTCATCGGCTACCACTCCGGCACGAACAACCCAGCTGGCGTGCGCGCCCACACTTTTTCGAGCGCCAACCTCACGCGCGTCGCCCTCAACGGCGTGAACATGACAGAGGGGTCGTGGAACGCTGCAATCGCCGGCCACTTCGACGTCCCTATCGTCATGATGTCCGGCGACGATGCGGCCATCGCCGAAGTGCGGAAGGTGGTCGGCGGCATCGAGGCAGCAGAGACGAAACGCTCGCTCGGCTTTCACTCCGCTCTGACGATCACCCCACAGGCCTCGTATCAATTGATCGGCCAGCGTGTCCGCGCGGCGCTCGCCCGACTCACGGAATTCAAGCCACTCAAGGTGCAGACGCCGGTCTCAGTGGACGTGAGCTTCAAGAACTACCTGCCGTCCGAGGTGCTGGCGTATCTGCCGCTCTTCGAGCGAACCGACTCACATTCGATTCGGTTCCGCGCGAAGGACATGGTGGAGGCGTCGGCGATCATGTCGTTCATCGGCGACTACCGGCCAGACCTCACGCCTTAGCTGACCGTCGTGACTTTCACCACGGGCTGTCAGCACTCTGTCTGCGCCGGCGCGGTATCCCGACGGATCGGCGGCCTGCGCCGCGCCCTTGTCCGGCGCGACCTCATGTGCCACAGTTGCGCGCGCAGGAGGCTCTTCGATGGCGTTCGCCCGCGCGTCCATTTTCTTCCTCGTCTGGTTCGTCGTCACGCTGACCCTCGGAGTCGTCCCGACGCCTGTGGCCGGTCAGTCCACCAACGCCACACTCGAGGGCACGATCCGTGACGACCAGGGTGGCGTGCTGCCCGGCGTCACGATCACGGTCACCAACGAGCGGACGGGGCTGTCACGATCGATCGTCACTGGGGATCGCGGCAGCTACCGTCTGAGTGAGCTTCCCCCGGGCCGCTACACCGTCACAATCGACATGGCGAGCTTCGCCGCCGTCGAGCTTGAGGGCATCGTCCTTGCGCTCGGCGGGAACCTGACGCTCAACTTCGATCTCAAACTCGCAGGCGTGCAAGAGTCGGTCATGGTCAGCGGTCAATCGCCGATTGTCGAGGTGAGCCAGAAATCGCTCGAGACCAACATCACCCCGGCCGAAGTGGACGGCCTGCCGATCAAGGGCCGTCAGTTCGTCGACCTCGCGCTGCTGGCCCCAGGGGTGACCGTCGACACGGCGTCGGCCAACAGCGCGACCGATTCGATCTCCTTTGGCGGCTTCAACGAACAGTTCAAATCGTTGTGGCTGGAAGGCATCGACATCAACGACGAAGTCACCGGCGGCGGATCGGGCCTGTCCAACGCGTCGCGCCACACGTTTTCTCAGGAATCGGTGCAGGAATTCCAGATCGTGGCAAATCAGTACTCGGTTGAGTTCGGCCGCTCGGGGAGCGGCGTCATCAACATCCTCACGAAGTCGGGCACCAACCAGCTCTCAGGCCGCGGCTACTATTTTCTGCGCGACGACGCCTTCGACAAGCCCAACGCGTTTGCGACCGGCAAGGTCCCGTTCCGGCAGCAGCAGTTCGGTGCCACCGCCGGCGGCCCGATCCGCCGCGACCGCGTCCACTACTTCACCAGCTACGAGCGGCAGATCTACGACGATGTGGTCACGGTGAACATTCCGGCGTTCGTGCGGCCGATCATCACCGATCCCCGCACCGAGGTGCCGCGCCCGCTGCGGCAGCACAACGTGTTCGCCAAGCTGACGGCTACGCTGTCTGCGCGCCACTACTTCAACGCCACGGCGATGTTTGGCACTCAAGACCGCCAGGCGCAAGACCTCGGAGGCAACATCGCCGGCGACGGCGGCTTCAACGAGAAGGCGCACGACGTCTATCTGGCGGGCGCCGTGACGTCGGTCTTCACCAACAACTTCACCAACCAATTGCGCGTCGCTTACAGCGACGCGGTGAAGGATCGTTTTCCGTCGGGCGACCCGGGCCCGCGCATCATCTTCCCGAGCATCTCGTTCGGACAGGCGACCAACTTCCCGCAGACGCGTGAGCAGATCAACTACATCGTCATGAACACGATGAACTACCTCCGCGACGCCTGGGGCGGGACTCATGACCTCAAGGGCGGCTTCGAGACCAACATCAGCCGTGGTCCGCGGACGATCAACACCGCGTTCAACGGCGAGTTTCTCTTCACGCAGGATGCCCTGCCGGTTCCGGGCGTGCTCAGCACATATCCGGCGCGCTATCGCACGGCGACCGGATCCGGGGCGCTGAACCGCGACGTCGACATGTTCGCGCTGTTCATGGAGGACACGTGGCGTGTGCGTCCGGGGTTCACGCTGTCGGCCGGCGTGCGCTACGACCTGCAGTTTCTCCGCGGCGACCTCGACGGCGTTCCGGTGCCCAGCGATATCCCGGCCGAGCAGTTCTGGGCGCGGTTTGTCCAGGGCGACTTGTCGGGCCGCAATTGGCGAGCCTATCCGAACGACACGAACAACGTGGGCCCGCGCGTCGGTTTCGCGTGGGATCCGCGCAACACCGGACGGATGGTCGTCCGAGGCGGTTACGGCGTCTTCTTCGACCAAATCTGGACCAACGACACCGGCAATGTCGTGCAGAACTATCCCAGCGTCTTCACGCAACAGTTGGCCAACGACGCGCGCGTCACGGGAGTCGCCAACACGTTCTTCCCCAGCATCGCGCCGCTATCATTGCTGAGCACGACCGGCAGCACGGCGGTCCAGGTGCCGAATGCAGGCGCGGAGTCGCCGTCCACGCAACAGTCGAGCATCGGAGTGCAGCGGCAGATCGGCGCGTCCACGTCGGTGTCAGCCGACTACATTCACGTGCTCGGCCTGCACTTCCGGCGCGCCTACAACGCCAATGCGCGCCGGCTCGATGGCACGTTCCCGCTGCTCTCGGCCGGCACGGTCATCACCGTCGGCGACTACGGAAACCGGATCAAGAGCGACCAGGTGCAGCTCAAGTTCGAGCGGCGCCTGGCCAACAACCTGTCGTTGCGCTCGTCCTATACCTACATGAGGGTCTTCCAGTTTCTCGAGACGGCCGTCGACAAGACGAACCGTGACGCCGACTGGGGGCCGGCGCCCAACGACACGCGCCATCGTCTCGTGGTGAGCGGCGTCTATCGTGCGCCGTTCGACATCCAACTCGGCACGATCATCACGGCAATGTCGGCGCCACCCTACAACATCATCACCGGCGTTGACAGCAACGGGGACCGCGATATCAACGAGCGCCCGATCGAGAACGGCAGCATGATCCCGCCCTTCTCCGCGCGAGGCGACTCGTATTTCTCGATCGACTTGCGGACGAGCCGGTCGTTCGCGCTCGGCGGCAATCGGCGGCTGGAGGTGCTGTGGGAGATGTTCAATCTCACCAACGCCAGGAACCTCGGCGGCTACGACGGCAATATGCGCTCGACGTTCTTTGGACAGCCGCGCTTCGCGCTGCCGCCGTTTCAGGGCCAGCTCGGGGTGCGACTGAACTTCTGACGAGCAGGAGGGGATCATGCGACTGAGAGAACTGGCAGCGGCGCTTCTGACTGCGCTCGCCTTGGGCGCCTCGCTCGCGGCGCAGGGTGCGCGCGGATCCGCCACATCGAAGGAGGTGGTTCCAGGGCCGGGCACGACCTGGTCATTGGCGGCGGTCGGCGACGCCATCATCACGCGGCGAATCCTGCCGTTCGATCACGACACCGACCCGCGGTTCAAGCGCATGGTGGACATCATCCGCGGTGCGGATGCCGCGTTTCTCAATCTCGAGATCTCGCTATTCCGCCTCTCCGGGTTCAAGGGCTGGCCGGAGGTCGAGAACGGTGGCAATTGGGAACTGGGCCCCCCCGAAGCCGCGCATGACCTCAAGGGCATGGGCTTCGATCTGTTCAACCGCGCCAACAATCACACGACCGACTATGGTGTCGAGGGCATGCGGCTGACCAACGAGCTCCTGGATCAGACCGGTATCGTACACTCGGGGAGTGGGATGACGCTGGGCCAAGCCAGCCGCCCGGGCTACCTCGAAACACCCAAGGGTCGAATCGCGCTGATCGGTCTTGCCACGACCTTCACGCCGATGTCGCGCGCCGGCGAGGCGCGAGACGACGTGATGGGACGTCCGGGCCTCAATCCGCTGCGAGTAACTCGCAAGTATGCGGCGGATCGCGAAACCCTCCAGGCGTTGCGCACCTCAGCGCAGCGACTCGGCGTGCGGGTGCCTGACGACGCGGGCGCTCCGATGCGGCTGTTCGGCACGCTCGTCGAGCCCGGTGTCGCCAACCGCGCGGTCGACACGCTCAATCCTGGGGATGAGGCCCGCATCCTGCGCGAGATTCGCAATGCGGCAAATCTGGCCGACTACGTCATTGTGAACAGCCATTCACACGAACCCGGCAACGACTCGGTCGTGCCCCCGGATTGGCTACGGGCCTTCGCGAAGAAGTGCCTCGACGCCGGCGCGACCACCTACATCGTCCACGGCCCCCACCAGTTGCGCGGCGTCGAGATCCACAAGGGCAAGCCCATCTTCTACAGCCTTGCGAACTTCGTCTTCCAGAACGAAACGATCGATCCGATGCCGGCGGACCACTACGAGCAATTCAACCTGCCCGGCACCGCGCTGGCTGCCGACCTGTACGATGCGCGGTTCAAGGGCGGTACGTCAGGCTTCCCGTCGAGCCCCGTCTGGTACGAGAGCGTCGTGGCGGTGCCGACGTTCCAGGGCACGCAGGTGAGCGCGATCGCGCTGTATCCGATCGAGCTCGGACACAGAGCCCCTCGATCGCAGCGCGGCACGCCGCGCATGGCCGATGACGCCACCGGCCGAACGATCATCGATCGCATGAGCCGTCTGTCGGCAGAACTGGGGACAACGATCAGGTATGAGAACGGCGTGGGGGTTTGGCGCGCGGCGGCAGGTGCGACGAGCAGCGCCAAGCCGCGGTGATCTGGTGTCAGGGGTCTACACATGAGGCGCGCACCGGCATTCGCGCTTGTCATCGTTCGATTGCCCGACGGTTGCGAGCTTCGGCTCTGCAGGCCCAGTTGTCGTCTGCTCCGGCTCAGCCGGCGGCGTCCATCGCGTCGCACCGCGAATTCATCGATAGGGACTGCATCACCAGCCACAACGATCGGGCGCGACCGGCTGGCCTCACGTCATAGTTCGCCTCTCTTGCCGATCCAGTAATCGCGAAAGGCCCGGAGGCGGGGAAGGGTCTCTCGATCCTTGACGCGGTTCGCCGCCGCCTTGCTGGCGATGATGTCGTCCGGATGACACACCGGGAAGCCTTCCACGTCGACGCGCCGGGCCCACGCGTCCTCGAATCTCTCGATGCCGTCCGGTGCGAACACCAAATCGACGTCGAATGGTCCGTTCTTGAGCTGCACGAAGTCCTTACCGCGTTCGATGTCGGCAGCCTGTTCGGCATTTAACGCGAACCCGATGTCGACGAGCGCGGCTGCGAGCGCGCGCCCGTTGGCGGGCGATCGGTCGACGAACAGGTCTGCGTCCTGGGTGGTGTCTGGAAAGCCGAGCAGGATGGCGGCCGACTTGCCGATGAACAGATATCGGACGCGATGTCGTTGGAGCGCGTCGCGGAGTTCCTCGGCCTGACGATAGTCAAATGCGGCCATAACCGAGCCAGGCAGGCAGGCACTCCTCGCACCACCGGCGATACTCGGCCATGGTCTCGAACGCTCGGTACGGCGCCTCGTCCAGCACCGGCTTGTGGGTGCGTATGAAGGCGTACCGGAAACGCGTGGCGAGTGGCCGCCTGGCCGCCGCCTCGAACTCGTCGAGCCATTCGACGTGCGCTTCAAATCGCGGTGGTTTGATGTGCTCGAGTGACAAGCGTCCGCCTCCTTTTTCATTATAGGGGTCGTCGCAACTGGCTCACGCGACAGTGCAGACAAGATCCGCTCGCCTTTCGCCCGTCATCCGCCAGAACCTCGAGTCCGCGTCGTCATCAGGCTCGAGCGATGGCGCCATATCCCAACGCTCGGCCGCTCATTGCTGAATTCGGCCCCGTGCCAACTGGCGCAGAGGCGGCGCGCAGATCCCGAAACATTCTCTCGACGTTGCCGCCGGCGACTGTTCACTTCGCGCGCTACTTCGAGTCCGGGTCCGACGATCTCACCGCCGAGTCGCAAGCGCTCACAACCAGGATCCTGGAACTCGTCAAGTCTCGACCCAGTCCCGACGTGATTCTGGTCGGACACACTGACACCATGGATACGGCCGCGAGCAACTTCGAGCTCGGCCTCCAGCGCGCCACGATAGTGCTGAAGATGCTCGTCGCGGCGGGGCTCGATGCGACGGCCATCGCCGTGACGTCGCACGGCGTGGGCTCTACGAACCTCGAAATCGGCGCGTCGAAATCGGCCTGCCTTGCTGGTCCGCCTCGATTACCGCGTCTACGATGCCCTCGTCGGGTGGGCCCAACCGCAGTCGCCGAGCGGACGAATTGTCATCGTCAATGTCGACGATCAGAGTCTTTCGTCGATTGGCCCGTGGCCGCTGGTCGCGCAGATTCGGGACGCGCGCGCATCGGTCATCGCGCTCGACATGATGTTCGCTGAACGCGACCGAAGCGACCGATCGATTGTGTCGAACGATCTGGCCAGGCCGGAGACGGCAGACGAAGCGCTGACCGACGTGTTGCGCCAGGGCCGCGTCGTGATCGGGTACGCGTTCAGATTCAACGAGCCGTCCTATCAGCAGTGTGATTGTGTGCTTCACCCATTGGGCCTTGCGATCGCTCGACCCGAGCGCGACGGCTCTGGTTTGCAACTCTTCGAGGCATCTGGAGTGATCTGTGGACTTCCGCCGCTGTCGCGTGTGATGACTTGCTCGAGATCGCCAGGAGATCGTGTACACGCATCACGAGTGGTGGGACGGCCATGGGTACCCGAGTGGCCCGCAGGGCGAACAGATTCCCGTTCCTGGTCGAGTGGTGACGGTGGTCGATGTGTACGATGCGCTCACCACGACGCGGGCCGATCGTGAAGCGATGGCCACGAGACGGCGGTCGGCCTCATTCGCGCCGGCCGCGGCGCCCACTTCGCCCCCGACGTCGTCGACGCCTTCGTGCGCATCGCCCCGAATTTCAATGACGTGTATGTCCAGAACGTGGCGGCGGAGGCCCAGGTCCGATCGGCGTGAGCCCTCATGTGCTACGATTACTGTCTTCTGTGGCGCGGGGTGGAGCAGTCCGGTAGCTCGTTGGGCTCATAACCCAAAGGTCGGGGGTTCAAATCCCCCCCCCGCAACCACAGCAGTTCGACCGCAAGATCAACATCAGCACCGAGTTAACGACGCTCGCAGCTACGCGGTTGCGAACCTCGCAACCAATTTCACCGACCGACTCGGTGGCTGGCATCAGCGAATGTCAGCATGCGCTCGAGTCGCTAAACTAGCTCCCGCCGTCACCGCAAGTCGACTGGAGCTTATCTTCTC
>JBOGIV010000080.1:0-4643 GCA_050747925.1 Vicinamibacterales bacterium
GAACCACCATGGACGAATGTTTGGCGCGCCCGCCACGACCTTCATCAAATAGTGGACGCTTTCCATATAGACGCCAGGCTCGGCTCGAGTGCCGCGGACGATCTCGCCGAAGGTGGCTGGATCGTTCACGAGCGCGCGTTGCAGGATCGTCGTGATCTCGAAACGCTCGGTCATGATGTCGTAGGCGACGAGGCCCTTCTTGTCGGCCTCAGCCAGGATGGCTTCCACCTTGGGCAGGTCTGCCGCCGCCAGAATCCAAGGCTTGTCGCCGAGGACGTGCAACCCCGCACCGACCGACTCTCTGATGCGATCGATCTTCGGGCGGTTGCGCCCGGACAACACCACGACGTTGCCCGGCCGTTCGCGCAGCATGCGCGCGAAGAAGTCGGGACCTGTGTGAACCTCCGTCTGCCATGTCGTCGGATGGTTGGCGCGCTGGTTGAACGCGACGATGCGCTTCAGGTGTTCGTCGAGATCCTTGCCGGGGGGTGCGAAGATGTCCACCCGAGCCGACACGCCGGGATACATCTCTTTTTGAATCAGCGCGGCGTGGAAATGGCCGGGGTCGAGCGTCATGAGACGCACGTCGGGATCGGTTCGACCGCGCTCCTGGCCTGCCGCACCTCCCCCGCCGAGCGCTGCCGCCGCAAGAAGCAGAGCGAATCTCGACTTCACGCTCGGAATTCTACGATGACCACGGCGGGATTACCGCGACTCAGTAACAAACGCCTTCGACTCACGCGCGATGCGCTGCGGGTCGGGCGCCGCACTGACAATCAGGACACGATAGCGAAAGGTTGCGGTCTGGCCGGGCTCGAGCGCCAGGGTGATTTCGACATTGCCGTCATTCAGTGTTTTCTGCCCGAGTGGCTTCGCCGCAAACAGCCCGTAGCCTCGCGCGTGCCAATGGGTCGGATAGCCGGGATTTCGACGGATGGTCGAGGATGGCAATGGTCACCGGCTCGGACTTGATGCGGCCGCCAAGCAGGGCCCACGAGCAGCGCGTGCATCGCAACGGTCCAGTCGGACAGCCGGAGGCCTGATCTTCATCGGGACCAACGCCGACGCCATCGTCCGCGCCTTCGACAAGGACAACGGCAAGGTGCTCTGGGAGCACGAGCTCGAGGCGAACCCAGAGGGCATGGCCGCCGTGTACGAAATTAGCGGCCGTCAGTACGTCGTCTTCTGCACGTCCTCCTACGACGAAGTGGCCGACGACAACATCGCCATCTTCAAGGGGAAGCAGTCAGCGCAGGGGTACTACGTGTTTGCGCTGCCTCAGAAGGCGTCGAGGTGAGCGGCGACGCCGTTCAACGCCGAAGGCGGTTTGAGGCGAAGCTTCGCTAGGAGTCGGCATCCGTGAATCAGCCAGAATCTGCGCCTCTGACATACCGCCAGCCAGATAGCTGAGGACGTCACCGACCGAAATGCGGGTACCTCGAACGCACGGCTTGCCAAATCGGATGGCGGGATCCGCAGCGATTCGGTCGAGCAAGTTCATCGTCGCAGTTTACGGCAGTTGATCTTCGCTTGCAAAGTTCGGTGGTCGGCCCAACGACTGCGTTCACTTGCCGGGCCGGCTGCAAGGAACGTGAGGTCTCGAAAAACCGTCATGCCGGCCCGGTCAAGTGCAACGCTTTGTTGTCCCGCGACCTGGCCGTGTTCGTTCAGTCTTGCCGGCTCACCATTGCGTTAATCCAGATCGGGGCGAAGGGTGAAGTGCAACCCTTCGATACGGGATAGTCCCGGTAGATTCCCAACGTTTCTCCAATGCCGATGGCCCGCTTGCGAAGTTTGGAGAAGTGGATTCCGATTTCCGCAAGAGCGCTGTTCATCGTCCACTGCACCACGGGATCGGCGTCTGCCAATTCGGACTCGATGCGATCCAGCAGCGCTCGGAGGTCGAGCCCTGCCGGACTCTTCACGACCCGCTCGGCGGAGAAGCTCCATCCGGCGCGCGCAGCCCAGCGGTCGTCAGTGGCCATCCATTCTTGGTCGAAGACTCCTCCTTGTCGGGGTGCTGCTTGACGACATAGGCGATGAGCCAGTCCGCCACGTGCGCAAAGGTGACGGACCGCACCATCCGATCCATCTCTTCGGCTGACAGGTTCTTTGGCTTGATCAGGAGGGTTGCCAGGAGCTGGGCGTCGATGTTGCCGGTCTCCCAGAGAGACCCGGCCAACTCATGACTGGTTTTGATCTTCTTCGCCAACACCAGGATGTCGCCGTGTTTGATGCCGAATTGATTGTCGCCGGCGCCGTACTTGGTGTTGTGCGCCCGCGTCTTCTCGTTGCCGAGCGCTTTGAGTTGCTTGAGAGTTTCTTTGAGGGTCATGGTGGTAGTTTTTCTTGGGTGAGCCCAGTCTGGGAGTGTGCGGAGCCTCTCAGGCGGGATAACGACTTGCGCTTCAGCCGCGGCGCTTCACGATCTCACCCGGCCGGAACACCTCTCCGGGCTGCGGCAAAACCTGGAAGCCTTCGATCACGTGCAGCAGCTGATCGCCGCCTGCGATCTCGCGATCGAGGCCCATCTCCACACGCTGGCGGCGCACACCACTCGTGCCGCCACGCCGCTGCCGGCCGCCCGGCCTCGACAGAAGCCTCGCGACAATGAACCGCGCTTCGAGCTCCGAGCCCCACTCCATCAGCTCACCGGCGTCGACCTCTCCCAGCTCGATGGCATCGGCCCCTACAACGCCCTGCGGCTGCTCTCCGAGATGGGGACCGACATGACGCGCTGGCCCACCGTCAAACACTTGTCGTGGCTCACCCTCGCCCCGACGAACAAGATCTCAGGTGGTCGCCTCTTGAGCCGTCGCACGCCGCCCTCGGCGAATCGCGCGGCCGCGATCTTTCGACTGGCGGCGATGACCCTCGGCCGCAGCCGAACCGCCCTCGGCGCCTTCTACCGTCGGCTCGCTTTCCGCGTTGGCAAAGCGAAGGCGGTCACGGCGACCGCCCGCAAGCTCGCCATCCTGGTCTACCGCACGCTGAACGATGGACTCATCTATCGCGATCCGGGCGCTGACGCCTACGACACCCACCATCGGACTCGTGTCCTTCGCCGATTGCGTCAACGGGCAGACAATCTCGGTTTCGTACTGGTCCATCGCGAGACCGGTGAGATCGTCGAGGGAGCAGTTTCTTAGGAGGCTGCACGCGGGTCGTCTGCACCGCCAACCGCCGTAACTCGTTTCGCTCGCGCCGACAGATGAAGCAGTAGCAAGTTGAGGCCGGCTGGAGCTGCCAGTACGATGGCAGGCCCTGAGACGCGAGCACCAACGCAAGCCAAACATTCAGCCACGTGGTCGCCCTAGCGGAGGTCGTGTCGCCTCTGGCGAGGCCTCTCGTTTCGGATGTTAACCACCATGCCGGACCGGCGAGAGCGAATCCGAATGGGATAGCGAACCACAGATGGATGTCGGGCGGAAGGATCCCCAGTACGGTCTTCGTCATTACAGCAAATAGATGGCCGGTCCCTGCCATGCCGATGAAGACTCCGAAGAATAGATTGCATGCGCTGGTCGCCACTGCCCACCTTGTAACTCGCCGGCGCCGCTCCACAGCGACCAATACCACTGCCCCGACCAGGCCGACGAACAGCGCGGCGAGGAACCAGTTTTCTTCCTTCAGCAGGATGTCCAGCATGTCTCCGATCGGCCCTTGACAGATCCGTCGTCCCGCCCTGTTCACGCCGCCAAAATGGCAGTGTTACCTTGGCCTCCTGTTTTTTCCCGCAATACCCCGCTGGACCAAGTGGTCGTGCAGCCTAACGCTGCGAATGAGCCGCGCGCCTTCACGATCGCCGGGCGCGTCGGCTCCATTCGCTTGTTAGCCCGTTCAGTTACACCATGTACAAAGTGATCTTCCCCAAATGCCAGCGGCCGTCCCGATAGTACAGAACTGCATGTTCGCCCGAGTAAAAACTATCCGCGAGCCAAATCTCAACGGTGGTCGAATCGACGCGCACAAGCTGCACTAACGGTAGCCGTCCATTGAGTCGATCCGGCAGCTCGAGGTGAGACGTCCCATCAGGGTCATCTGGAATCGGCGGCCTCTGCGGGCTGCTGCGCACGTATGTGATCAGTTCCAGGATCTGGGCCGCCGAGAATGCGCCGGTGACCTTGAAGGGCCGGTGGAGATCGGCACTGCCCATTCGTTCCGGGAAGCCCTTCGTGGCAACCGCAACCTGCGCGTAGCGGCCATCTCGTGCTGTCACCCGCCACCGTAGCGCGACGTCGTTCCTCACGGGACTATCGAGCTCCACGATGCGGCCTCGCCTCACGCCCTGAACGTCCGATTCTGGTCGCACATACGCGAACGCGTGCCAAGTCTCCGGCAGCACTTGGCTTCGATGCGCTTCGATAGCAAGAAGATCAGACCGCGCAAGTCGTCTGATCGCAGCCACGTCGTCAGCGCGCAAGCGCTCGCCAGCGCGACCGAACGTAGGCACGTCAGTAAATGCAAGAATGCTGGAGGCGCAACAGGCCACAACGACCGTAAAGTGAGAGGATTTCATGTCGGCTGTCTAACGACTTGCCGCTCAGCCGCGAGCGGCGGCGGCAGTCATGCGAAGGAGTCTAGTGCATCCGCCGCTCGTCGGCTGCAGCGGCTGGTTGGACTAAATCCGCCTGCGGCGGACA
>JBOGIV010000081.1:0-8122 GCA_050747925.1 Vicinamibacterales bacterium
GGCGAAGCCGGCAACGGCCGGCGCATGCAGCGCTGGATTCTCAAGGGTACGAAGCCGGCGTCCAGCGTGAAGCCGCCAGTGCAGGAGTGATCGGCGGGGATCGGGGATCAGGGATCAGGGATCGGGAGACTTACATGGATTCGCTAACACCGCGCGACGTGACGCGCCGGGACTTCCTGCACACCAGTGTGGCCGGGGCGGCGGCGATGGCCCTCGGAGGATCCGACACGCTCCTTGCGCAATCGGACCGCGATGCCGTGGTCGGTGAAATCGCACCGCAGCTCGACGCCACCGTGCAGCGGCTGCGCGAGTGGATCGCGCTGCCGTCCATTGCGGCCGAGGACCTCAACTACCCGCAAGGCGCCGAGCACATGGCGCGCCTGGCCCGCGATGCCGGGTTCACGCGCGTGGACATGATCCGGACCGCCGGCAAACCCGGCGTGTTCGCCACGCTCGACGCGGGCGCGGCGACCACCCTGGCGATCTACTTCATGTACGACGTGAAGCAGTACGACCCGAAGGAATGGAGCTCGCCGCCGCTCGAAGGGCGGATCGTCGATCGTCCCGGTGTCGGCAAGATCATGATCGGCCGCGGCACCATCAACACCAAGGGACCGCAGATGGCGTGCCTGGCGGCGCTGCACGCGTTCAAGGCCGCGAAGCGGTCGCTGCCGATCAACCTCGTCCTTGTCTGCGAAGGCGAGGAGGAGATCGGCTCCCCGAACTTCAAAGAGATCGTGTTCAAGCCCGAGGTCGAGGCCGCCCTCCGCAAGAGCATGGGCATCATCATCCCGCTGGGCAATCAATCGCTCGACGGATCCGTCGAGGTGAACCTGGGCGCCAAGGGCATTGTCGAGCTCGAGCTCGTGTCGTCGGGGGAGAAGTGGGGTCGCGGCCCCAACGCCGACATTCATTCGAGCCTCGCGGCGCACATCGACAGCCCCGTGTGGCGCCTGATCAAAGCGCTCAATACGCTGGTCAAGGCCGACGGCTACACGCCGGCCGTCGAAGGCTTCTTCGACGGGATTCGTCCGCTTAGTCCGCAGCTGCGCGAGATTCTCGAGACGGCGATTCCGCGGCGCAACGAGGCGGCGACCAAGAAGGCGCTCGGCGTCTCGCGCTGGATCGCCGACGAATCGTGGCACGACTCGTTAGTGCGGCTCGTGACCCACCCCACGATCAACATCGAAGGGCTGGTCGGTGGATACACCGGGCCGGGCGGCAAGACGATTCTGCCGCATCGCGCCGTCGCGAAAATCGACATGCGCCTGGTGCCGGACATGACGGCGACGGGCACGCTGGCGAAGCTCAAAGCGCACCTGGCGAAGCAGGGCTTCGGCGACATCGAGGTGAACATGACCGGCGGCTACGATCCGACGGTGACGCCGCCGGGCTCGCGACTCGTCGAAGCGATGGTGCGGACCTACACCAAGCAGGGTGTTGACCCGCTGTTGTGGCCGCGGCTGGCCGGCTCGTGGCCCGGCGTGACGTTCACCGGCGCGCCGCTCAAGCTGCCGGCCGGGATCTTCGGCATGGGACACGGCGCCGGCGCGCACGCGCCCGATGAGTACTACCTCATCGAATCGGCCAACCCGAAGGTGGCGGGACTGGACGGCGCGGTGCGATCGTTCGTGGACCTGTTCTACATGCTGGCTTAATCAGAACACGAACTTCAGACCGAGCTGCAGCTCGCGCATCGGTTTTCGCGTGCTCGTGATCCTGCCGTAATTCGGGTTGGTCAGCACCGTGGTCGGATCGTTCCAGATCGGATGGTTGATGGCGTTGAACGCCTCGAGCCGGAACTGAAGCGTTTTCGAGCGGATTCGAAAGTTCCGGATGAGCGACGTGTCGACATTGGTGATGCCAGGTCCGGTCACCGTGTTCCGACCGACGTTCCCCCAGGTGCCGGCCGGCTGGATGACGTACGCGTCGGTGTTGAACCACCGCTGTACCGTGCGCTGGTCGCGCGGCAACTCGACCTCCTGGCCCGTCGCATTCGGACGGTCCTGACCGCCGCCGGTGTTCGACCGGTCGGTGCCCACGGTCACGTTTCTCGGAAATCCACTCGAGAGCGAGATGATCGTGCTGATCTGCCAGCCGCCGAGAATCGCGCCGCCAATGCCGTCGGTCAGATGCCGCTTGCCTTCGCCAAACGGCAACTCGTACAGGATCGACGAGACGAACCGGTGCCGCACATCGAAGATCGACAAGCCCCACTCGCACTGGAGGCAGAAACTGTTCTGCGGAAACAGCGTGTCGCCGTTGAGCGTGCGGATACCGCTGCCGTTGTCGGTCGATTGGGAGAACGTGTAGCCGCCGAGCACCGACAATCCGTCCTGAAGCCGTCGAGTGACCTTGACCGCCAGCGAGTTGTACTTGGCCTTCGCCACGTTCCCGATCTCCTGAACTTTCGTGAATTCGGGGTACGGTTTGCGGCTCTGCACCGATCCGGTGATGCCGGGAATGGTCTCGTTCCAGTCGAACATCCGCTCTAGCCGATAGCTGCGGGAGCCGAGGTAGCCGATTTCGAGCGCCGTCGATCCGCCCAGCTCGCGCTGCACGTTGAACAGGTACTGCCACATGTACGGCGTCTTGCGGTTCGGCATATTGCCCAGTACGTAGACGTTGGTGAGGCACACCAGCGGCGGCGCCACGCCGCAATCGTTCGCGCTCCCCACGCCTCTGAATGGAACATCGAGGGTCAGGTCCGGCGTCAGCAGCAACGTGTTGTCACGACGGCGTCCCGACAGATTGCGCGCCATGTCGAAGCGCGGGTTGCCGGTGTCCTGCATGTAGAAGATACCGGTGCCGGCGCGGACGGACCAGTTCAGGCTCGGGTTCCACGCCCAGCCGAACCGCGGCGCAAAGTTTTTCTTGTCGTCGAAAATCAGCCGGTCGCCGAGGCGGCCGTCGCGGGCCACCTGAATGTTGGGGGCGAAGCGAAGAACGGTGTTCTCGTAGACGTCACCGCTGCCAATGCGCACGAGCACGGGATGGCGCGCGGGATCCTGCACGTTCGGCGTCGTGTCGTGGAACGGAATGTGGGCGTTCATCAACGTGCCGTTCTTGTCGAGCCATGGCGGCGTGTATTCGTAGCGGATGCCGAGGTCGAGCGTCATGTTCGAGCCGACTCGCCACGTGTCGGTGAAGTAATACGCCTGGCTCAGCGCGCGGAACTTCGTCACGGCCAGGGCGACCGCCGATTCGGTCTGTTGCGCGTAGCCCAGCAGGAAGTCGCCGAACGCATACCCGGTCGCGATGTTCTGAAACTGGAAGTTGCCGCGCGCAAACTGATTGCCGACCTGGTTGTACTTATCGAGCCGGATGGTGGCGCCGGCCCTGAACGAATGCCGGCCGCGAATCCACGACAGGTTGTCGGTGAACTCGAACGCGTGGTTGCGGTTCGTGTACGGTCCTTCCGTGCTGTCGCCAAAGCCGCTGAAGCCGGTGATGCCGATGGCCGGAATGCCCCAGGCCTCGGGGGGATTCAGCGAGATGCCCGGGACGTTCAGCTCCTTGATGACGTCGCGCACGAACGCCAGCTCGCGGCCGAATGTGTTGAAGAAGTAGTTGTAGCCGAAGCGGAATTCGTTGACGACCGTCGACGACAGCGTCCAGGTGTTGCCCATCGCGGCCTGATGAACCCGCGTGTCCAGCTTCGTCCCATTCAACTTCAGTGCCGGCGACACCTCGTTCTCTTTGGCGTAACTGTAACGGCCCATCCAGGTCATGGTGGAACCCTGCAGCACGTCCATACGCTGTGTGTACTGGTACTTGTCGATGGTACGGTTCTGCAGTGAGAGATAGTTGTTGACGAGGCCACCGGTGCCGCCGTTGGGTTCCGGATAAAACTCGAGCAGCTGCTTCGAAATGCCATGGATGCGGTTGGCGGGAATGATGTTGCCCGGAAACGGCGCGCACGTCCGCGTCGTGCCGACGACCGTGCACTGCGTCGGATCGACGAGCACTCCGGTTGGCTGGCCCGTCTGTGTGTTGATGGGGCCGAGGTTTCTCAACAGCTCCGAGAAGTCGCCGTTCCGCATCGCCGTGGACGGCACGCTGAACGGGTTCTGAAACTGCTTCCGATCGCGGTATCCCTCGAAATTCGACATGAAGAAGAGGTGGTTCTTCCACACCGGGCCGCCAGCCGTGTAGCCGTACTGATCCCATTTGAACGGCGCCTTCGGGGCGATGGCCTGCGCGGGGGTGAAGGCGTACGGTCTCGCGTCCAGCGCGTCGTCCCGGTGGAATTCGAACACCGTCCCACGCAAACTGTTCGTGCCCGATTTCGTGACCACGTTCACCTGGCTCGCCCCGCGTCCGAATTCGGCCGAGTACACACCGGTCTGCACCTTGAATTCTTCAAGCGCATCAACCGACGGCAGGAAGATATACGTGTTGAAGTTGACGTCGGTGTTGTCGACTCCGTCGAGGGTGTAGTTGTTGAACTCGCGGCGCTGACCGGAAATCGAGAGCTGCTGGTTGGCACGCGACCCACCCTGTCGATCTCCCGCCTGACCCGGACCCGCGAACTCGGCGCTGACATTCGGACTCAAGGCCACCAGCTGGAGATAGTTCCGGCCGTTGAGCGGGAGCTCGACGATGCGCCGGTTCTCGATGACGGTGCCGACGGTCGCATTCGAGGTTTCGACCAGCGGCGACACCCCGACCACGGTCGCCGTTTCAGCGAGTGTGGCCAACTCGAGTGTGAAGGTGACGCGCGCGGTCTGCTGCACCCGCAACTCGAGGTCGCGCGTCCCGGTTTTGAAACCCTCGAGCTCTGTCTTCACGGTGTACATCCCCGGCGGCAACGCCGGAAAATCGAACAGGCCGACCTCGTTGGTCACCGTCGTGCGCGTGGCGTTGGTCGCCTGGTTCACGACGGTGACTGTGGCGCCAGGAATCACGGCGCCACTGGCGTCTTTGACTTCTCCGGTGATCGTGCCAAGCGTTTGCCCAAAACAGGGAGCACTGAGGACCAGGCACGTCAATCCCGCTAACAGAGTCCGGCGCATAGGAAAGGCTCCTTCCCAGAAAAAGCGGTGCGGAACTCGAACGGCGAACGAGAAAAAAGACGTGCGCGCGGAATGAAAACCGGAGGATCGCTACGCGATCTCCGCTGCAACAACGCCGCGAAGGCTACTCCCGCCCATGAGGCAAGTCAAGGCGGAGGCGCGTACGGTGGAGGCGCGTACGGAGCAAGCCGCAGTCCTTTCGCGGTTGACAAGGCTCGTTCGCGAATCATAATCGGCGTGGACGTTGGGACTGCCAACCTGCGCCGCGCCGGCCGAGTGACAGCGGCAACACTGCCTCTCGCCGACGTCAGGCGTTTGATGACGGCGAGGAGCATGCCATGAGAACGAAAACGGTTTTGCTGGCAGGGGTGGCTGCCGCCATGCTGGCGGCGATGTCGGTCCGCGCCCAGCAGGCGGTGCCTCCAGACAATGCGACGGTGCCGGAGATGCCGAAACAGAGCACGCGCACGAGTCAGCATGTCAACCGCGTCATCGACATGTGGCTCAAGGGTCAGCCCGTCTACTACTCGCAGATCAGCGGCGGCGGCTATGAGGACGGCAGGAAGCTGGCCGCGACCAAGGCCGATTACATCACCTATGAAATGGAGCACGGCCCGCTCGACTTCAAGGAGCTGCGTGAATTCATGCGCGGCCTGGTGGAAGCCGGCCCGACCCGCACCGGGCACAAGACTCCGGCGGTGATTGTCACCTTGCCCATCGCCGGCACCACCGATGCCTTACGCGCCAATGCGTGGATGATTCAGCAGGCCCTGGCCGCCGGCGTGCACGGCATCCTGCTCTGTAACGCCGAAAGCCCGGAAGCTGCACGCCTGATGATCGAAGCCGCGCGGTATCCGTTTGCGCCGCGCGTCGAGGGCCTGGGGCAGGGCACCCGCGGCAACGGCTCGCAGGGCTACGCGTCGCGCATGTGGGGCGTGACCGCCGAGGAATACATGCGCATCGCCGAGCCCTGGCCGCTGAACCCTGACGGCGAACTGCTGTTCGGCCTGAAGATCGAAAACCCGCGCGCTGACGCGAATGTCGAGTCGTCGGTCCGCGTGCCGGGGATCGCCTTCGCGGAATGGGGTCCGGGCGACCATGGCTTTTACATCATGGGGCGTCCCGGCACCTATAAGGGCGGCGGTGAAGCAGCCCCGCAAATGGCGACGGTGCGGCGCCGTGTTCTCAATGCCACCAAGGCGGCGGGGATCAAGTTCCTCAATGCCTGCAACGAAAACACCGTGATCGAGCAGCTCAAAGAAGGCGTCATGATCTGCACTGGCGGGGATACGCCGGCCGCGGATAAGGGCCGCGCCTTCACCAAGCGGATTGATCCGTGGTGATTCGACACACTCCAATCCTCCGGTTCGCAGCCGGTCCCGTTGCGGCCCTGCGCCCGCGGCGCACGTCTTGCCGCGGGAGGCGGCGCCTCTCGCCGACTCGGGATCTGATTGCCGATAGCCGATTGCTGATAGCTGGTTGCCGATAGCTGGCCGGGCTCAGGTCGCAGATCGCAGACCCTCCGCTCACTCGAGTAGAGTCGCCTTCGTTCCTGTCGCCGCGCCGGTCAACCGCGCCTGCGGCGAGCACGGGCGCTTCCGCGAACTCGCCAGTGGTTTGGTCGGCTCAAACAACGCCTGTCTCTGCCTGCGGCGCGGTTGTCGGTCAGTTCAACGGCGCGGCTCCCAAGGTCACTCAGTCGACTCTACTCAAGTGAGCTCCGGGGCTAGGTGACCACCGACGCTACCGAACGACTCATCAAAGCGGGTGATCAGGCGACCGTCACGTTCAGCCCAAACAGGTGATCGCCGCCGGCTTCGTAAAACGCGCGCCGTGCGGCTTCTCGATCGGCTTCAGCCTGAGCGAGGACGCTCTGGAACGCGGGATCGTGACGGATGCCGTCGAAGTGCCGGTCGCCAGCCAGAGTGGGCGCGGGGCTGTATCCCTTTGCGATGGCACGGCGCAGGCTCTCGAGTCCACGCTGATACTCGCCGACGTCGCACAGCAGCCAGCCCTGATTGAAGACCGCTTCGGGGTCGTCCTGAATCTTCAACCCGTTGAAGACCGAATTGTCGAACACCAAGCGGTCGGGGCGTCGATCGCGCCACCCATCGAGAAAATCGGCGAACACGCGAAACACCGGCACGTTGTTGGCGCTCTTGCGCATCTCCGCCAGCACCTGCCGCGCTTCGTCGACGCGCCCGGCCAGCCCAAGGGCGATGATCGATTGCCGTCGTTGGCGCCGGGTGGCGGTGAGTGCGACGGTAAAGGCGTTGAAGCCGTGACGAACAGTTCAACGCCCGCCCAGACTCAGTCCGCCATCTCCATCGCCGTCAACGCAAACGGGTTTTCGTCGGCCGACGGTCCGTACACCGACGGCAGTGGCACGCCGTGCATGCGCAGGTAGACAAGCAGTTGACCGCGATGGTGATACCAGTGATTCAGCATGACGGCGCGCAGGAACGCCGCTCGCGGCACGGCGATCAGCTCGCGTCCGCCGCTCATCAGGCGCCAGATCTCGTTCATCGCCGCATCATCCATCGCGCCAAGCAGCTGGCGCGCCCGCGCGAGGCTGGACTGCAACGCCGGCACGAGCTCGGCCGCGGTTGACGCCTCGGGCTGGACGAACTTCGGCGGCTCCGGAATGATAGACGGCGTCGCCAGTTCCGCGACCAGCCCGGGAATCGTCGCGACGTGCAGCGCCAGCTGCCCGAGCGACATCGACTTGGCGTGCGGCTTCCACGACAGGTGCGCGTCGGGGACGCGCTCGAGGACGCGCGTCGTGGCGGCGGCTTCCTGATCCATTTCCGCCAGCAGGGTGTCGGCAATGCTCATGATCGTGCTCCTCTACTTCGCGGCTTCCGCGTGCCGCTTGACGCGTGCGTGAATCGCCTCCCAGCCAGGCGCCATATGCTTTGTGAACTCGTCAGGCACCGGACCGACCAGCGTGTGCTTGAAGGCGATGCGCGTGCCGCTATTGGTCTCGGACAACCGGTAGATCAAGTTGTTGCTCGCGGCCGTCGACATGAACAGCGGGCCCCAGATCTCGAGCAGCGCCGGTCGCTTGATGCTCTGCACGAAGCCGCACAGATGGCCGTTGTCACCGC
>JBOGIV010000082.1:0-8169 GCA_050747925.1 Vicinamibacterales bacterium
CCTCGAAGACCTCGTAGGCCGTCCGCTTGATGATCTTGGCGCGCGGGTCGTACGACTTATACACGCGATGCCCAAAGCCCATCAGCCGGCCCTCGCCGGCCTTGACCTTCTTGATGAACCCAGGCACGTGATCGATCGACCCGATCTCCGTCAGCATCCGGAGCACGGCCTCGTTGGCGCCTCCGTGCAGCGGCCCATACAGGGCCGCCGCGGCGCCCGCCAACGCTGAGAACGGGTCCACATGCGAGCTGCCGATGGCGCGCATCGAGCTGGTCGAACAGTTCTGCTCGTGGTCGGCGTGCAGAATGAAGAGCACGTCGAGCGCCCGCTCCAGCGCGGGGTTGGGCTGATACTTCAACTCGGTCATCTTGAACAGCATGTTCAAGAAGTTGCCGGTGAAGCTCAGATCGTTGTCAGGGTAGACGTACGGCCGTCCGATGCTGTGACGGAAGGCAAACGCCGCGATCGTCGGCGTCTTCGCGATGAGCCGGTGGATCTGCTTGAGCCGGGATCCGGCGTCGAAGATCAGCTTGCCATCGGGATAGAAGGTCGACATCGCGCCGACCGTGCTGATGAAGACACCCATGGGATGGGCGTCGTACGTGAAGCCCTCCATGAACTTCTTGATGTTTTCATGCACCATCGTGTGCATGGTGATCTCGTAGGTCCACTTCGACAGCTGGTCCTTGGTCGGGAGCTCGCCGAAGAGGATGAGATAGGCGGTTTCAAGATAGGTGCTGCGCTCCGCGAGTTGCTCGATGGGGTAGCCGCGGTAGAGGAGAATGCCTTTGTCGCCGTCGATGTAGGTGATGCGGCTGCGACAGGCCGCCGTGTTCATGAACGCGGGGTCGTAGGTCATGAGCCCCGGGTTCTCCGCACCGGTTTTGATCTGCTTGAGATCCGTGGCGCGAATCGCGCCGTCTGCAATCGGGATCTCGTACTGTTTGCCGGTGCGGTTGTCCGTGATTGTCAATGTGTCAGGCATAAAAGCAGAGTGCCAAGGGTGCCGAGGGTGCCAAAGGTGCCAAAGGTGCCAAAGTGCCAGGGGGTGCGGAGGGTGCCAACCGTGCCAACGTGCGGAGCGTAGTGACAGCGCATTCCGTGACGGCCCTCAGATCCGGTCCATTGTAGCCCACGAGAGCTTGGACACCGGACGGGCCTCCGGCACTCATGCGGATTGCAGATTGCTTCGATATCTGCGGCGGCTCGCGTCTCTAGTCCCGCAGCTCTGTTGGTTTGATGATCGCGCCCGGCTTTCCCACCCGCCCCAGCCCACCGGAACTCGCATCCGACTCAACTGAGTTCCGGTCTAGGGAGAATCACAGGGAGATCACGGAGATCGGGGAGTTAGAATTGGAACTGACAACGATTGACTCCTTGATCTCCATGACCTCCCTGTGACGACTCCTGTTACGCAGACGGACTCCTAGCGAAGCTTCGCCTCAAACCGCCCAGAAGAACACGTCGGCTCCGCTTCGCTAGGGCAGTGTTGGTTTTGCCCCGCTCCGCGGGGCAGACATCTTCTTTGGCCGGCCGGAAAACTTGCTTCATCTGTGACGCCTGTGGCCATAGAAGATGTCTAGTGCGTGACCGGCGCGTTCGGGTCGGTGCCCTGATGACGCACGTCGCGGGCCGAGACCATGAAGATCACGTCTTCGGCGACGTTGGTGGCGTGGTCGCCGATTCGCTCGAGGTGGCGCGAGATCAGGATGAGATCCAACGCGGGCTCGATCGTCGTCGGGTCCTGAAGCATGTAAGTGAGGAGCTCGCGGAAAATCTGCGTCTTGAGCGCGTCCAGTCGATCGTCTTCGGCGAGCACCGCCTGCGCCAGGGCCACATCCCTTCGCACGAAGGCGTCGAGGGCATCACGCAGCATGCGTTGGGCAATCTCGCCCATCCGCGGGAGATCGATCAGCGGCTTCACCGGAGGATGGCGCAGGCAGCGTAGCCCTGCTTCGGCGATGTTCACCGCCAGATCGCCGACACGCTCGAGATCGGTGTTGATCTTGACGGCGGCCACGATGACGCGAAGATCGGCGGCCATCGGCTGATGCAGTGCGAGCAGGCGAACACACCGCGCGTCGAGATCGATGTGCAGATCGTTGATCGGCTCGTCGCCAGCCAGGACCATGTTGAGCACGTCGGCATCGCGCTCGGTCAACGCCCGCACCGCCTCGCGCACGCGCTCCTCGGCGAGGCCACCCATGGCGAGCAGCTGCTGCTTCAGCCCGTCAAGATCTTCCTGGAAGTGCCGAACTCGCTCCACAACTTTAAACTTTCAACTTTCAACTGAACTTCTAACTCTCAACTTCAACTGTGAACTCTTCAACTCTTCCCCGCCTTCGCTCGCATCGACCCGATTCGCGAGCTCCGGCGAGGTCTCGCCGAAGCGGCCTTCAGCCGCGGAGGCGGAAACTTTGAACTATCCACATCGTCCGGTTATGTAGTCTTCCGTCAGCCGCTCGGCCGGCGCCGTGAACACACGCTCCGTCCGGTCGTACTCGACGAGCCGCCCAAGCCAAAAAAACGCCGTGAAGTCCGACACCCGCGCTGCCTGTTGCATGTTATGGGTGACGATCGCGATCGTGTAACGCTTCTTGAGATCGTAGAGGAGCTCCTCGATGCGCTGCGTGGCGATGGGATCGAGCGCTGACGCCGGCTCGTCGAGCAACAGGATCTCGGGTCGAACCGCCAGCGCGCGTGCGATGCACAGCCGTTGCTGTTGCCCTCCCGACAGAATCAGCGCGGGGCCGTGCAGGCGATCCTTCACCTCGTCCCACAGCGCGGCAGCCCGCAGGCTCTCTTCGACACGATCGACCATCTCCGCACGGCTGGCCGCGAGATTGTTGATCCGCAGGCCATACGCAACGTTTTCGAAGATCGATTTCGGGAACGGGTTCGACTTCTGGAACACCATTCCGACCCGGCGCCGCAGATCCACGACGTCCAGGCCCGCGTCGTAGATGTTCCGGCCATCGATGATCACGCGACCCTCAACCCGGCTGCCCGGGATGATGTCGTTCATGCGATTCAGCGTGCGGAGGAACGTGGTCTTCCCGCATCCGGACGGACCGATAAACGCCGTGACGAGGTTGGCGTTGAGCTTGACCGAAATCGCATCTAGCGCCCGGCGTTGGTCGTAGTAGAAGCTGAGATGGTCCACCTCGACCTTCGGTTCGGCCGTCGCAACCACCGGGGTGCCCCTTGCCGACTCCGATCGAAGGGCGGACGAGGGTCTCATGCCCGCTCCCGTCGCGAGCGATCGCGAATGACGATGGCGATGGCGTTCACGGTCAGAAGTAATCCCAGCAGGACGAGGATACCAGCCGCAGCGTTGGCGGCGAACGCGTCTTGAGGTCGCGACGCCCAGTTGAAAATCTGAATCGGGAGCACGGTGAACGGCGACCACACGGAATCGGGGGCGAACGGAATGTAGGTGAGTGCCCCGATGGCCACGAGCGGCGCGGTTTCGCCCATCGCCCGGGACAGCGCGAGGATGACGCCGGTCAAGATCCCTGGCAGCGCCATCGGCAAGACTTGATGCCACACCGTCTGCCACTTCGTCGCCCCGAGGGCGTACGACGCCTCCCGAATCGAGACGGGCACGGCGCGAATCGCTTCACGGGTGGACAGAATCACGATCGGCAACACCAGCAGGGTCAGGGTCGCGGCCCCCGCCAGGACGCTTCGGCCCATGGCCATGTAGCGAACGAACACCGCCAACCCGAGCAGGCCGAACACGATCGATGGCACGGCGGCCAGGTTCGCGATGTTGAGCTCCACCAGACGCGCGACCCGGCCCCGTCCGCTGTATTCCTCCAGATAGATGGCCGCGCCGACGCCAGTCGGCAAGGCGAGGGCGCCGGTGAGAGCCATCACCCACAGGCTGCCGGCGAGCGCGTGAACGATTCCCGCATCCTCGGGACGACGCGAGATCCCGCTGGTCAGAAATTGCCAGTTCAGCCGTGGCCACCCATCGATGAAGACGTCAACGAGCAGCGTGGCAAGAGCGGCCAGCGCAAGAACCAGCGCGGCGAGCGCCGCAACCTGAAACATCGCGTCGAAGCGGTGGCTTCGGCGCCGCGCAGCCGCGGTCGTCGCCGGCATCAGACGTACTTCTCCCGGACGCGTTCACGCAGCCACAGGCTCGCGGCGTTCAGCGCGAAGGTGCCCAGGAACAGCAGGAGGCCCACCGCGAAGATCGTCCGGTACTCGAGCGTGCCGCGCGGCGCGTCGCCCAGACTGACTTGAACGATGTAGGCCGTAATCGTCTCGATCGGCACGAGTGGATTGGCCGTCAGCCGGGGTTGCTGGCCGGCGGCAATCGCCACAATCATGGTTTCGCCGATCGCGCGCGACACCGCGAGAATCAGGGCGGCCATGATTCCCGAGAACGCGGCGGGGACGACGATGTGTAGCGCGGTTTGCCGGCGCGACGCGCCAAGCGCGTACGCCCCTTCTCGCAGTCCGATCGGCACGGCTCGCATGGCGTCCTCGGAGAGCGAGGTGACGAGCGGCAGGATCATCAAGCCCATCACCAATCCAGGGCTGAGGGCATTGAACCCCCCCAGGCCAGGAATCGCCTGTTGGAGAATCGGCGTCACAAACGTCAGGGCAAAGTAGCCATAGACCACCGTCGGCACGCCGGCCAGCACCTCGAGCGCGGGTTTGACGAGCCGGCGGATCTGATCGGGTGCGTACTCGCTCAGATAGATGGCCACCAGCAGCCCCATCGGCGCAGCAACCGCGATCGCAATGGTCGAAACGAGCAGCGTTCCGGCCACCAGGGGCAGAACGCCGAATCGCGGGTTGGCGAAAAGCGGTGTCCATTCGGTCCCGAACAGGAATTCGGCGATGGAGACCTCGCGCAGGAACGAGACGGTTTCGACGGCCAGGACGCCGGCGAGGGCGACTGTCGTCAGCACCGATAGCGCGGCGCAAATGAACAGCAGCCGCTCGATCATCCATTCGAGCGTTGGCCTGGTCATGATCAGCTTATCGAGCGCGTTCGTTGCTCAGCAGTTGATCGATGGTGACACCGACCACTGCTGTGCCCGTGAACACCGACCCGGTCGTCCGCCTGGCGAAGCGCTTTCCGAGCTCCTCATAGACCCGAGGTCCAAGGCCCACATAGTGCACCTCGCGAGCGAGCGTTTCGACCTCGGCGAGATAGAACTCGACAAACCGCTGAACCGTTGGCCGCTCGGCCGCCGCCTTCGAGACATAGATGAACACGAGACGTGAGAGCGGATGGTACGCGCCTGTGCGGATGGCGTCGGGCGTTGGCAACACCGGCCCTTCTCCATTTGCCGGCTCACCATCGTCAACGGGCAGAAGTTTCAGCCGGTCGCGATTGGTCTCGTAGTAGGAGAAGGGCACAAAGCCCAAGGCGCCTTCGTCGCTCGACACTCCTTGAACCAGCACGTTGTCGTTTTCGCTTGATGTGAAATCGCCGCGGCTGGACTTGGTGGTTCCAGTCACGGCGAGGGTGAAGTAGTCGTAGGTCCCCGAGTCGAATCCGGCTCCGAAGAGGTGGAGCTCCCGGTCGGGCCAGCCCGAACGAACCTGACTCCATTTCGTGATCGTCCCTTGCGCCGATGGTTCCCAGATTCGTTTCAGCTCGGCCACCGTGATGTGGTCGACCCAGGTCGCTCGCGGGTGCGCGACGATGGCGATGCCGTCGTAGGCGATTGGCAGCTCGATGAACTCGACCCCTGAACGCCCGCACGCATGCGCTTCGATGGTCGTGATGGGGCGCGAGGCCTCGGTGATGTCGGTCTCACCGTGGCAGAACTTCTGAAAGCCGCCGCCGGTGCCCGAGATGCCGACCGTCAGACGAATCGACGGGCTGACCTTTCGAAACTCTTCCGCGACCGCCTCACTGATGGGAAAGACCGTGCTGGACCCGTCGAGGGTGACCTGCGCGTCGCCGCGTGTGGATCCGACCATCGCGTTCGAACCCGCACCGCAGGCGGCCACGACGACCGCGCTGGTCATCGCCAACAGACCGCCCACCAGACCGCTCCTAAGGCCATCACAGTGACGGATGATTGCAGCGGGCCTTAGGAGCGGTCTAGCGCCCCGCGGAGCGGGGCAAGACCACACTGCCGCAGCGAGGCGAAGCCCCGGCGGACTGAGGCGAAGCCTCGCTGCCATCTGGTCAGCGTACGCGCCGGTCGTTGCGCGGCAGTTTCTTCCGCGTTAATTCCGTGTTAACCGTCCCGCGGAACGGCACCTTCTCGATGAGCGCTTTGCGCTCGAGCGCCTCTTCGAGCGCGTAAAGCTGGCGCGATGCGGCCCACACTTCGAGCTCGGCGTCGCCGATCGATTGCACGCGAATGCGCAGTTGTCCCATCCGTTGGCGAATCCGAAGGCCGCGAATCGCGCCGTGACGGCTGCGGTCGAGCGTCTCGGCCAGCCGGAGAAAGGCACCCAGCACGACGACGGCGTGTCGAGACGCCTTGTCGAGATCGGAGAAACCCTCGTGATCGCTCTTGGGGGTCGCGCGGCGGTGGTAGCGAGCGATGAGGGCGATCATGTCGATCTCTTCGGGCTCGAAGCCCCGCAGGTCGCCGTTCTTGATCAAGTAGTACGAGTGTCGATGGTGACTCTGGTAGCTGATGTGGTTGCCGACATCGTGCAGGAGCGATGCGTACTCGAGCCACTCGCGTTCTCGATCGCCGAGTCTGTGGATCAACTTGGTCTGATCGAAGAGCGCCAGCGCCAGCGCCGCCACGCGCTTCGAGTGGTCGGCTTCCCAACTGCAGCGCTCGCCGAGCTCGATGATCGAGCGGCGGCGAACGTCGGGGTAGTTGTCGACGCGCGTGATCTCGCGTCGATGACGCAGGACGTAGTCGAGCACGAGGCCTTCGCGCAAGGCGAGATCGCACAGCGTGATCTCGTCGGCGCCGAGCTTCCTTAGAAGGGCGTCGAGGAGCACCACTCCTGCCACCATGACGTCCGCGCGGCGCGGATCAAGCGCCGGCAGGCGCAGGCGTTCGTCCAGATCCATCTCGACGGCCGCCTTGCGCAGGCGACGAATGCTCTTCGAGCTGACGCGCAGGTTGCGCACCTCGTCGGGTTCCGATCCGCGATCGAGTGCGGTAGCGACCGTCCCGAGCGAGAGGATCGTGCCCGACGTCCCAATCACGCGATCGAACCCCTCGTCCACGATGTGCTTGATGTAGCGGTCCGCCTGCTCGGAGACGAACCGCGTCAACTTGCGCTCGTCGCGCCCGCTGAGCGGGTCGGTGGTGACGAAGCGCTCGGTGAGGCGAATGACGCCGAGCTTGAAGCTCCGCGCAAACTTGACCTCGTGGCCGCTGCCCAACGTGATCTCGACGCTGCCCCCGCCGATGTCGATGACGACCGCGGGTTTCGGGGTGTCGACACCGTACACCGCGGCCATATGGATCAGGCGCGCTTCTTCGGTACCGGTGATGATGCGGGCGCGAATACCCGTGCGGCGTTCGATGGCCTTGAGGAACGAGCCGCCATTTTCGGCTTCGCGCGTCGCGCTGGTGGCGGCGGCGAGGATTTCGTCAACCTGATGGGATTTCGCGAGGCGTTCGAACTTCGAAAGCGCCAGCAGCGCGGCGCTCATCGCTTCGCGGGTCATCTTGCGTCCGTCGAGGCCGCCGGCGCCCAGGCGGACCATTTCCTTCTCGCGATCGACGACTTCGAACGAGAAATCGGGCCTGACCTGGACCACAATCATGTGGACCGAGTTGGTCCCGATATCGATAGCCGCGAGTCGCATTACCGGATCACCATTGACGTCGCGGTGAGTATAATTCGGGGCTCATCCTCACATGGAGCGCCGCTCAACTCTTTCAGTGGCCATGCTGCGTCAACGCCTGGTCTCGCTGCTCAAGGCGATGCCGGCGGTGCAGGCCGGCGACGAGACGTCGGTGCACGAAGCGCGCGTGGCGTCTCGCCGTTTGCGCGGCGTGCTGCCGGTGATTGGCGCCAGCGCCGACACGAACACGCTCGATCGCGCGCGCCGGCAGGTGCGGCGCATCACGCGGGCACTCGGCCCGGTGCGAGAGCTCGACGTGTCGCTGGCGATGTTGGCCGAGTTCGAGCAGAAGGGCGCCACTTTGCCGCGCGCCATCGCCCGCGTCCGCGAGTCGTTGCTGGCCGAGCGCATGTCACGCCGCCGCGAAATGC
>JBOGIV010000083.1:0-4983 GCA_050747925.1 Vicinamibacterales bacterium
CGCGCGGGTGGCGCTCACGCTGCGCGAAGTCTGCGGTCTCACGACCGAGGAGATCGCCCGCGCGTTTCTGACCGGAGCGCCAACCGTCGCCCAGCGCATCGTCCGGGCGAAGCAGAAGATTCGAGAAGCGAGGATTCCGTATCGCGTGCCGTCCAGAGTCGATCTGCCCGCACGGTTGGACGGCGTCCTTCACGTCATCTACCTCGTCTTCAATGAAGGCTACTCGGCCTCGTCCGGAGAATCGCTGACGCGTCACGACCTGTCGAGCGAAGCGATTCGGCTGGCCCGCCTGCTCGTCCAGTTGCTGACCGAGCCTGAAGCGGCTGGACTGCTCGCGTTGATGCTGCTGCACGATTCGCGGCGCGCCGCACGCACATCTCCCAATGGGGAGATCGTGCTGCTGGAGGAGCAAGACCGATTGCTTTGGAACCGCGATCAGATCGCCGAAGGTCTGGTGCTGGTGGAGCGGGCGCTGTCATCGCGCCGGATTGGCCCCTTCACGATTCAAGCCGCGATTGCCGCGGTTCACGCCGAGGCGAGCGATGCCGGCGCGACGGATTGGGCGCAGATCGTCGGGCTCTATGACCTGTTGTCGCGAATCGATCCATCCCCCGTCGTGGCGCTCAATCGCGCGGCGGCGGTGGCGATGCGCGATGGCCCGGCGGCCGGCCTGGTCTTGATCGACGCGATCCTGGCGCGCGGCGAATTCGACGAGTATCACCTCGCGCACTCTGCGCGCGCCGATTTGTGCCGCCGGCTTGGCAGGACCGCAGAGGCCCGTGCCTCGTACGAGCGAGCGCTGGAGCTCGCGCAGCAGGGCGCGGCGAGTTTCTGCAGCGGCGGCTTCGTGAGCTCGGCTGATTGGTGTTGCTTCAGTCTTCCGCCCTTCGTGTTAGAAGGGGCTCCCATGACAAGACGCCGAATGGTTGGACAGCCTTCGTGTGAAGGGAGCGGCGCCGCTCGGCGAGGACGAGATCGCACGCATGCTGCGCGACCGCGTGTCACACTAAACAGGCCAGGTAGGCCAGCCAAGTAGGCCAGGTAGGCCAGGTAGGCCAGTAGGCCTGGTAGGTCGGGTCGGGCGGGTCGGGCGGGTGGGAACGATCGCAAGGTGTTATCGACTGAAGTGAGCTTTGGGGTTGAGCGCACACGAAAGACAGGAGTGGCAATGGCCCGTCAAACCCATTCGCGCGTCGCCGTATTGACGGTGGCCCTGGTCGTGGCAATGGTTGGCGCCGCTGGCGGCCGTGGGCAGGTCACCACGGCGGACGCTGCGGCCGGCGGCCTGTGCCCTGCGGGCAGCGTGCTTCCAGACCCCGCGTCGCTGCCGATGTGGAACGGCTGGGGGAATGACGGCGCGAACACGCGGTTCCAGAACGAGAAGGCGGCTGGGTTGACCGCGGCCCAGGTGCCAAAGCTCACCTTGAAATGGGCGTTCGGGTTTGCCGGCGCTAACAGCGCCTCGGGCCAGCCAACGGTGGCGGCTGGACGCGTGTTCGTCGGCAACATGAACGCGATGGTCTACTCGCTTGACGCCGCAACCGGTTGTACCCACTGGTCGTTCAAGGCCGACGGCGGTGTGCGAACCGCCATCACCATTGCCCGCGTTCCCATTAGCGGGACCACCCGAACCATCGCGATGTTTGGCGACATTCGCGCGAACGCGTACGCCGTTGACGCGCGGTCGGGCGAGCTGGTGTGGAAGACCAAAGTCGATGATCACGCCTACGCCCGGGTGACGGGCGCGCCGTCGTTTGCAAACGGCCGGCTCTACGTGCCGGTCTCGTCCTTCGAAGAAGGACCCGGCGCTCGCGCCAACTATCAGTGTTGCACGTTCCGTGGCAGCGTCGTGGCACTCGACGCAGCGACCGGCAAGCAGATCTGGAAGTCCTACATGATTCCCGAGGCGCCGAAGATGGTCGGCAAGAACTCGGCAGGTACGCCTCTTTGGAAGACCGCGGGAGCCGCGGTTTGGAACTCGCCAACGATTGACGCGACGACCAACACGATTTACGTCGCGACTGGAAACGCGTACACCAGCCCAGCGGCGCCCACGACCGACGCGGTGGTGGCACTGGATATGAGAACCGGCGCCATTCAATGGGTACAGCAGGCCACGCCAAACGACGCCTTCGTGATCGGCTGCAAGCCAGGCGTCGAGAACTGCCCCGACGATGTCGGTCCCGATCACGACTTCGGGAACTCGGCCATTCTGAAGACGCTTCCCGGAGGACGCCGGGTTCTCGTCCTCGGCCAGAAGTCGGGCGTCGTCTACGGCCTGGCTCCTGACGAGAAGGGGAAGATCATTTGGCAGTTCCGCGCTGGGCAAGGCGGCCCCTTAGGCGGAATCGAATGGGGCTCCGCGGCCGACGACCAGAACATCTACGCGCCGGTGTCGGACGTCTATGTGATGACGTCCGGGACGTTTCAGCCCGCGGCCCAGGCCGGGGGCTTGTTCGCGATTCGGCTGGCCACTGGAGAGCGGGTCTGGCACACGCCCGCGCCCGCGCTCACGTGCAGCAGCGGTCCAGGTTGCACAGGAGCGCAGTCAGCGGCGATCAGCGTGATGCCGGGCGTCGTGTTCTCCGGGTCGATCGACGGACACTTCCGCGCGTACTCGACCACGAACGGCGCGATCATTTGGGACTTCAATACGATGCGACCGTTCGAGACGGTGAACGGCGTCAAAGCGGAAGGTGGATCGATCGACGCGGCCGGTCCCGTGATCGCCGGCGGGTTGGTGTTGACCAACTCGGGCTACGGCCAGTGGCGCGGCAAGGGAGGCAACGTCCTGCTCGCGTTCGGCTTGCCGTGACCGTTCGATGGTTCGACAGGCTCACCATCGCCTCGAGCTTGGTCGAGAGGCGACAGGCTCAGGGTCATCCCGAGCGTCCGAGGGACGAGCGAGGCAAGCCATAAGCCTGCGTAGCTGGCGAAGTTCCGCGCTTGCTCGCCGGGACTACTCGGCCGGAAAGATCTCTCGCCAGGCCGGTCAACTGGCTTCGGTCAGCACAAGCGCTCCTGCGAACTCGCGCGGGAGACCGCGCTCAAACATCGTGTGTCCCTACCGTCAGCCAGTTGTCGGCATCGTGAACGGCCTGGCTCGAATGCTCTTTCCGGTCGAGCAGTCCCGGCGGCACGCGCATGATTCGCAGGTCTATCGATGAGCGCACTCGCGGGCGGCACTCCGGATGAAGCATGCGAGCGAACCGTCGGGCGCGACCTCGCCGAGACTGCTCGGACGGAATGACCTTCGAGTCACGCCGTCCAGCCGTACGACAAATCGCCGCAGGCGGGGACTGGCGGTGTCTGAGCTGCAGGTTCCAGAGCGAGTTCGCGGAAGCGCTGGTGCTGGCCGAGGCGAGTTGTCCGGCGTGACGAGCAGGGCATTCCGGACGAGTAGTCTCGGCGAGAGCGTACCGTCACGCGAGCGTTAGAGCTGGCGTCGGCTGCGACGCGAGCAAAACGGTGCCAAGGACGATCGCCGCGACAAGCGTTGGGCAGAGGCGTCCGAGCGATCGAACCATGTTCGGCGTCGTCACAATAGTCCTCCTTCTCTAATGTTGCGGTGCCCTACCCGGCCCACCCGGCCTACTCGGCCTACCCGGCCTAATTCCTCTTCGACGGGCCGTAGAGCACGCGGCCCGGCCGCGCGGTCGTCATCTTGCCGCCTTCAAACGCGACCTGGCCGTTGACGATGACGACGCTGACGCCTTCGGCGTAGCTGTGCGGCTTGTCGAATGTAGCTGTATCGCGGACCGTGTCGGGATCGAAGATGGCGATGTCAGCCTTCAGGCCCGCCCGCAACACCCCTCGGTCGCTCAATCCCAAACGTTGCGCTGGCAACGCCGACATTTTCTGCACCGCGACTTCGAGCGACAGCAGTTTTTTCTCGCGGACATAGAGGCCGAGCACGCGGGCGAAGGTGCCATAGCTGCGCGGGTGTGGAACGTTGCGGCCGAAGATGGCCACCTCGCCGTCGGAGGCGATCATCGTGGCCGGGTGTGCGCTGCAGGTCGTCCTCGCCGATCGCGTGAAAGATGCCGCCGCAACCTCCCTGCTCGACGATCCACATCGCCGTCTCAGCGGCGTTCTCGATCGTCACTGGAAGGCCGCGGCCCTGCGTGATCTGCGCGAGGTTCTGACCGGCGAGCTTCGGATCGAACTGGCACGCCGACACCGACACGTTCTTCGGATCGCCGCCGCCGCGCTCGTCGCGAATGATGGCCGTGCTCTCCGCCTTGATCTTGGCGCGGGTGGCCGGATCCTTCAGGCGCTTCAGCGTCGCCTCGCGGCCTCCCTCCTGCGCCCATTGCGGGAGGAGCGCCGCCGTGATGCTCGTGGCCGACGCTGTGTAAGGGTACTGATCGATCGTCGCGTCCACTCCGCGCCGACGCGCTTCGTCCACCATGCGAAGGGTTTCGACCGATCCGCCCCAGTACTTCTTCCCTACCACCTTGTGATGGGTGATCTGCGTCGGCAGGTTGCCCTTTTCGCCGATCGCGAGTGTCTCGCGGACGCTGTCCAAAAGCCCCTTCGCCTCGTCGCGCATATGCGAGATGTAGATGCCGCCCATTTGACCGGCGACCCTGGCCAGCTCGATTACTTCCTCGGTGGACGTAAAGGCGCCCGGCACGTAGAAGAGGCCGGAGCTGAGGCCAAGCGCGCCATCCTCCATGCCTTGGGTGACGAGCGCGCGCATCTTGTCGAGCTCGGCACGAGTCGCTGGCCGATCGACCTCGCCCATGACCTCGCTGCGTATGGATCCCTGGCCGATGAACATCGCAAAGTTTGGCGTGATACGCGTTGCTTGAACCTTCGCCAGAAACGGCGCGAGCGGCACCGGTGATCCGCCGTCGGGCCCCTCGATGAGAGTGGTCACTCCCTGCCGCACGTAGTTGTCGGCGGTCGGCACTTCGAAGATGCCCCGCCGCGCGTGAGTATGGATGTCGATGAAGCCCGGGGCCGCGACCAGGCCACGCG
>JBOGIV010000084.1:0-5137 GCA_050747925.1 Vicinamibacterales bacterium
GTGTCACGCTTCTGTGTGCCGCGCCGACGGTCCTGATCGGGCTCGCCGGCGCGCCTGAATCGGTGCGCGCGGGAACGCCTCGCGGTGTTCAAGTGCTCACGGCCGGCGCCCCCCCGGCTGCCGTCACCATTCAGCGGATGGAGGAGGGCCTCGGCTGGACGGTCACGCAGCTCTACGGCCTCACCGAAACGTCACCAGCCATTACGTTTTGCGAGCCGCTTCCCGAGCACGAGGCACTGTCTGCCGTCGATCGCGCGCGAATCAAGGCACGACAGGGCGTGGAGCTGATGACGTCGGGCGAGCTGCGCGTCGTCAATCCCGACGGCAACGAAGTGCCGCGCGACGGAGCGACGATTGGCGAGATTGTCGCCCGCGGGAATGTCGTCATGGCCGGCTACTACAACGATGCCGCCGCCACCACGGCGGTGATGGGCGACGGCTGGTTCCATACCGGCGACGCCGCCGTGGTCCATCCGGACGGCTACGTGGAGATTCGCGATCGCCTCAAGGACGTGATCATCAGTGGCGGTGAAAACATCTCCTCGGTCGAAGTCGAGGCGATGTTGCTTCGTCATGACGCGATTCAAGAGGCGGCGGTCGTGGGCCTGCCGGACGAACGGTGGGGCGAGGCCCCGCATGCCTTCGTCGTCTTCAGAGCCGGGCAGTCGGCGTCGGCCGATGATCTGCGATCCTTCTGCCGGACCAACATGGCGCACTTCAAGGTCCCGCACAGCTTTACGCCGATTGCCGACCTACCGAAGACGGCAACCGGCAAGATCCAGAAGTTTGTGCTCAGGAAAGGCCGGCCCGGAATCTCGGCTCAGTGAGAGAGGTCAGGGACCTCTTCGTGCCACCGCGTGTCCCGCTGATACGCGTCGGCCGCCCGAAGCAGAGTCGACTCGTCGAACATTCTTCCCGTCAGCTGCAGCCCGATTGGCAACCGCCCAGGTGAGAATCCGCACGGAACGCTGATGGCCGGCAGGCCCGTCAGGTTCGCGCTCACGGTGAAGACGTCGTTCAGGTACATCTGCAGGGGATCGCTGGTCTTCTCGCCAAGCCTGAACGCGGGTGTCGGCGTGGTGGGCATGGCGATCACGTCCACTTGCGAAAAGGCCTGTTCGTAGTCGCGTCGCATCAACGTTCGCACCTGTTGGGCTTTCAAGTAGTACGCGTCGTAGTAGCCTGCGCTCAACACGTAAGTGCCGAGCACGATGCGTCGCTTGACCTCGGCTCCAAAGCCCTCGTCTCGGGTGCGCTCATACATCGCGACCAGGCCATCGTCCTTGTCCAAAGTCGCGCGAAGTCCGTAGCGCACACCGTCGTAGCGCGCCAAGTTGGACGATGCCTCAGCCGTCGCAATCAGGTAGTAAACCGGGATCGCGAAGCCCGCGTGTGGCAGCTCCACGTCGACGACAACGGCCCCACGCTCTCGCAGCACACCAAGCGCTCCTTCGATGGCGGCACGAACGTCTTCGTCTACGCCCTCGCCGACTACCGCTCGTGGCACACCGATGCGTAGATCGCGTACGTCACCGGTCAACGCGGCTGTGAAATCGGGCAATGGCTCGGCAGACGAGGTGGCGTCGTGCCGATCGTGTCCCGCCAAAATCTGCAACATCAGCGCCGCATCCTCGGCGGTCCGCGTGAGCGGTCCGATCTGGTCGAGCGAGGACGCGAAGGCCAACAAGCCATAGCGGGAAACTCGGCCGTACGTCGGCTTGAGCCCGACGATGCCGCACAGCGCGGCGGGCTGACGGATCGATCCGCCGGTGTCGGAGCCCAGCGCGCCGGGTGCGAGCCGAGCGGCGACGGCGGCAGATGACCCGCCACTCGAGCCGCCCGGCGCGCGCAACAGATTCCACGGGTTCCGAGTCGGCCCGAGCGAGGAGTTCTCCGTGGACGATCCCATGGCGAACTCGTCGAGATTCGTTTTTCCAATGACGATCGCGCCGGCTTCTTCCAGTCGCATCACAACAGTTGCGTTGTACGGCGGCACGAAGCGTCGCAGGATCCGTGAGGCGGCGGACGTCGGAATGCCGCGCGTGCAGAGATTGTCTTTGAGCGCGATGGGCACACCATGAAGGGGACCCAGCGGCCGTCCGGCCGCGCGGTTGGCGTCCAGCGTCCGTGCCCGCTCGAGGGCCGATTCGGATGCGATGGTGACGAACGCCGACAACTTGGGTTCGACGGATCGGATGCGCGTCAAATGCGCTTCGCACACGTCGGTCGCGGTGAGCGATCCGTTGACCAGCTCTCGAACCAGCGCGCGTGCGCTGAAATCAGTGACCGCGCTCATCCCATCACTCGAGGCACTTTGAAAAGCCCCGCTTCGGGAGCTGCGTCCGGAGCATTGGCGAGAGCGTCGGCAAGCGGCAGCGTTGGCGCTTCACGATCGTCCCGATCGACCGGCCGATTGAGGACGTGCGAAGTGGGCGCCACGCCACTGGTGTCGAGCGATTGAATCTGCTCGACATAGACAAGGATGTCGCTCAATTGCTGGGTGAACAGCGAGAGCTCTGCGGGCGTCAGCTCCAGCCGCGCGAGATTGGCGATGCGTTTGACGTCCTGCTCAGAGAGGGAAGCCACAGCTAGAAAATATCAGAAGCTGAACGCTGGGCTCAGCGCCTCAGATCCACGAAGGCGTCCTCATCGAGCCACCAGCACTCGCCGTCGAATCCGCTCTTCGCGAGCTGACGACGGAGCATCATCACGGCCGCGGTGCGATCGTAACGGACCGAGAGGTGGTACAGCAGCAGTTTTTTGACCCCGCCTGCGCACGCGACGTCGAAGGCCTCCTCGGTCGTGGCGTGAATCGGCTCGCGCCGATCTCCCCCCTCGAGAAACGTCGCATCGTGAACGAGCAGGTCCGCGCCACGAACGTCGTTGGGATCGATGGGCATCGCATCACCGCTATGTGCGAAGACAACGTGTCGGATGTCTTCGAGCATCTCCTCGCGCTGACCCCGCAGCGCCAACGTTTCGAGTTCTCCCTGAGACAGATGTGCAAACTCCGCACGCAGCCGGCGCCGTGTTTCGACGACGCGATAACCGAGAGCGGGCTCGTCAGCCGTATGGGTCACGCCAAAGGCTTCAAGACTTCGGCCTTTGCCGATGGTTCGGCTGAAGCCAGGCCCGGCTCCAATCCAGGAGACGGGGAACACGACGCCTGCGTAAGCGATGCCGAGTAACTCACGCACAGCCGTCACACCACGCGACCCGTCCGGATAGATCACGTGGAGAGGCTTGTCATTCGCGCCTTTTCCGAAACGACGCGCCGCGATAAGTCCGGGCAGACCCAGCACGTGATCCGAATGGCCATGAGTGATCGCGACATATGAAGGGGAGAAGACGTTTGCAGACAAGGCCAGCTGGAGGCCTTCACCCGCGTCAATGATGAGTTGTAACGGCCGATGCCACAGCCAGTTCGCGTACATCGCGCGGCTGAAGCCGAGCAAGACTTCATCCACAGTTTCAGGCTATTCTAACGACTCGTCCCCGTTCGAACCTTCCCACGATGGTTACCATGCGTAGTCTTTTTCGGTGGATTGCTGTCTTACTCAGCGTTATCAGTGTGGCGTGCGCCGGCGGCGGCGCGCCAGCGGGCCCCGGTGGTGCAGGCGGCGGCCCTGGCGGTGGAATGCCGCCAATGCCCGTTGAAGCGGTCGCGCTCGAGAACAAACCCGTCGAGCAGTCGACCGAGTTCATTGCCTCGCTGAAGTCACGTCGGTCGACGACCATTCAACCGCAGGTCGAGGGCTTCGTGACCAGAATCGCCGTGCGATCCGGAGAGCACGTCTCGGCTGGCGCCGTGCTCTTCGAGATCGACTCCGCTCGGCAGCAAGCGACCGTGGCCCAGCTCGAATCGATGCGATCGATGCGGGTGGCCGACCTCGAGTACGCAAGGCAACAGGCCCAGCGATCGAAGACCCTTTTTGAGGTTGGCGCCATGAGTCAACGCGAGCTCGAGCAGGCCGAGACCGCGGTCAGAACCAGCCAGGCGCAGCTCGATGCCGTCGAGCAGCAGATTCGCGAGCAGAAGGTCGAGCTCGACTATTACAAGGTGACAGCGCCCAACGCGGGCGTCGTCGGCGACATCCCGATCCGAAGCGGCGACCGCGTGACGAAGGCGACCGTGCTGACGACCGTCGACGAAAACGCGGTGCTGGAGCTGTACATCAACGTGCCTGTCCAACAGGCGACAGGCTTGAAGCTCGGGTTGCCCGTCCGGATTCTCAACGACCAAGGTGAGGTGGTCGCCTCCAATCGCGTGACGTTCATATCCCCGACCGTCGAGGATACGACGCAGACGGTGTTGGCCAAGGCGACGCTGGCCGAGGGCCGCGGGCAATTCCGCGCCGACCAGTTCGTGCGGGTGCGAGTGGTTTGGCGAACCGAGCCGCGCCTCACGGTCCCGATGACCGCCGTGGCGCGCATCAACGCGCAGTACTTCGTCTATGTCGTCGAGAAGAAGGGCGAGCAGACGATCGCGAAACAGCAGGCGGTTGAGCTCGGTGACCTCGTCGGCAACGACTATCTGCTGATCTCTGGTCTCAAACCTGGGGATCAGTTGATCGTCTCAGGCATTCAGAAGATCGGCGACGGCGCGCCGGTCCAAATCGGCGCTCCGCCGGCGGCCCCGCAGAAGGCGTCGTAGCCATGGTTGCCGACGTCTTTATCCGCCGACCGGTCCTCTCGTCGGTCTGCTCGCTGCTGATCATTCTGGCGGGCGCGATCTCAATCCCGACGCTTCCCATCGCGCGCTTCCCGGACCTCGCGCCCCCGTCGGTGACGGTCGGCGCGTTTTACACCGGCGCCAATGCTCAAGCGGTCGAGACGGCGGTCACAACGCCACTCGAGCAAGCTATCAATGGAATCGAGGGAATGACCTACATGACCTCGTCCAGCACGAGCACGGGTTTCTCCTCGATCACCGTCGTCTTCGATGTAGGTCGCGATCCCGATCTGGCGGCGGTGGACGTCCAGAACCGCGTCAATCAGGCCATTGGCCGGATGCCGGTGGACGTCCGCACCAACGGCATCACCGTGACCAAGAACACCGCCGGGTTCATGGGCGGGATCGGGTTCTTCTCAGAGGGCAACCGCTACGACAGCCAGTTCATCAGCAACTATATCGACC
>JBOGIV010000085.1:0-4239 GCA_050747925.1 Vicinamibacterales bacterium
GTCCAGCTCTTCAGCGCGCTGACACCGGAACAACAACATCATCTGGCCGAGTTGTGCCGGATGCTGGGTCGAAGTTTTTCTCCAGGAGCCACGCCATCATGACCGACACGAAAACGATTCTGATCACCGGCGCCACCGGCAACCAGGGGGGTGCCACTGCACGCGCGCTCGCTGGAAAGGGATTCACCATTCGCGCGATGACGCGGAAGCCAACGGGAGAGGCGGCGAAAGCCATCGCTGCCACTGGCGCCACGATCGTCGAAGGCGATCTGGACGATCTCGATTCTGTCCGCGCGGCACTCGAGAGTGCGTGGGGCGCGTATGCCGTCCAGAACACCTGGGAGGCCGGCGTGCTCAAGGAAGAAGAGCAAGGGCATCGGTTTGCAACTGCCGCGCGCGACGCCGGCGTGCAGCACTTCGTCTACTCGTCAGTGGGCTCAGCCCATCGCCGATCGGGCATCCCACACTTCGAAAACAAGTCGCGGGTCGAAGATACCGTTCGCAGCCTGGGCTTCGCGTCGTACACCATCATTCGACCGGTCTTCTTCATGGAGAACCTGGCCAGTCCCTGGTTTCTGAATGACAACAAACTCTATGCGGCGCTGGCGCCGACGACCGCCGTGCAGATGATCGCGGTCTCGGACATCGGCAAGTACGGCGCGAAGGCCTTTCTCGAGCCGGATCGCCTCAACCGTCGTGAGCTCGACATCGCCGGCGACGAAGTGACGATGCCGGAAGCGGCTGCCGCGCTCAGCCGCGGGCTCGGGCGCCAGATTGACTTCGTGCAGATCCCGATTTCAGAAGTCCGAAAGAACAGCGAGGACTTCGCAACGATGCTGGAGTGGTTCGAAGCGGTGGGCTACGACGTTCACATCAAGAGCATTGCCCGCGAGTTTGGGATCGAGCCGCTCTCGATCGAGCAATGGGCCAGGACGCTCAAGACGTAAACCGCGGTAGATCTTTAACGAGTTCGAGGGCGTCTCCTTCGTCGGAGCCTAGGTCATCCACCAAAAAGGAGACGTCCTCTTCAATGGCTGCCAGCTCCGCTTCGCGCCGCGCTTCCTGGCTTTCGAAAATTCGTGTTCTGAGTTCGTGTACATCCATGAATCGACAGCGATCGTTCAAATGTCGAGTCATGCATGAGTCTCAACGAGGCCCCCCTTCCGCTAATACGCGATCGCGTAACAATCCCGTCGGGGGTCGGCCCCCGCAAAGCGGTTGCCGGTAGCGGGATCGATCATCACGGCCGTCGCACAACCAGACATCCCAAACGTTCGTAAGCGGCTCACATTGTGGCCGCGCGCCTTCAGCTCGTTGTAAACCGCGTCAGGGACTGTGGCTTCGATGTTGAGCTGATTGAAGCCCGCCGTGTGTGGCCAAAACGAACCGTAAAAATGTAACGTCTGTGCACGGGGACGTTCAAGTGCCGCGTGAAGGTTGGGATACCAGTCGCTCCAGAATTCGACGATGCTGAGGAACGCTTGAAGAATGGTTTGATCCTGATTGTCACCGCCGGGCGTGCCGATCGCCATCATCGGTGTCGTCCCCTTGAACACCAGGCTTGGCGTGAGCGTGTAACGTGGCCGCGCGCGCGGACGAATCTGATTCGCCCTCGTGGTATCGAGCCAGAACTGCTCGCCACGAACACTCATCCCAATGCCGGTGTCACCCAGAATCACGGCGCCGTTGATCCAGCCACCACTCGGCGTCACGTCGAAGATATTTCCATCCTTATCGATCACGGCCATGTGCGTGGTGTCTTTCATCACGCCGGCCGAATCCTGTCCAAGCGACGCCCTCAGATTCGGATCGTTTTGTGGCGCGCTCGTGGCGCCACTCTGTACATTAGCCCGCCAGTAGGGCCACTCCTTCACTTGCGTGTCGTACTTCAGCGGATCGCCCGCGATAAACGTGGTCGACGACCGCTTGGGATCGATCAACGCCGCGCGGTGCTTGGCGTACGCCTTCGACAGCAACCCCTCGGCGGGCACTTTGACGAAGGCTGGATCGGCATAAAACGAATCCCGATCGGCGTACGCGAGCTTCATCGCTTCGGTCACCGTATGCAGATAGTCGGCGCTCGCGTAGCCCATCGCCTGCAGATCGAAGTTCTCGAGAATGTTCAGCGTCTGCAGGAGGACGGGGCCCTGGCTGCCGAACCCGTGCTTGTACACGGTGTAGCCGCGATACGTCGTCCTGGCCGGCTCTTCGATGCGCGCGTAGTAGTCCGCGAAATCGCTGAGGTCGAACGGCGCGCCATTCTTCTGTAGAAACGCGACCATTTCGCTGGCAATGTCGCCCTTGTAGAAGCGATCGCGTGCGGCGACGATTCCGGCGACGCGCCCTTTCGATTTCGCAACCCGCTCAGCTTCGACCATCCGCTTCAACGTCCGCGCAGTGGATGGGAGTTTGATCGTTTCACCAGGCTTGTACTGAGAGCCATCCGGCTTCAACCAGTAGGTCTTGTTGGCGGGCCACTGCTCGAAGAACTTGAGCTGATTCTGAATCGTGCGCGCGGTGCTGTTGCGCATCGGGAAGCCGCTCTCCGCGTACGTGATCCCCGCGGCCGCCACGTCCTCGAAGCTCATGGTTCCCCACTTCTCGAGCACGGTCAGCGCCGCATGCAGCGCCCCAGGGACCACGGCCGGATCGAGCCCGGCGCCGTCGAGCGTCTTCTTCCGCGACAGATACCAGTCGACGCTGACGGCGCGCGGCGCCCAGCCTTGTCCGACGACTGAGGTGACCTTGCCCTCGTTCTTGGGATACACGAGCACGAGTGCCTCGCCGCCGAGGCTGTAGAGATCCTGTTCCAGCACACCACCGGCGATGAGTGAGGCCACGCCCGCATCGAACGCGTTGCCACCCTTCATGAGGATGTTGAACGCCGCAGCGGTCGTCAGCGGATGCCCCGTAGAGACGCCGCCCGACGGTCCCATCACAGCGGGACGCAGCGCTGAACCGGCGGGCTGCCGATCCTGTCTTGGCACCTGCGCGTGACCGGCGATTGCGGACAGGACGGCGATCGACGCTGAGAATCCGATGCGCGTTATCCAGGTGCTCATCACATGCCCCCTGCTAGTGAGCCGACGTCGCCGAATTATATTCGCCCCGCCCCTCGTCGTCTTGCCAGATCGAGCGATCGCCAACCAGGCACGTAGGAGCTCATCAGCGCTTTGAAGAGACGGCTATGGTTTGGGACGCGCAGATGCAGCAACTCGTGCGCGATGACGAAGTCCTGAAAGTGCGTCGACTGGTCGAGCAAATCGACGGCGAGCGTCACGGTACCCTTCGACGAGCACGAACCCCACTTGCGGCGCATCGCTTGGACACGAATCACTCTGGGATTCACGCGGAGCTTGAGCGCCCACACCAACGTGCGCCGCTTGAGTGCCTCTGCCGAGTACGTCGGATTCCGCATGGCGGGCTAAGAACCGGAGTTCGCTCGAGTCGGTCGTCCACGAGAGACCTGCTCGCCGGGCCGGTCAAACGTCCCTCGGCCGCCTTCAAGTACTTGGGCGAACTCGCCTTCGGCTCGAACAGCGCCATGTCCCCGCCTAGGGGACGTTTGTCGGCAGTCCGAACGGCCCGCCTCGAAGGTCTTCGTAGCCAACCGACTCAAGCGATCTCCGGTTCTATCCAGGAAACAACGTTGCACTGCCGATACTATGTGACATGTCAGAGCCTATGTTAAAGGCTGACGACAATAGCCGAGCGGGCCGGTACGCACCTCAACCGGCAGCTATCTGTCCCATTTCTTCAAGCAGCATCGGCAGGACTATTACGACCGGCTGCAAGCGGTGCGCGACTCAGGCGATTGGGAAGGCTGGTTGACGTTCTTTCTTCGCGGCGTGGCGGACGTGAGCCTCGAGGCCGCCGACACCGCGCGCAAGATTCTCGCGATGCGCGAGGATCATCGGCTGCGGATTACCAACGGACTGGGACGCGCCGCGGGCAGCGGACAACGAGTGTTGGACCATCTATATGAGCGGCCGATCATCTCAGTGGTCGACGTGCGCGCGTTGACGCAGACCAGTTTTCAATCGGCTAATCAGTTGGTGCAACGACTCGTCGAGATCGGTGTGCTCGCGGAGATCACGGGACAGGCGCGACATCGTCGCTTTCGATACGACCCCTACGTCAATCTCTTCAGCTAGCCCAAGTTCGTCACGGAAACGGCGACACGGCGAGAAAGTCTAAGAAATCCGGTCACGCGGTGACAAAGTCTGCACTACATTCGGC
>JBOGIV010000086.1:0-6003 GCA_050747925.1 Vicinamibacterales bacterium
CAGCAGGGTCGCACCGCAAGACCATGTACGGCATACACAGACGGCGGCGCGATGTTTTGGGAATCGACAGGCGACCCAGGAACCAGCAGGGAATCTCCAGCGAGTCGACGGCTTCCTTGAAGCCTACTTCGAACGGCACCTGAGGCCCGCTGGGATTCGCAGCCTCGACACGGCGGCGGGACGCATCAAAGTCCTGAAGCAGTACTTCGGCGATCTGCCGGTCAGGGCATTGGAGGAGCCAGCGGTCGTCAACTGATTCAAGACGGAGTCCGAGTACGCGCGCAAGGTCGAGATCTCCACGCTGCACAAGGTGCTGGCTATCCTGCGCGCGGCCATTCGGTGGGGCCAGGCGCAGACGCCCCCGCTCATCGACAAGTCGCCCTTTCACCGATTCGGCGTGCGACTGAACACGAAAGCGGAGACCGTTCGTGATCGGCGGATCACGCGCGACGATGAGAAGCGACTGCTGGATGCGGCGATATCGATGAACGCCCCGGACCATCGCTACGTCGGACCGTTGATGCACGACCGCATCATCGGCGCCCTCGAGCTGTGCTGCCGACTGGGTGAGACGCTGCTGATTCAGAACAAGCGCGTGGAGTGGGAGACCCACACGATCGGCATCGCTGGCCACACGACGAAGGACAAGGAGAATCGCCGCATTCCGTTCGACCCCAATGGTCGCCTGGCGGCGGTTCTGCGTCGGCGCGCCAAGCGTGGCCCGAACGCCTTCGTGTTCGGCACCGAGAACGGCGAGAACGTTGGCGGCTTCAAGACTGCCTGGGAGTCGCTGCTCCTCATCGCAAACGGTCACGACACCAAACGCGCGAAACCCGGTGCTCGGGTCGATCGCGCCAAGCTCCGGCAGATCGACCTGCACTGGCATGACCTGCGTCACGAAGGCGCGTGCAGGCTGCTGGCTGACGGCGTGGACATTCGCATCATTCAGTTGATGCTCGGCCACGCGAGCGTTCAGCAGACGCAACGCTATTTTGAACGTCACCGACGAAGAACTGGGAAAGGGGCTGGAGGTGAGCTGGCAGCGGCGTACGCTGAAGGCCGTCTCAGGAGGCCAGAATGGCTGACAGCGTGTCACACCCGTGTCACACGGCCATTCAAAAAGTGGCGCGCCCGGCCCGCCTTCGTTGCGTTCGAACCGCGAGAACTTCGGCGCGCTCGGGCCTGAACCTTCGCATGGCTTACCAACCGCAGCGCACGCCGTTGGCAAGCGTGAGCAAAGGTTGGCGCGCCCGGCAGGATTCGAACCTGCGACCCCCGGCTTAGAAGGCCGGTGCTCTATCCACCTGAGCTACGGGCGCATTGCCAAACAATCGTAACAGGCCCTTCTTAGGAATTCTCGAGGGTTGCGTCAGGACTTGGGACCGGCGGTTTCCTTGGCGTGTGTTGCGGCGGCGGAGGTAGCAGCGGGGCGGAGGCAGTTCTCCGGCCCTCACCTATTACCTCCAGCTGGTGCACGCGGTTTTCTATGCGACCCTGCTGTGCTTGTCGCGCAGGCGTATGATAACCAACACCATGTCCGTCGAGGACCTCGCCATGAAACAGATCGGTTGTAGCGCATTGGTTGCGGCGGCGCTGGCGTTATCGGCGCCACCGATTGTGCAAGCCCATTTCAAACTGCTGGAACCCGCATCCTGGATCGTTGAAAACGAGCGCGGCGACCCGCAGAAGGCCGCGCCCTGCGGCGCTGATCCTAAAGCTGAGATGAGCAACGCGATCGGCAAGGTGCAGGGAGGATCGAAGCTGCACCTGAAAGTGCTCGAGACGATCTATCACCCTGGACACTATCGCGTCGCCCTGTCGGTGAACTCACGTAACGAGCTGCCGCCCGATCCCATGACCTTCGAGCGCACCACGGAAAAGGGGCCACGCTCGGTCTGGGCAGCCATGCAGAGTCCGCCGCAGATTCCCGTCATCGCCGACGGGCTCTTTCAGCACTACACGCGGCCGGCGAGCCCGCAGACCTACGAAGCCGACATCCAGTTGCCCAACATCAACTGCGCAAAATGCACCCTGCAGGTGATTCAATTCATGGCCGATCACGCCTACAACCAGCCGGGCGGCTACTCGTATCACCACTGCGCCGACCTGCAGATCACGGCCGACTCGACCAAGCCAATCGACCAGGGATGGCCGACGGCACCGACGACAGCTCAGTAGAGGGACGGGACGGGCGGCGGCCGCCCGCCTCGCAGAACATGTCACCGATGTAATGCCGCCTCTAACCTTTCGCGTGCAAGATTCGTCTCTACCCGAATCGAGGTGACGCATGCGGCTTGACCCTGTGCGGCAGGACGCCCGGTACGCGCTGAGATCGTTCGCTCGCTCGCCGCTCTTCACGCTCACCGCCGTTCTCTCTCTCGCCATCGGCATCGGGGCCGACACGGCGGTCTTCAGCACGGTCTTTTGCTGCGCCCGCCATCCACTGTCGCGGATCCCGATCGACTCGTCGATATCAGCGTCTCCGAGGGCCGGTCGTTCGGCGTCGATCAGGTGTCGTTCCCCAACTACGTGGACATCCGTGAACGAGCGACCACCATCGCGGACTTGTATGGCTACGAGCCCTTCGCTGAGCCGATGAGTCTCGCCGGATCGGACGGCGCAGAGCGCATCTTCGGCCACAAGGTCACGACAAGCTACTTCGCGGTCCTCGGCGTTCGCGCGGCAGCGGGTCGCTTCTTCGACCTCGACCCAGATCGCCGCGCCGAGGCCGAGCAGACCGTCGTTCTCAGCTCTCGCTTCTGGACTTCGCGATTCAACGGCGATCCCGCGATCATCGGACAGGACATCCGGCTCAACAGTTCGGTCGTCACCGTCGTTGGCGTCGCTGCCGAGGAGTTCACCGGCACGAGCCTCGTGGCGACGGACCTGTGGATGCCGCTCGGCACGATCGTCACGCCGACCTCAAACCTCGCGCAGCGGGGCCTGGGCTGGGCGCTCGTTCGTGGCCGATTGAAGCCGGGCGTGTCGGTTTCGGAAGCCGCGGCGGAGATCGACACGATTGGTCGTCGCCTGGCGGAACAGTACCCAGATGAGAACGCCGGCAAAGGACTCCGGCTCGCCGCGGCGTCGTTCATCCCAGGGAATCTGGCGCTGCCGCTTGCCGGCATCATCAGCCTGGTGCTGGGATTCGTCTCACTCGTGCTGATCATCGCGTGCGCGAATCTGGCGGGGCTGCTGCTGGCTCGTGCGACGGTGAGGCGACGAGAGCTCGCGGTTCGCGCCGCGGTGGGCGCCGGTCGGGCTCGTCTCGTGCAGCAGTTGCTCACCGAGACGATATTGCTCTTTGCGCTGGGGGCTGCCGCGAGCCTCGCCATCGCGCCAGGACTCACTTCAGTCGTGGTTTGGGTCTTGCCAGCCCTCCCGATGCCCGTTGAGCTGTCGCTCGACCTCGATGGCCGGACTCTCCTGTTTACGAGCGCGGTGTCGTTGCTGGCCGCGCTCGTCTGCGGTGTGGCTCCCGCGCTCGACGCCTCGAAGGCGGACGTCGTGACGGCGCTCAAGAACGACGCAGACACGGCGTCCGGGCGCTCACGACTGCGTCACGCGTTTGTGGTAAGTCAGGTCGGCCTGAGTGTGGTGCTCATCGCCGGCACCGGCATCTTCGTTAGGGCGCTGCAAAAAGCCGCGTCTATCGACCCTGGCTTCGATCCCTATGGCGTCGAGCTGGCATCGGTTGACTTGTCGCTTGCCGGCTACTCGCCCTCGACCGGACGACGCTTCTTCAGTGACATCTCTGCACGTACGCGTGAGATTCCAGGTGTCGAGGACGCCACCATTGCAGCAGCACTTCCGACGACTGCCTCTCGTTTCGGTCGCCTCTCACATCCAGGCGTCGACCCGCTCCGCGGAGGCCAGACCCTCGGCGCCGACTGGAATGTCGTCGAGCCTCACTACTTTTCAACGATGCGAATCCCGCTCCGGGCGGGGCGGGACTTCGACAACGGTGATACAGCCACCGCCACACCGGTGATGATCGTCAGCCAAGAGGCCGCACGCCGGTATTGGCCGGGCCAGGATGCCATCGGCAAAGTCTTGCTGGTGCATCCAAACGTCGTCCTCAGAGGCCAAAGCAACGAGCCGACGTTGGTCACTGTTGTGGGCGTCGTCGGCGATGTGAAGAGTCGAGTGCAGCAGACGCTGCGCCCGCACGTGTATCTGCCGCTTCAGCAACGATACGTGCCGAGGGCCACCATCGTGGCGAGAACGGCGAACGGCCAACGGATGCCAGAGCACATTCGACACGTCGTGGCCTCGATCGACAGCAACCTGCCGCTCACGCTGCAGACCCTCGAGGAAGCGGCCGCGTTTGCGCTGCTCCCACAGCGCATCGCCGCATCCGTGTCTGGCGGACTCGGGCTGGTGGGCTTGTTGCTCGCGGCGATGGGGATCTATGGCGTGACCGCGTTCGCCGTGGCGCGTCGAACGCGCGAGATCGGGATCCGGATGGCGCTCGGCGCCACACGGGCCGCGGTCGTCGGCATGGTCGTGAGACTTGGGATGACGCTCGTGGTCATCGGAGCCTCGATCGGTCTCCTCATCGCCGTGGCGCTGGACACGGCCCTCACGAAGATCCTCTTTGGGTTCCCACCGGTTGATGCAATCGTGCTCGCCGGCGCGGCGGTATTGTTCCTCGTGACTGGACTGGCGGCGTGCTACGTTCCCGTGTGGCGAGCGTCGACGGTCAACCCTGCGCTGGTGCTCCGAGCCGAGTAAGCGCCATCGGCTGCGGTCGGCCGTACGTGAGCGAGCGCCAGAGCCACTCCGCCGGACCGAACTGGAAGTGCCGAAGCCAGATCGTGCTGAAGACGACCTCTATGACAAAACAGGCCAATGCCATGGGAAATGCGATCACCGGCCGAACCTTCCCGAGACCAATCCCGTAGCCGGCGAAGATGAGATCAAGCGTGGCGATCTGAAGGAGGTAGTTGGTGAGCGCCATGCGGCCGGCGCTGGCAACCGGCCGAAGCCAAACGATGAGGTCGGGCTTGTAACTCAAGAACAGCAGCGCGCCGCCCACATAAGTGAACGTCAACCACTGATCTCGTAAGAGGCCGACTGAACCGGGGAGTAGCCAGTTGTCCGCGATCCAGGAGACCACGCCGAAGATCATCATGCCGACGAGCAATCGAGTGTGCGCGCGCGCCTGCTCGAAGACTCGATGCCGAATCAGCAGCAGTCCGACGATGAAGAGCGTCATCGTCGCGCCTGGCATGAAGAAGAAGGGCTGCCTGTAGAACCACGCCATGTGCCGGAGCCGCGCGGCGAGGACCACGGAATAGCTGTCCTGAGCCTCGGCGGCTTCAAGGGCTTCATTCACCCTGGACGCCTCTGCGCGCGCGGCTTGATATGTGGCGGCCTCGCCCGCTGGTCCCGCGGTGGCAATCAGAAATCGAGAGGCGGCGAGGTGGTAGAGCCCGACCGACGCGGCGGACAGCACCGCGATCAGCAGCAGCGTTCGGGTGGACCACGAACGAATCAGGAGGAGCGGCACACCCCAGACGGCGTACCCGAGAAGCACGTTGTATCCAAAGAAGGCGTGCGCGGCGAACCCGAAAGCGGCGAGCACGGCGAGCCGGCGGAGGTAGCGCCGGGCAAGAGGCCGGCCCTGCGCTTCGGCGCGCCGAAGCTGAATGGCGAAACCCGCGCCGAAGAGCAGCGCAAACGTGCCGTGTGACTTGGTTTCGACCAGCCTCCAGATGAACGTACGCAGGATCTCATCGATCCCGCCCGGATCGGTGGAGTGCACGTGAAAGTGAACGACGAACATCCCGAGCAGGGCGACGCCCCGAAGGATGTCGAGAACCTGTATTCGCTGGGTCGAGTCGGTCGGTAGCGTTGGCAACCGCCCTTCGAGACTGAGGAGGCTCCTACAGCTGCCCCGCCTAGGGCTTCGGCCTTGCAGCCTCGCTACCGCTCAGCTTTGGCGCAGCAGGCAGGGCGAAGACCGTCAACGTGGTCCCTGATGGAATGACGACGTACTGC
>JBOGIV010000087.1:0-5152 GCA_050747925.1 Vicinamibacterales bacterium
TGGGGATGGAGGGCCAAGCGTCGCATCTCCGCGCTCGAGACGGTCACGCCCGTCGCGTAGCGGCGCTTGTCCAACGTGGCCTTGACCCGCAGCCCGGCCGCGGTGCGCGTGTGGCTGATCAAGCTGACCACCGTCTCGAACGTTCGAAGCGGACGTCCGCGCCAGTTCTGCGTGATGTGGCAAAAGAGGCGATGCTCGATCTTGTTCCACTTGCTCGTGCCCGGCGGGAAGTGCGAGACATGGATGCGCAGGCCGAGATCGTCGGCGAGGCGCTGCACGCCGTGCTTCCACGCCCGAGACCGATAGCCATTGCTGCCGCCCGCATCGGCCGTGATGTAGAGGTCCGTCGCGTGCGGGTACGCCCCGCGCCCCATCATCGTCCACCACTGCCGAATCGACGCGACCGCAAACGCCGGCGTGTCGTGGTCGCGGCCGACGCTCACCCACGCTTCGTTCCGCGCCATGTCGTACACCCCGTACGGAATCGCTTTGCCGACGGCATCGCTGGGGAAGTCATGGACGCGCACGGGTTCCGGCGCGCCGGACGGCTGCCATTCGCGGCCCGCATTCTTGAAATCGCCGACCAATTCTTTCTTCTTCGTATCGACCGAGATTACGGGTTGGCCGTCCGCGAGGAACCCCGCCGCCGTCGCGTTAATGTGTTCGAACTGCGCGTTGCGATCCGGATGCGACGTTCCCTCGCGCCGCTTCTGGAGCGCTTGAAGACTGTAGCCGAGCGCGTGGAGCAGGCGCCCCACCGTCGACGAACTGACGCGCCAGCCCTGGGCCACCAAGGCGGCCGTCAACTTCGCGCGGCTCTTGCACGTCCAGCGCAGCGGTGACATGGGATCGCCCCGCATGAGCGGCTCCACCAGCGCCTCCAACGCGGCCGCCACGCCCGGCTGCGTCTCCGCAATCCCGGGGCGCCCCGCACCGACGCCCCGAATGCGCGTCGTCGCGGCCACGCCGTCGGTCAACTCGCGCCGGCCATTGGCAATCGTTTGCCGCGCCAGCCCTGTTCGCCGCCGACACCAACGCGTCCCCGCCATACCCGATCGCGACCGACTCGGCGGCGGCCCACAGCCGCCGCGTGCGCTCATCGAGCACCGGCGCCATCACGACATACTTCGCGACGACCGTCGCTTCCACCTCGAGATTCCGTTTCACACACCGTGTTAGATCACCGACCGGTGCACAATGCCAAGCTAATTCTGGTCAGAGGCCTAAGCGGAAATCGGATCCGTAAACGCCGACGAATGGCTGCTTGAAACCGTAGCGGAATAGGGATGACCGAGACTGGCTTTCAACAGAGCGTTCTCGCCGAATCCCGTGATCGCGACTACTTCATAGGCTCCGGACGTCGAGGCTATTTCTTGATTGAGACATCTTAGGATGCTGAGGAAATGAAAGACTTCTATGAGGTCCGGATCAGAGCGGAAGAACAGAACCTCGCAAATCGATCGCAGTCGGTTGGAACCTGTAAGGCTCAACTTGGATACCCGCAAGATCCTTTCTGCGGACTTCGTGGCTTGCCTTGCAGGCGCACCAACTGCAGCGGGCAAGAGCGACCCCCACAGGGTCAGGGTGCGGGTCGCGAAGCGACGAAAACAGGGGGGTCGCTCCTGCCCGCTGGGATGCGGTGGGCGACATCACTCAGCCGGCCCAGGGCGCCGGCGCGAAGACGCCCATCTCCCCCTCAATCAAGAAGTTGACGACGAGCACATCGCGGTGCGTTGTCGATGTGCGCCGCGAACGTGCAGGGTCAGATGTCCTTTCGGCCTCTGACCCTAGCTGTGACCCTGAAACGCCGGCGTCAATAGCTAAGGAGACCGCCGCGCGGAGGCCGCGTCCAGGTCGCCGCAGGCGCTCGCAGAGGCGGAGCGAAGCGACGCACCTGGACGCGGCCGAGCACGGCGGTAGCCTCGTGCTCGCCGGTCGATGACGGTAGAATCCAGCGGTGCATCACAAGCGGCGACGTCCCAAGCATCAGCGCGCAAGCTGCTGCCTCTGGTGCCAGCCGCACAAGGATGAACGAGAGGCAAAGCTGATTAGACTGAAGGGCCTGAAAGCGCCGCGTCGTCTGCCCTCCAGCAGGACGTTGGCGGAAGCCGACTGACATGCCGCGGCGTCGATCAGCGCCATCGGCTTCCCCATCGCGGCGACGGACTCACGAGTGGGTTGTTACGACCGTACCCGGCCAGTTGCGGCAGCAAATCGACCGATGGGCCGAAGCGTGGATCAAGCGGAAGTTCTCTCGAGGTCTGGAACTGCGAGCCATTGATCCGGGGCCATTCAACTATCCGGTCGACGTGTTCTCCGAGTGGCGTGGCAAGGCCTTCTACATCTGCGCAAGGTACCGGGCGCGCAGCCGCCGGCCGGAGGACGATTTCGTCGTCCGGAGCGCCCGAATGACGTTGAGGGGCTTCGGCCGATTCGAGCTGTCGTACTTCCGTCACACCGAGCGCTGGTTCACGGTCTACCGAGGACTGGCTGCGGCCGAGTGCTTTGAAGAAATCGAAGGCAACGAGGTGTTCTGGCCGATGTAATGAGCGACCTGCGTTGAATCAGGATCGGCGGGCGCGGTCCTGTGGAATTCGTGCGCGGATCTGCTCCCGGAGTTTCTCGAAGAATGCTCGACCGTCGCTGAGCTGGCCTGCCTTGGCCTGCTCCACGCCGATGTCGATCTCGCGGCGCAACTCATTGTCCCAGCTCTCGGCCGGACGTTCCCCGCGTGCGTCCTTTGCCCGTTCGTTGTCAGTTCACAACCTATTCCCGCTGCTGATCACTTGGCGCTCGGTCGAGGTGTTGCCGAACGGCCTCCCGAGCCGAACGCAAATCGCGAGAGATCGTCTCCCAGATGATATCGATGCTGACGCCGAAGTACTCGTGAATCAGAACGTTTCGCATCGCCTGCAGCTCCCGCCAGGGGACCTGTGGGAGCTGCGAAGCGGTTTCTGCGTCCAGATGTCTCGCGGCTTCGCCGATCACTTCCAGGTTACGCACGACAGCATCGACTGTCCGCGTGTCTGCCTTGAAGGACTCCAGCGAATGCGAAGCGGTGTATTCGACGATGCGATCGATCGCGTCCGCGATGTCCTGCAGGCGCAGGTTGGGATCTCTACGCGGCACGGACGGCCTCGCGCAGAATCTGGTCGCGAAGCTGCGGCTTCAGCGCATCGCGCGTGACCAGATCAACGGGCCGTTCGAGGAGCGATTCCAGCTTCCAGCGCAAGCGAACGAATTCGACCAGGGACACCGGTCGGCTGAAGTCCACCAGGATATCGACGTCGCTCGTCGCCTGCATCTCCTCGCGCGCCGCGGAACCAAACAGCCACACCTCTCGAACCGCGTCGTTGCGGAGGTCGGGTATCGCTCTTTGAATACGGGCGATGAGGTCTTCCCTGGCCGTCATCAGTAGCTCCGTGTCGATGATAACGCCGAAGGGCCTGAGCGTAGTCGAAGCATCGAAGGGTCGCCCCGACCACGTTCCTGAGGTGCATTCCGGAGAGATGCTCGTCGACCTGCTTGCGCCCACCTTGCGTCGTCAGCCCTTCACGATGGTCAGCGAGTAGCCGTCGCCGATCCCTGAGCATAAACTCGCCCTGTCATCCGAGCACCAAAGCGCGTTGCGCACGTCGGCCGTCACAGCCTCGGTCCCCTGGCGGCGCTGCGCGGCCCCGACCGGACCAGGCCGTGGCACCCGCTTCTCGGATTTCGGCGCCAGTTCATGAATAGCCTCGACAAGATCGCGCCGACAGCAGCGCCTCGGGCGTCGCCGGCGCTGGGCGCGGTCGCTCGCTGGGATGACGGCTGCGCGGTCCGAAGGTTCCAAGCCTCCCAAGCGGTGAGCTACGAGAAATGTGTAAGTTCTTCCAACGCTGTCATTGGCAGACTGAGGGCGCCCAACGCCATGTGACGAAACCCCGTTGATTTTTTTTCTAACCGTCACGCTTTCCTTGCGGTACTCTCCTTGCACTTACCCGCGCGGCGTATCTCCCTGCTACGCGCACTCTCGATGTTCGAATACTCGTAGTTCGCCGACCAAGGGGTCGTTCTGCCAACGGAGGGAATCTATGAAACTGCCCTGGAAGAAGCTCTCGTTCATAGGTATCGTGATCGCCGCGCTCGCCGCGTGTAGCCAGCGTCCTCCGCTCAGTCCAAGTGCGCTCAGTTCCGACAGCTCCGCCGGTTCTTTGTCGGCCGTAACCGGCAACGGCGCTCCGAAAGGAAAGCTTGTCTTCAGCTGGAATTTGATCGGGACGCCCGGCGACTACGAGGGTGGCTGCGGCAACGGCCGCCGGATCTTCGTCGAGCGCGGCGCCAACCATGAGCACATCCTGTTCCACGACCACAACGACGGTTGGCACATCGAGCAGTGCGATGCGACCTTCGGGGACACCGCGGTGATCCACAGCGACAGTTTGGGCACGCTCGACGTCTACGCCCGCATCCTGGGCAAGCCCAACGGCAGACTCCGTGTGTGCGCCGATACGGTGACCGACCACGCGACGAACGAAGGCCTGTGCTTGCTCGGCACAATCGATCTGAAGCGGGACGGAGGACGGTCGCGCTTCCAGGTTCAACCCGACAGCCTCTTTGACGCGTCACTCGAGGACATCATCTGGAACGTGGAGACCAATACCGACTTCCGGATCGCGCAGTTTCGTGTCTACCAGCAGTGAAGACGTTCTCACCGGCTGAATTTCCAACGAAAACATTGGCGGTGAATTGGGGAGCGCTGGTTGCCCTCCCTTGCTCCGGTCCGGGGCTCGCGTTGAGGAGCTTCTTGGGTCAGAGAGCTTTGCCTTGCGCGGCGCAGGGGTCGCTGGCTTGCCCGCCGGAGCTTCAGCGAAGGCGGGTTCGAATCCAGTCGCCCCCGATCTTTTGCGAGTGGGCGATCCTGAGCAAAGTCGCCTTTCGACTTCGCTCAAGGCGATGCTCAGCGTAGTCGACGCATCGAAGGATCGCCCCGACCACTTTTCGAAGGGTCTATTCCGGAGAGATGGGCGACAGAATATTCCGAGACTTAGGACGCGTCAGATAATAACTGTTCCCAAAATGGGGCCTCATGAACCCCGCTGCGGTGCAACCGTGTAGTTCCACTCTCCATGAAAGCGTGCCGGTTTCAGATTGACTCGCCGGACCTCGGCGT
>JBOGIV010000088.1:0-8716 GCA_050747925.1 Vicinamibacterales bacterium
ATCCTAGCATGGACGTCAGGCGGGTCGAAAGACCCGCCTCTACGACTTACTTGATCAAGGCGGGTCATAAAGACCCGCCTCTACTGCGTCGTGAGCGGCGCGCGCGTGAGGCCGTGGCCCAGTGGAAACAATCCGGGCAAGGCGATCGGCAACCGGCCGCTCATCGGAATCTCACCAGCCAGCGCTCGCACCGCGGACTGCTCGGCCACGTCAGAGAAGTCGTAGGTGAGCAGCATCGACGGCAAGCTGGGCGTGGACATCGCCGCGTATGGGTTGCCGAAGAACATCGCGACCAGCGGCTGGGATCGGCGTTCGGACGCGCGTGCGATGTCCTCGAGCAGCCTAGCCACCTGCGGCGCGAGATCGAGCCGGCCGCTCGCGGATGCGGCGCGAACGAACACGCCGACGATGACCGCGTCGAAACGCCCCGACATACTGCGAACCATGTCCAGCTCGCTTGGCGTCGTGCGATCCGACACTTCGATCGATTCGGTGCTTGGCCAACGTAGCTTCAGCTCTGGAATCACGGTGCGGCTTGGGGCGGCGATGCGCCAGCCGGACGGATAGTCCAGAACCGACAGGTACAAGACCGAGGAGGTTCGCGGCACCCGCATCGGCACCTGATTGCGGTCGTCCTTCACGAGCGTGATACCGCGATCGCCGATCGCTCGCGCCAGCGCCTGATGCCTACGCCCGCCCAGCGACAGCGCCACAGACTCGAGGTTGACGAGCTTGTTCTTGTGCAGCCCAAGACGCGCTTTCGCTTCGAGCAGGCGACGCGCGGACGCCTCGATACGCGCGCGGGGAATCTGCCCGGCGTCGACGGCCGCTTTGATGGCGCGTGCGGCCAACGCCGGATCGGGCGAATCCAGAATCACATCGATGCCGGCGACGACGACCTTGATCGCGGCGTCGCCTGGCGCCGCCATTTTGGTGATGGCGCCCATTTTCAACGCGTCCGACACCACGAGGCCCGTGAAGCCGAGCTCCTGGCGAAGCAGGCCCGTCGTGACCTTCTGGCTGAACGTCGCCGGGCCTGCCTCGGCATCAATGGCCGGGAGCTCGACGTGGGCCACCATCACTGCGCCAGCACCGGCGCGAAGCCCGGTTGAAAAGGGTGGCAGCTCGATGGTGTCGAGGCGCGAGCGAGGATGGGGGATGATCGGCAGGCCCAGGTGCGAATCGATGTCGGTGTCGCCGTGCCCGGGGAAGTGTTTGAGGGTGGCGATCACACCACCATCCTGAAGACCGCGGACCCAACTGGACACGAGCGCGCCGACGCGCGCGGGGTCCTCGCCAAACGATCGAATGTTGATGACCGGGTTCCGCGCGTTGTTGTTCACATCGGCGACTGGACCGAGATTGACGTGGACGCCGAGACTCCGGCTTTCCTGCGCCGTCACTTTGCCCGCTTCGTACGCGAGCGCTTCGTCACCCGCGGCGCCAAAGGCCATGGCGCGCGGAAACTTCGTGGCGCCTGCGATCCGCATGCCGACGCCCCATTCGAAATCCGCCGCGGTCAAAAGCGGCAAGGGCGCCAGGGCCTGCAGTCGGTTGAGGGTCGAGGCCAGCTCGATTGGCTGCCCGAGGATGATCGGACCGTAAGTGGGGTTGAGCATCACCTGCGGCACCGGCTCGCTTCCGCCAAAGGCCAGCACGCCGCCGATGTGCGTTTCGTGCACGAGCCGCACGAGCGCGTCGTACTTGTCGCTGTCGCTGCTGAGATACGTGGAATCGATCGAAGCGAAGATCATCTGCCCGACCAGCTCGTCGAGCGTCAGCTTCTTGAGCGTCGACTCGACCCATTGTCGCTGGTCACGGTCGAGGCTCGTGGGTTGCGCAAGGCCAGTCGTCACTGCCACAGCAAGCGCGGCGATTACGAGCAGTCTGACAACCCAACGCATGCTGGACATCCTAACGCACTCGTTCCGCACCTTCGGCACCTCTGGTACCCTGGCACCTCTGGCACCCTGGCACCTCTGGCACCCTGGCACCTTTGGCACCCTGGCACCTCTGGCACCTCTGGCACCTTAATCAGTCAGCCACCTTATGATTGTCCCGTGAGCGAAGTCGAGCACAAAACCGCTGGCCCCGACACCGTCCGAGTCTTTGTCCTGACGATCAGCGATACGAGAAACGAACAGACCGACAGCGGCGGTCGCCTCGTCGTGGACTTGCTCACATCGGCCGGGCATCAGGTCGTCGAGAAAGTCATCGTCAAAGACGAACCCTCGCAGGTGGCCGAGCGCGTTCGCCAGCAGGCGGCTGCCGGTGATGTCGATGTCATCATCACGACCGGCGGCACCGGCATTACGTCGCGCGACAGCACGTTCGAAGCCATGGACGGGCTGCTCGAGAAGCGTCTCCCAGGATTCGGCGAGCTGTTCCGGCTGTTGAGCTATCAGGACATCGGTTCCGCGGCGATGATGAGCCGCGCCTTCGCCGGGACACTCGGCAAGGTCGTCCTCGTCGCCCTACCAGGATCGGAAGGGGCGGTGAGACTTGCGATGACGAAGCTGCTGCTTCCAGAATTGGGGCACTTAGTACAACAGGCGCGGAAATAGGGCGAGGACCAGACCGCGGACCAATCAGGCGACCCTAAAGGGTCGCCTCTACACGAATAGCTATTGCGAACCTGACGAACCCGACGAACCTGAGGAACCTGTTTCACCCAATGTCCAAAACCGAGATGCGCCCGATCAAAGACACGATCCCGCTCGAGGAGGCGCGCGCGCTGATCGACGAGGTGTTGCGGCCTGTCGAACGGCGTGAGCGGGTGGCCATCGTCGAGGCGAACGGCCGTGTCGCCGCCTCTGATGTGCGGTCGTCGAGCGATGTGCCGCCGTTCTCACGCGCCGGGATGGACGGCTTCGCTGCGCTCGCCGAAGACACGTTTGGCGCGAGCCGTCACGAACCCAGAACCCTGCGTGTGATCGACAAGGTCTATACCGGACAGGTCCCGGCTCGGCCCGTCGATCCCGGTACGTGCATCGAGATCGCGACCGGCGCGCCCATGCCCGAGGGCGCAGACGCGGTCGTCATGGTGGAAGAGACGGAGCGAGATGGGAATGACGTTCGGGTGTTCACGCCCGTCTATCCACGCCAGAACGTCGGACGGCAAGGCGCCGACATCGTCGTCGGCCAGGTCGTGCTGCGCGACGGGCACCTGCTCAACCCGAGCCGCATCGGCGCACTGGCGGCGCTTGGCGTGAGCGACGTCGAAGTCTATGAGCGACCAACCGTCGCGATTCTTTCGACCGGCAACGAGATCGTCGATCCGGGCCGGCCGCTCGAGCCGGGGCAGATCTACGACATCAACAAGTTCACCCTCAGCACGATCATCAAAGAGCAGGGCGGCGACCCGCGGCCCTTTGCAACGGCGCAGGACTCCATCGAAGCGCTCGAGCACGCGATCGACGACTGTCTGGCGTGCGATGTGTTGGTGTTCTCCGGCGGAAGCTCCGTCGGCGAGCGCGACCTCATCCTGGATGTGATTGGACGGAAGGGAGAGATCCTCTTCCACGGCATCGCCGTGAAGCCGGGCAAGCCGACGGTCTTCGGCGTGGTTCAGGGCAAGCCTGTGTTCGGGATGCCGGGTTACCCGACGTCGTGCCTCTCGAACGCCTACATGCTTCTCGTGCCAGCGCTGAGACGAATCGCGCGGTTACCGCCGAGGCAGATCGTAACGGTCTCGCTTCCCCTTGCACAGCGCATCGTGTCCACGACCGGGCGTCATCAGTTCTACACCGTCCGGATTGTCGATGGTCAGGCGATGCCGGCGTTCAAGGCATCGGGCGACATCACCTCGATGTCGCAGGCGGACGGATACATCGAGATCCCCGCGCAGACCGATATTGTGGAAAAAGGAGAGGTAGTGGACGTTCGCTTGTTTTGACCTCGACCGGCGGCTGCCGACTACCAACACCCGACTACCGACCACCGAGGCGTCACCAAGCGAATAGACTCTCCAGGTACCAAGTCGTGAGCCGGCCTTTCTCAAAAAGGCCGCGCACAACGCGGCCACCCCACATCGATCCGAGATATCCGTTCAACGACCAGTAGCGCTTGATCGGAACATCCACTGTGCCTTCGACAATCGTGCCAAGTGAGGTTTCATGTGTCGAGGAGCGGCCGGAGAATCCGAAGAACCCGCCGGTGCTGGCGGTTGCGCCGCTGCCGTAGTACCAACGATCGGCCGCTTGGGCGAGATCGAGTCGATGCGCCTCGACGCGAATCTTGATGCCGCGTCCCACTTCCAGGAAGCTCTGCACGAACGCGTCCCGCAGATTCATCTGCGTGTAGACCGACGACAACGCATACTTGCGCGACGAAGGCAGCATCTGGAAGAACGTCGTGTGGCGGCGATCGCTCGGATCTCCGTCACCCGAGGCGAACAGATACCCTCCACGAATCCACGGTCGCATCCGCGTGCGTGTCCAGCGGTGGCCAGCCTCTACCGCCACGCTTGCAGCGCGGTGTGGCTGGTCATACCAATCACCGAATTCGCCGGCGAACCACCCGACCACATCGAGATCGCCGGCTCTTGTCTGGACGAGAGCGGCGTGCGAGCCGCCGACAGCAGCCACCGTGATGTCTGCAGCAGGCGCGGCAAAGCCAGTGTTGTCAGGACGCACGCTCACTTGCCGTCGATCGCGGTAGATGTGGGAAAACACCTGCGACTCGGCTGAGCTCGCGTGCCTGGTCAACGACGCGTTGACCAGTTGAATCTTCGGCATCGACAGAGTCGCCGACTCCTCGTAGCCACCCTGCGTCGGGACCAGAACGCTCGACGAGAGTCGCCAGCCCGGCCGGTCCCAATCCAGACGAAGCCCATCGAAGCGCCGCTGGTAGAGAGACCACTCGAACTCGCCCACCAAGCGCGAATGGAGGCGCTCTCGCTTCAGCGTCTCGAGATCGGCGTTCGAGGATCTGAACTCAGCGCCCGATGCGAACCCCATCCGGCCGATCCTCGCCTGAACGTTGCGGTCGCTCGACTTCGCGACGAGGTTGAGCTCGCTCAAGTACAGCTGATAGCTATAGGGCAACTCGGTCGCAGCAAAATAGAACGCGCCCGAGCCAAGCCCGCCCGGCCCGATGGCGTCGGCCGGTAGATTCTCGAGCCGCACGTAGTTGAACGTCGCCGCGATGTCGAAGCGACGGCCTTCCACGCGAATGCCGAGCTGGGCGCGATCACCGGCAAACGTGTGTTTGGGATTGGCGATCTCGCCTGTGGACTGGAGATCGCGACGAGGCTGGAAGAAGTTCCAGGACTCGATGCGCGTGAGGTTACTCAGCGTCGCGGTGACTTTGGGAGACGCGTCGAGCGACCCCGACGACTGCGCCGCCGCGACGCTGGTCGAGCACGCAAAGATCAAAAAGCACAGCAACGTCAGCCGTGCAGAAGTCGGTTGACCTCGCTCCAGTTAACGACATTCCACCACGCGCCCAAGTAGTCGGCGCGACGATTCTGGTATTTCAGGTAATAGGCGTGTTCCCACACGTCGACGCCGAGAATCGCCTTCTTCCCTTCCATCAAGGGGTTGTCCTGGTTTGGGGTGCTCATCACTTCGAGCTTGCCAGAATTGTCGACGATCCACGCCCAGCCGCTGCCGAAGCGGCCCATGCCGGCCTGATTCACGAGCTCCCTGCACTTGTCGAAGCTCCCGAAGCTGCTGTTGATCGCATCCGCGACGGCGCCCGTCGGCGCGCCTCCGGCGTTGGGCGCCATCAACTTCCAGAACATCGAGTGGTTCCAATGACCGCCGCCGTTGTTGCGGACGGGGCCGCGGATGTCTTCCGGGACCGAGGATAAAGTCTTGAGCAGGTCGTCCAGGTTCTTCTGATGCAGGTCGGCGTGCTTGTCGAGCGCGGCGTTGAGATTCGTCACGTACGCCTGATGATGCTTGCCGTGATGAATCTGCATCGTCTGCGCATCGATGTTCGGTTCGAGCGCCGCCGCATCATAGGGCAGCGCGGGCAATGAGTGAGCCATGAGGAACCCTCGTTGAGAACCTTCGCGAAGAACTTTCGCGAAGAGCCTTCGTGAAGAACCTTTGCCGAACCCTTGTTCGAACTACTGTATCTGAAGCATGCGTTCCAGGGCGATCTTAGCCCACTTCTTCTGATCGTCTGCCACGACGATGCGGTTGTGCACGCGACCGTCGATGAGACCTTCGAGCACCCAGAGCAAGTGGTTCGGTGAGACGCGGAACATGGTAGAGCACAAGCAGCCCATCTGATCGAGCGAGACGACGTGCTTGGACGGCGCCACCTCGGCGGCGAGGCGATGCACCAGATGCACTTCTGTGGCGACCGCCCACAGCGACCCGGGTGGGCTCTCGCGCACGGCCTTGAGGATGTACTCGGTCGAGCCGCAGTCGTCGGCAGCGCGCAACACGTCGAAGGGGACCTCGGGGTGCACGATCACACGGATCCCCGGATGTTCCTGGCGCACGGCCTCGATCTGACGCGCGGTGAATCGCACGTGTACCGAGCAGTGCCCCTTCCAGAGAATCAGCCGCGCCCGTTCCACTTCTTCGCGCGTCAAGCCGCCGTAGGGCTCGTACGGATCCCACACAACCATGTGCTCGAGCGGCACGCCCATCTTCCACGCGGTGTTGCGGCCCAGGTGCTCGTCGGGCATGAACAGGATCTTGTCGCGCTGCTTCCATCCCCACTCGAGCGCGGCCCGGGCGTTGGCGGAGGTGCAGATCGTTCCGCCGCGTTCGCCGACAAACGCTTTGATCGACGCCGCGGAGTTGATGTAGGTCACCGGCACGACGTCCGCGATGAGGCCCAGTTGTTCGAGCTCAGCCCAGCACAGCTCGAGTTGGTCTTGCGGAACCATGTCGGCCATCGAACACCCCGCCGCCAGATCGGGCAGAATCACCTGCTGATGTGGGAGCGACAGCACGTCGGCGCTTTCGGCCATGAAGTGCACGCCGCAGAAGACGATGAACTCGGCGTTGGGATGTTTCGCGATGGACCGCGAGAGCTTGAACGAGTCGCCGGTGTAATCGGCGAATCGGATGACCTCGTCCCGCTGATAGTGATGGCCGAGGATCACCAGGCGGTCGCCCAGCGTTTGGCGAGTGGCCGCAATCCGACGCTCCATCACCGCCTCTGACAAGCCGAGGTACTGCTCTGGAAGCGGTTGGCGCTCGTGGATGGAGGCCTTCTCGACCTCGTTCAACAGCGGCAGGAACGTGCCGGTCATTGTGAGACTTGTGAAACTTTTCTCAAAGTCGCGATACGAAAAGACCAAGCGGGACGGTGTCGCTGTCAGGCTTGGTCTGATTTCGACAATAGCACATCTAGGCCGGGTAGGCCGGGTAGGCCGGGTAGGCCGGGTGAGCCGGGTAGGTCGGGGAGGCCAGGTGGGCCGGGTACGTCGGGTAGGCCGGGTAGGCCGGGTAGGTCGGGTAGGCCGGGTGAGCCGGGTGGGTCGGGTGGGCCGGGTAGGCCGGGTAGGTCGGGTGAGCCGGGTAGGCCGGGTAGGCCCGGTAGGTAGTGGGATGCTGTAGAGGCGACCCTTTAGGGTCGCCTGCAAGACAGGGCCTGCCGCGCCGAATCAGGAGCGAGCGAAGGCGGGAACCCGGACGACGTTGTACAAGGTGTCTCGTTCGATCGGCTCGCGGCCGGCAGCGACGATCAACTGCTCGATGTCGCTCACCGAGAGAGCCGCCGGCGTCGTCGAGCCGGCCATGTGGTAGATCGTCTCCTCCTGCACCGTCCCGTCGAGATCGTCGGCGCCAAACCAGAGCGCGGTCTGCGCCACGTCCACTCCGCAGGAGATCCAGTAAGCCTTGATGTGATCGACATTGTCGAGCAGCAGTCGCGCGACGGCGTGGACCCTCAACGTGTCGCTCGCCGCCGGCGGCGGGAGCTTTCGCATCTGATTGTTCTCGGGATGAAACGCCAGCGGAATAAAGGCTTGCAGGCCGCCGGTCTCGTCCTGCAGCCCTCGCGTCTGCATCAGATGATCCACGCGCTCCTCGATCGTCTCGATGTGGCCGTAGAGCATCGTCACATTCGTGCGCATGCCCAGCCGATGCGCGGCGCGGTGAATCGCCAGGTACCGATCACCGTCACACTTGTCGTGACAAATCTTCTGGCGCACGCGTGGCGCGAAGATCTCCGCGCCACCGCCTGGCAGCGAGTCGAGCCCCGCCGACTTGAGCTCGCCGAGCACCCGCTCGTCGGACATGCGGTAGTGATCGGCGAAAAACGCGATCTCAACCGCGGTAAAGCACTTCAGATGAATCCCGGGCCGAATGCGCTTCAATCCTTGGAGCAGGTCGGTGTAGTAGCTGAACGGCAACTCCGGATGGAGACCGTTGACGATGTGGACTTCGGTGAGAGGTTGATCGTCGCGCTGCTTCAGCCGCGTGAAGACCTGCTCCAGCGACATCGTGTAGGCGCCTGGATCGCCAGGCTTGAGTCGCGCGAACGAACAGAACAGGCATGACGCCTCGCACACGTTGGTCGCTTCGAGCCGCAGGTTGTGGTTGAAATAGGTGCGGGCGCCGTGCCGCCGCTCGCGCTCCCGATTGGCGAGCCATCCCACCGCCAGCAGGTCCGGCGCTTCGAACAGCCGAACCCCGTCCTCAAACGTCAGCCGCGCACGCGCCTCGACTTTTTCGGCGATCTCTCCGAGCCGCGCGGCGTGCAGGCGGTCAAGCACGGTTTCAATTTTAGAGCTTTGGCACGACTAAAG
>JBOGIV010000089.1:0-4624 GCA_050747925.1 Vicinamibacterales bacterium
TGGAATGAGGGTGTCGAGGTTGGCGGCGAGCTCGGCCCATATCGGCAGAGCGAACGTCTGCCCATCTACGAGCATCACACCGCACACATTCTTGCGATGGGGAAGGCGTACTACTGCTTCTGCACCCCGGAAACGCTCGAAGCCCAACGGCAGGCGTCACTCGCGGCGGGCCTTCCGCCAAAGTACCCGGGCGCCTGTCGTCATCTCGCGAGCGACGAGGTCGAACGCCGGCGGGCGGCGGGCGAGCCCGCGGCCGTTCGTCTGCGAGTGCCGGCCGGTCGCGACGTGACATTTACCGATGTGGTTCGCGGACCCGTGAGTTTTCACACCGACGTCATCGGGGATCCGGTGCTCGTCAGATCAGACGGCATCCCGGCGTACAACTACGCGGTGGTGATCGACGATGCGTTGATGAAGGTCACGCATGTCATCCGAGGCGAAGACCACATCTCCAATACGCCTCGGCAGATTCTTCTGTACGAGGCGTTTGGCTGGACGCCTCCCGCCTTTGCGCACCTGTCACTGGTCATGGGTCCCGATCATGCGCCGCTGTCGAAGCGTCACGGCGCCACGTCGGTGGCCGAGTTCAAGGCGAAGGGCTATCTCCCGGAAGCGCTGTTCAACTACCTGGCGTTGATCGGCTGGTCTCCGGGACAGAACGAAGAGCTGCTGCCGGCCGACGAGCTGGCGAGAAGGTTCAGGCTCGAGTCGGTGGCGCATAGCGCTGGGGTGTTCGACGAGGGCAAGTTGGCGTGGGCGAATCGGCATTACCTGAAGCTCGCTGACCCCGAGCGGCTGGCGACGCTGGCAGTGCCGTTTCTTTCCGAACGCGGTCAGGTCGTCGGTGAGGTGTCGGCAGAGGGCAACCTCTGGCTGCGAAACGTGTTGCCGGGTCTCGCGTCGGCGATCGATCGGCTGCCGCAGCTGCCTGACCGTCTGGAGACGGTGTTCCAGTTCGACGCCGCGCGTACCCTGGCCAGAGAAGAGGTCGCCGGTGAACTGCAGGATGGCGCTGCTCGAGCGGTCGTGCGGTCGCTGGCTTCCGATCTCTCTACGGCTCCTCGACTCGTCGACCGGGAGACGTTCCGGGCTGCGGCCGCTCGTGTGAAGGATGCGACGGGGCAGAAGGGGCGCGCGCTGTTTCATCCGATTCGCCTGGCCCTCACCGGTGCGCCCGAGGGGCCCGAGCTCGACTTGCTGGTGCCGGCCATCGATCGCGGCGTCGAGCTCGGTCCGCCGCACGGACTCGCGCCAATCGTGGGCTGCCGCGAGCGCGCCGCGGCGCTCGCCGCGCTCCTGTAGGGCACGACTTCAGTCGTGCCTCCGATGTCTTCCTTGGCACAGCCTCCATCAAGATCGCAAGCGCGCGTCGGAAGCTCTGGCCAGGAAAGTCAGAGTTTTAGAGTTGACAGCGCAGAGTTAAAGTTGAACGTTCAAAAGCTGAGTTGGAAGTTCGCAGTTGAAACTCCACTGACTACCCGTGTGATCATCTACGGCTTCAATCCGGTGCTCGAGGCGATGCGTGCGGGGCGGGTGCGCGAGATTCGGGTTGCCGCGCGCGCGGATGAACGCGTGCAGGCCCTTGTGAGTGAAGCCGCGATGCTCGGCGTTCGCGTTCGACGCGTCACTCGAGAAGAGCTGGATGCCGAGTCGCGCCGAGGCAAGCACCAAGGCGTACTCGCTGACATCTCCGCCGCGAAAGAGGCGACGCTCGAGGATCTCTCGCATTCGTCCAACGAGCCGGCGCTGATCGTCGTGCTCGATGAGGTCGAGGATCCTCAGAACGTCGGCGCGATCCTTCGTTCGGTTGACGCGGCGGGCGCGACCGGGGTCGTTCGGCAGGAGCGGCGCGCGGCCAGGCTCGACGGCGCGGCGGCCAAGGCGTCGGCGGGCGCGGTCCATCACGTTCGTGTCGCCACCGTCGTCAACATTGCTCGAGCGATCGACGAGCTGAAGGCCGCGAACGTGTGGACGCTGGGGCTCGACGCGCGCAGCGAAATGACCTACCATGAGTGGGATTTCACCCTTCCGACGGCCCTCGTGGTGGGGGCCGAAGGCCGTGGACTGCGACGGCTCGTGCGGGAACGGTGCGATCACGTGATCTCGATTCCAATGCGAGGCCACGTGGACAGTCTGAATGTTTCGGCGGCGACGGCGATTGTCCTGTTCGAAGCCGTGCGCCAACGAAGCCGGGGGAGGCCGTGAATGGGGCCGCTCGCACTCCGGAGGAGGTCAAGGTCTAGTCCGTTCCAACAGTCGGCGAAATCGAGGCTTGCGCGTCTGGCATAGGACGTGCTAGCATTCCCGTTTTGTTCGGCTGGCGTAGCTCAGCCCGGTAGAGCAGCTGATTTGTAATCAGCCGGTCGGGGGTTCAAATCCCTCCGCCAGCTCCACGGGCTTGTGCCGCGTCAGAGGTTGTGGCGGCCGATTCACACTGGACATCCATCAACGACAGATTTGAGGCATGCGGCAGGTGTGTGCGAGCGATCGCGCCACGGAGGCCATCGACAGGGTTTGGCTGCGGGCCAAGGAGAACACGGGCAGGTGGCGGAGCGGTCAATCGCAGCAGACTGTAAATCTGCCGCCCATGCGGCTACGGAGGTTCGAATCCTCCCCTGCCCACCAGCCTTCGCTCTGATGCGCGCGAAGGCTGTCCGCCATAGCGGCAAGCCGCGACGGCGGACCGCAGGCGAGGTTGAGAGCTACGGCTGGCAAGCCAAGTCGCGAAGGCGGACTGGAGGCGAGGGCCACCGACGGTTGGCAAGCCAGGCAAGGAAGCGCGAGACGTAATAACGCGAAGGCGGGCTTGCCCGCCGAAGCGGCGAGTGGGCGAAGGTAGCGAGACGCGAAGGCGGGAGTAACTCAGTGGTAGAGTCACAGCCTTCCAAGCTGTTGGTCGCGGGTTCGATCCCCGTCTCCCGCTCCATTCGCCTTCGCGCGCGGAGTTTTGAGGGCGCGCTCCGGCGAATGCCCGCCGTAGCCTTGGCAAAGGCGGGCAACCGATGAAGGTTGGTCGTGAAGGCTGTCCCGCCGAAGCTGCGAAGCTGCGGAGGCGGACCACAGAGAAAAACGAGAGCTACGGCTGGCAAGCCGTGTGAGGTAGGAGGCAGATGCGGCGAAGGCCGACCTGTCGGCCGTAGCCGAGGCGAACCGTCGATGCCGAGGCGAAGGCCGATGTAGCTCAGTTGGCAGAGCGCGTCCTTGGTAAGGACGAGGTCACCGGTTCAATCCCGGTCATCGGCTCCATTCGCCTTCGCGCGCGGCGATTGGACGCGCGCTTCGGCGAATGCCCGCCGTAGCTCGCGGGCAAGAGTGTGCGAGCGTAGGTGGGCCGCGGGCGAATGACGAGAGCTTCGGTTGGCAAGCCAACCGGATTCGCGAACGAGGGAGTCTTAACTACACCGACGCCGGCACGGAGCCGGCTCGTCAGGAAGCGAGCGAACACGAGTCATGGCGAAAGAGAAATTCGATCGGTCTAAACCACACGTCAACGTCGGCACCATTGGCCACATCGACCACGGCAAGACCACGCTGACATCAGCGCTGACGAAGGTTGCGTCTGACAAAGGCTGGGCGAAGTTCGTCTCGTACGACCAGGTGGCGAAGGCTTCGGAGTCGCAGGGGCGCCGTGACGAAACGAAGATTCTGACCATCGCGACCAGTCACGTCGAATACAGCTCGGCGAACCGGCATTACGCGCACGTGGATTGCCCGGGCCATGCCGACTACATCAAGAACATGATCACGGGGGCGGCCCAGATGGACGGCGCCATCCTCGTGGTCAGCTGCGTTGACGGACCCATGCCGCAGACACGCGAGCACGTGCTGCTGGCGCGTCAGGTCAACGTGCCGTTCCTGGTCGTGGCGCTCAATAAAGTCGACGCCGTCGACGATACCGAGCTGGTGGACCTGGTCGAGCTCGAGGTGCGCGAGTTGCTGAAGAGCTATGGCTTTCCTGGTGACGACGTGCCGGTGGTGCGTGTCTCCGCGCTCAAAGCGCTGCAGGGTGAACCCGACGGCATTGAGGGCATCACGAAGCTCATGGACGCCCTGGATGCGTACATCCCGGTGCCGCAGCGCGAAGTGGACAAGCCGTTCCTGATGCCGATGGAAGACGTCTTCTCGATCTCGGGCCGCGGCACGGTCGTCACCGGGCGTATCGAGCGCGGTCAGATCAAGGTTGGCGAGGAAGTCGAGATCGTCGGCTTCAAGCCGACCGAGAAGAAGGTCGTCACCGGCGTCGAGATGTTCCGGAAGCTCCTCGATGCGGGCGTCGCCGGCGACAACATCGGCGTGCTCCTGCGCGGCGTGGAAAAAGACGACGTGGAGCGCGGCCAGGTGCTGGCCAAGCCCGGCACGATCAAGCCGCACACGAAGTTCAAGGGCGAGGTCTACATCCTCTCGAAGGAAGAGGGCGGCCGCCACACCCCGTTCTTCAACGGCTACCGCCCGCAGTTCTACATCCGGACGACCGACGTCACCGGCGCGCTCAAGCTGCCGGAGGGGGTCGAGATGGTGATGCCGGGGGACAACACCTCGATCACCGCGGAGCTCCACGTCCCGGTCGCGCTCGAGAAGGGCGCGCGCTTCGCGATTCGTGAAGGCGGCCGCACCGTCGGCGCCG
>JBOGIV010000090.1:0-15342 GCA_050747925.1 Vicinamibacterales bacterium
CGCCAACGCAGCGCGAGCAGCCGACGGGGTAAGGGCCATCACATCGCCGACGGTCTAGATCGAGGAGCTGGCCACGATGGCAGATGAGCCAGTAGTCGTTGAGCGTAAACAGCGTGGGAATGTGACGCCGAGCCGCTTCGGCGACGAGATCGGTGGACAGACAGGTCAAATGCTGGATGTGAATCAAGTCAGGGCGAATGTCGTCAAAAAGCGCTGCACCGACTCGACGAATCGGTGGATTGCGATAGGTGTCTTCGAAGGATCGGCACTGTCCGAACGTGTTGTTGACGATGGTCAGGTGTAGCCCGTCGCGCCGCTCGGAGCGAACGTGATACTCAGGCAGGGCCGCATCGGCCTCCCGGCTGAAGACGAACACCTGATCGTCCTGGTCGCGGAGGGCGCGCGCGAAATCGTGTGTGTAGATCTCAGTGCCACCGGTCGCCCACGGCGGAAACCCATGCACGATGAGAAGGACTCGCATCAGACGCCCTTGACGTTCAGCAGCTCGCGACCGGTGTCGATCGATCGGCTTCCGAGGTACTGGCCGAGCGGAAACGCGAAGGCCAGAGCCAGAGCGCGAGCCAGGGCGCGCGGCGTCACCGTACCCGAGGATCCATTCACAGTCCATTTCAGATGCGATGGAATCGTCGTCATCAGCGATCGGATGAGGCTCGGCAGGTCCGGGATGGTCGCCAAGCCGAACAGGCTGCGGAGGCGCTGGTGCAGGAGGTAGGTGCGACTCAGCTCGTACCGCGCCGACCGTTCGTGTGAGTGGACAACGACGGCGTCGGGCACATAGGCCAGCCCGTGCCCCGCGAGCAGGACGTCGTGTGCCCACTCGAGGTCCTCGGCAATCGGTGTCGCCTTGAACGGAATGCGCCCCCATACCGCCCGTCGAATGCAGGAGCAGACGTTGTCGAACGTGCAGACCTGCAGGCGATTCGCCGGTGGCAGCGCGTCAAAGGTTGCCGGATTGTCGACGTAGGCCACGCGGTGCTCCAGGCTCGTGGCGGCCCATTTGAGGAGGTAGTGTCGAGTGACGGCGGAGGCATCCGACCGAGGTACTTGCCGAGCGTAAGTGCCCGCGAGTCGATCGTCGCTCAGTAGGGGAGTTACGAGATTGGTGAGCCAGTCGGGCGAGCTGGGGATGGCATCCTGAACCAGCAGGGCAACGTACGCCCCTCGGCACTCACTGAGCCCAAGGTTCCGGGTCCCTCCGTGGTTGAACTTCATGTGTGGAATCTCCACCACGCGATCGACCCGCCCCTTCAGCCGGTCCAGGGTTCCATCGGTCGAGCCTGAGTCCACCACAACGACTTCGACCGAAAAAGGACTGACTTGTCTGGATACCGCCTCCAGCACCGAGGGCAGTGTGGCCATGGCGTTGTAGGTGAGGAGCAGGATCGAAGCGTCCGGTCTCATGTATGCGCGGTCGCTCGACCCGACGCCTTTCGCGCGACACCTTCGTAGATGTCCTGCCACTCTGCGGCGTCTTGCTCGATGGACTTCACGCGGGGCAGTGTCTCGGCACCGTTTCGAGTGGGGATGACGATCGAGACCAGTGGCGTCACGGGGCCGCTTCGAGCCGGCGACGTCGGATGAGGTCCGCGTAGGTGGACTCCCAAGTCCGGGCATCGTCGTCAATGGGCTTCACAGATGGCAGATGACGGCGAAGCTCGTAAAGTCGTTCTGGTTGCTCGATGAGCGAACGCAATGCCGAAGCGAGGTCCGACGATGAAGCGGCATCATACAAGAGCCCGGAATGGCCGTGCGCGATCAGTTCTGGAATCCCGCCCATTCGGGCGCCAACGACGGGAACTCCAGCCATGTAGGCCTCGTGAATCACCGTCGGTGAGTTCTCCATCCAAATGGAAGGCACGACGAGCACGTCGATCTGCGCATAGACGTCAGCCACGGCTTCGCGATCGAATCCTCCCATCAGCTGAATCGGCAGACCTGCAGCCAGCGCCGCCAGCTCGGCGGCGTAGGGTGGAGAGGCCGCGAGATCGCCAAAAATCTTCAACTCGTACTGCTCAGATGGGAGCAGAGTCACCGCGTCGATCAGGACGTGGATGCCCTTGTGCCAGACGACTGTGCCGACGTAGCCGATGCGCAGTGGAACGGCAGGCCCGTGCCGCGCTAGCCGTGGAAGCGGCACTAGACCATTGAGCGAGCACCGGATCTTCTCTGGCGGCACTCCAAGCCGAATGTATTCGTTCACAAGAAACTGAGATGGTGCGACGAACAGATCAATCTCACTGAATACGCCTCTGGCCGCTTCGAGCCTCCGTTCGATGTCGGCAGTCGTCACTGGGGCCCATGCGGCGGCCCGCGCAAGGCCCTTTGCAGCACCGGGGAATCGACGAAGGACCGTTCGAGCTGCCTGTAGCACCGGACGCGGCAGGCCCACGCGCGTGGCAACAGAACCATATGACATTTGGGCATAGAACGGCGATTGCTGGAAGCAGCGCGCGCACCGCTCAACGTCGATTTCGTTGCACACGTGCTGTTCTGCGTAATGGATCCGCTGGCCGCCTGACGGGCACACCAAGGTGTAGTCATGGAGGGTTGCGGCGACCGCGCTTCCGAGAGCGTGCGCGGCCTTCGGCAACTCGAACGAGAGGTTGAGCAGGTTGTGAACATGCACGACGTCCGGCCGGACCGTTTGCAAGATGCCGGTCAACTGCCGGCCCAGCACCGGCGAGCTGTAGGTGTCGTCGAACGAACGGGTCACCCAATTGTTCACGAGCTCGACCACCGGCAGGCCTTCGTACGCTCGCCACGTCACGTGTGCGTGTGGGCGGGTCGGGTCGTATTCAGCGCACAGGACCGTCACGTGATGCCGGCTCGCCTGCGCCCGGCAGAGCTCAAAGGCGTAGATTTCAGACCCGGCAAGATGGCGAGGCAGAAAGTCATGGATGGCGTGAAGGATTCGCATCGCGCAATCGATCAGGCGAACACGAGCGCGTCGATCGGAGGGTCGCTGGAGTTCGGAAAGTCGACGCTACGTTCGCACATGCTGCGTTCGGTCCAGGGCTGCGAGGACGTCTGGGAATCCAGTCTGGGACGCGTCGATGTACCCCGCCAACCAGGTCAAGAAGTGCGCGCGGACGGCGTCGTATCCTCCGGCCTCGGTCACACGAGCGCAGATTGAGCGATCATGCTGGCGATATCGATCGCAGACATGCCGGCCGGCGACGACCGCACAGTGCAGATAGATCTTGATGAGCAGCGCTTGATCCTCATACATCCCAGAGATTCCCGAGAACGAGCTCTCGAATCCGCCGATTGCTTCGAGCGCCTCTCGACGGGCGATGAGGGCGTTCATCGACGGCGCCGGCGCGGTGCCGAGCGGGTAGTTGATCGTCGCGAGGGTCGGTGGAGGAACTACCGTTTCAGGTTCGAATCCCAACGCGGGAACAACGTCACGGGCGTCGCCACCGGCGGCGGGCTTCCAGCTGTACCAATACTGCGTGGCGCCAAGGCCGATCTGGGCATCAGGGAACTTATCGAGCAGGAGGACTTGACGTCGAAGAGCGTCGGGCAGCCAGACGTCATCGGCATCGAGAAACGTCACGAGCTCGGTTCGACTCGCTTGGAGACCGACGTTTCGCGAAGCGGCCGCGCCACGATTTTGATGGTGCGGATGGTGATGTACGGTGATTTGACTGCGAAAGCGTTCGGCAAACTCCCTGGCCACGATGTCGCTGCCATCGGTAGAGCCGTCGTCAACGATGCGCAGTTCCCAATTCTCATAGTCCTGATTCAAAACGCTTTCCACCGCGGCCGTGAGAAATCGGCAAGAGTTGAACGACGGCATCACGACTGAAACTCTGGGACGTGCCGACACCGCCGGCAATGCTGACAGGAATGTTTTGGGACGGCAAGCGAACGTCTGGTCTGGCGAGAACTCGCGAAGTGACGTGATGCCAAGCCACACGCTAAGCTACTCAGGATCTATGGTGTCTCGCGTTGCGCTCCTTCTGACCCTGGCCGTCGTTTCAACGATAGCGTCGGGTTCGGCGCAGGTAGCAATGCCGGATCCGACCCAGATGTCTGGTGTGCCTTTGCCGGCGCCCGAGCTCCCCGACAGCACAGTCACGGTGCGCGTGGTTAGGGAGCGAATGGGCAACAACCTCAGCGGTCAAACGGTCACGCTCAGGGGCGGCGGCATCTCGAAAACGGCGATCACCGATGCTCAGGGTCGCGCACAATTCGACGGATTGCCCCCAGGCGCGTCGGTCACCGCCGAGGCCACCGTTCAGGGCGAAGTGCTCACGTCGCAGGCGTTCCCAGTCCCGGCGCGTGGCGGCGTCAGGATCGCGCTGGTGGCAGGGCTGGCGGGCGCCGCAGCCGCAGAGAGGGCCGCGGCGGAGGCGGCAGCCAAGGAGCCTCCGCGGCGCGGCGTGGTCGAGTTCGGAGGCGAGTCGCGAATCATCTTCGAGTATCAAAACGACGTCCTGAACGGGTTCTATTTGCTCGAGGTCGTGAACAACGCGCGAACGCCGATCGAGACCGGTGGTCCGCTCCTGCTCGAGCTGCCACGCGGCGCCGCAGGGGCTTCGACCCTGGAAGGCTCGTCGCAGCAGGTGAGTGTGCGCGGCGAGCACGTGACCATCACGGGGCCATTCGCACCTGGGAAGACGCCGGTGCAGCTAGGGTTCTCGCTGCCGAATGCCGGAGCGTCGTTGACGATTCGACAGATGCTCCCAGCCGCGCTCAACCAGGTGTTTGTCGCCGCTGAAAAGATCGGGCCAATGGAGTTGTCCTCTCCTCAGCTTCGAGAGACGCGCGAGATCACGTCGCAAGGGCAAGTCTTTCTGATGGGCACTGGCGATCGCGTGAATGCGGGCGACACGCTGGTGCTGCAGTTGTCGGGTTTGCCGGCTAAAAGCCTGCTGGCGTCATACGCCGTCTTCGGACTCGCCGTCGCGATTCTGGTGATTGGAATCGGCATTGGAATCACCACGCCCGAGCCGCAGACAGCAGAAGATGCCAAGCTCACCGCGAAGCGCGATCGGCTGATGGGCGAGCTCGTTTCGTTGGAGCGGAAACGACGGGCGAAGGGGCTTTCTGGCCCAGACGACGCGCGACGACAGAAGGTGCTGACCGACCTCGAACGCGCGTGGGCTGCACTCGACCAGGTTCCCGGTCCCGGAGGCGAGGGCCGCGCTGCGTGACTCGCACCTCCACACCTTCGCAGGCCCGTACGTCCACACCGCCGCACTCACGCCCTCCCGTATTCGACTTCCGCCGAGTCGCCGTCGAGAGTGTGTCGCGACACTTCGGCCGGCGGAAGGCGTTGTCCCAAGTGTCGTTCGCGTGCGACGCAGGCGAGATCGTGGGCCTGCTCGGGCCGAACGGTGCAGGAAAGTCGACGCTGTTGTCGATCCTCGCCACGCTGCTTGCGCCCTCGACCGGCAAGGTCGAATACGGCGATCGGACTTCAGCGGAAGCCGGCGCCGACGTGCGCGCCCGAATCGGCCTGCTGGCTCACGATCTGTTTCTCTATCCGGAGCTGACGGCCCGAGAGAACCTGATGTTTTTCGGCGAGCTCTATGGGCTCGATGCCGTTCCGGGGCGCGTGGAGCGAGCTCTCGATCGCGCCGGCCTGATCGCTCGCGCAGACGATCAGGTGTTGAGTTTTTCCCGCGGCATGCGGCAGCGCGTGGCGCTCGAGCGCGCGCTCCTGCACGACCCCCGCCTCATCCTGCTCGACGAGCCATTTACGGGCCTGGATCAAGCGTCTATTGAGCGACTGGTTGATCGACTCCGAGAGCGGCAGCAGGCCGGCTGTCTCTTGATCGTCGCCACGCACGATCTCGACATCGTCGAGGCCATCCTCTCGCGCGCTGTGTTCCTGCACAACGGACGACAGGTGAGCGGTCTCGACGAGAAACTCGATCTCAGAGAGCAGTATCGTCGCGCGGTTCACTAAATGGGAGCCTTTGTCCGCGTCGCGTGGCTGGTCGTCAAGAAGGACCTTACGGTCGAGGTGCGCAGTTTCGAGGTGCTCTCCACGACGATTTTTTTTGCCCTGACGGTTGTGTTCATGTTCTCGTTCGGCCTGGTCGTCGAGGGGCGGCCCCTCGAGGACGTGGCCGCGGCGATTCTGTGGATCGCCATCGCGTTTTCGGGGACGCTTGCCCTGGGGCGCATTTTCGAGCGCGAGCGTCAGAACGATACGCTGCGAGCCCTTCTGCTGGCGCCGGCCGATCGGCCGGCGCTGTACGCCGGGAAGATTCTTGGCTTGCTGCTGCTCCTGGCCCTGGTCGAAGTCCTCCTCGTTCCGCTAATCGGGCTCCTCTTCGGGGCGCCGATTCTCGCCCATGCCTGGATGCTCGCGGCGCTGCTGGCGGCCGGCACCATTGGCTTCGCGTCGATCGGGACCCTGTTTGCGGCGATGCTCGTGCGCGCGCGGAGCCGCGATGTGCTGCTCCCCGTGTTGTTGTATCCGATGACCGTTCCGGTCATGATTGCGGGAGTCAGAGGCACCGCCGCGCTCTTTCAAGCGGAGCCGGACCTGGCCCTCGCGCAGTTCTGGCTGGCGCTTCTGGGGTTTTTCGACGCCGTGTTCGTCACGCTCGCGTTGTGGACCTTTGAGCCGGTGATGACCGACTGAAGGCAGAAGGCCCGCCTTCGCTCGTTACGTGCTTTCGCGACCGCAACGATGAGCAAAGCGTCCACTGCGCTACTGGCGATTGCGGCGGCGATGTTTGCCGCAGCGCCCTGGGTCATCGATGCCGCGCCCTACGAGAGCACGATGGGGCTCGTCTACAAGATCTACTTCTTTCACATGCCGGCGGCGTGGATGTTCCTGCTCGCGGCGATTGTGTCGGGTGTGGCGAGCGCGAGGTTTCTCTTCCTGAAGAAGGTGTCGGCCGATGGCTGGGCGTTAGCCGCCGGCGAGCTGGCGGTCCTCTTTGGCCTCTTTACGCTGGTGACCGGCCCACTCTGGGCGCGCAAAGCCTGGGGGGTGTGGTGGGTGTGGGACGCGCGGCTCACGTCGAGCTTGATGCTGTTCATGATCTTCGTCGCCTATCTCTTGCTGCGACGGTATGGCGGACCGGGCTCGGACAAACTCGGCGCCGGAATGGCGCTCTTCGGGATGGCGAACGTGCCGTTCATCTATGTGTCGGTGAACGTCTGGCGTACGCTCCATCCCAAGACCACGGTGGTTCCGACGCTCCCAATCGAAATGGGCGTGCCCTTGTGGTTTTGCGTGACCGCGTTTCTGCTGCTGTTCATCTCGCTCCTGTCGATGCGAGCTGATCTCGAACATCAACGGGAGCGGCTCGAAGCCCTTTACCTCGCCGAGGATCTGGATTGATGCGACTGCTGCGTGCAAGTCTATGCGTGTTGCTCCTGGTCGCGGGCGTCCCGCTTATGGCGCAACCCAAACCGTCGCCCGACGAATTCGTGGCGGTCACCGACGTCCCCGAGAGTGAGCAGATTCCCGCCATCAGGCTGGTTGCGACAGCCTACGGGTTCATCTGGGTTGTGCTGCTTGGCTACGTGTGGACAGTGGGGAAGCGCTTACGAACCGTGGAGGTCGAGCTGGATCAGCTCCAGCGCCGGAGTAAGTGAATGGAGATTGGCGTCCCCACGGCCTCGCACTTTATTTTCATTCCAGCCGTGCTGATCATCGGCATCGTCATCGGCTGGATCCTCGGCTCCCGCGCGGCGCAGGATGCGTTGGCGATGCAGCAGCGCAAGAACGACGAGCGCAAGGTGAGGGCCAAGAGCTAGCGAGGCTCCGCCTCAGACCTCCAAGCATGTGCGGTATGGCTCCGCCTCGCTAGGGGCAGTGTTGGTTTTGCCCGGCCTCCGGCCGGGCGAGAAAACTTGACTCAACTGAATGAATTTCTGGGAGTCAAGTTTTCTAGAGTGGAGACGCGATGACGAAAGCAGCGCAAACACGGTTAGTGACGTGGCGGCTGAAGGTGCTCCAGTACGCGGGTGAGAGCGCACGGCGGGTGGCGCCCACTTCATGAACAGACGCCGGAAACTAGCAGTACTCTGCTCCGGACTGTGCTCGATTGGACCCGATACGAGCGTATACTTTCCGCTGCGGCGTCAGCGATTGCTCGTAGGCTCATCTGCGAAGGAGACACCCATGGGTCCGAAACGACCTGCTCGAAGGGAATTCCTGAAAAGCGGCGCCGCGTTCGCCGGTGGCTTCACCGTGGGAGCAGCAGCGCCCGCGATCGGCCAAACACCAGCATCGCCGCCAATGATCAAGGGCGACAAGGATCAGATCGCCTATGGCGACCGCTCGCGTTACGTCACCTCGGTACGCATACCCCACGGCGGCAGGCCATCGCCCGATAACTGGGGACTCGTGTTTCATGTCGCGACCCCGCTTCAGGATTCGGTAGGCGTGATCACGCCATCCTCGCTCCACTACGTGGGGACGACCCGTGGCTCATTCCTCCCGGACATCGATCCCCGGGAGCACCGTCTCATGATTCACGGCATGGTCGACCGTCCGCTGACGTTCACCATGGAGGACTTGCAGCGCCTCCCTTCCGTGACGCGCCTTCATTTCATCGAGTGCGCGGGGAACCGATCGTCGCGCAGGCACAAGACCGTTCAAGAAACGCATGGCATGACGAGTTGCGCCGAATGGACCGGCGTGCTCCTTTCTACGCTGCTCAAGGAGTGCGGCCTGAAAGGCGGGGCATCCTGGTTCGTCGCGGAAGGCGCGGAGGAAGTGAAGGGCGCGTCGAGCATGCCGATTGCCAAAGCGATGGACGACTGCCTCGTGGCCTACGGCATGAACGGCGAGGCCGTGCGGCCGCAGCAAGGGTTTCCGCTGCGGCTCATGGTTCCCGGCTTCGAAGGAATTTTTCACACCAAGTGGCTGCGGCGAATCAAGGTGGTGGACCGCTACTACATGAACTACAACGACTACGGGCATCTCGATCGTGATCCGAAGGTCGCTGCCTTGGACTACCAGATCGGGTCCAAGTCCGTCATCACGTTCCCCTCCGGCGGACAACAGCTGCCCGGCCGCGGCTTCTACGAGATCAGCGGCCTGGCCTGGTCCGGTGGCGGCGCTATTAAGAAGGTGGAGGTGTCCACCGACGGCGGCAAGCGCTGGCACAACGCCGAGATCAAGGGGACTGGGTATCGCATGGCGCATACTCGGTTCAGCTACATGTGGAATTGGGACGGACAAGAGACCGAGCTCCAGTCGCGCTGCACGGACGAACTGGGTCAGGTTCAACCGTCGCGAGCACAGGTCGCCAAGTACTGGAACAAGCCCCTGGATGCCACATTCAGCGTGCCGGGTCTGGACAACACCATTCAGCCGTGGAGGATCGCCGGCGATGGGAGCGTGACCAATGGGAATGCTTAGAGTTTTCCCGTTCACGTTGCTCATGGGCGTCCCCGTGCTGGCGCAGTCGCCGACGTATGGTGTGGGACGCACGCCGACCGCAGAGGAAATCCGCGCGTGGGATATCTCCATCGGTCCGACCGGAGAGGAACTGCCGCCCGGGCGAGGAACCGCCAAGGAGGGCGCGCAGGTTTATCGCGCGAAGGGATGCGCGGGTTGCCACGGGGCGACAGGCATCGAGGGCAGGGCTCCTATTCTGAAAAGCAAAGCCGGCTCGGAGGTTGAGCTCTGGGCACGAGGACGAATACTGCCGCTTCGCTCGCCGTTCGCGACGACGGTATGGGATTACATCAATCGCGCCATGCCTCTCAACAGAGAGGGAACGTTAACCGCCGATGAGGTCTACTCGCTGACGGCGTTCTTGCTCTACGTAAATGATGTCATCCCGGAGGACGCGGTTCTCGACGCCAAGAGTCTGCCGAAGGTGAAGATGCCAATCGGTGATAATTACGCTCGCCTGCCTGAATGGAAGCCCAGGACGCCAAGGCTGAAAGGCTACCCCCACTAGACCGTCGTCGAACCCCAATTCCCTTTTTGGCGGACGCCAATCCAGGTGAAGTGGTCCGGTCTCTTCTGTCGCCGCTGTATTGCGCGATTCGATTTTACAAGGCTGCCACCGGAAATCGTCAGCGTGAACTGAATCGCGTACGTAAACGCGACGAGTTCGTCATTTGATCGACGGGCCAGAAGGTGGCGAATGCTGGAATCCATTCAGCACGACATCCGGTACGCAGCGCGGGTGCTTGGCCGAACGCCGGGATTCACCGCCGCGGCAGTCCTCACGCTCGCGCTCGGCATCGGCGCCACCACGGCAATTTTCAGCGTCGTGAACAGTGTGCTCATCAGCCCGCTGTCCTATCCCGATCCCGACGCCCTTGTCCGGATCGTCCACTCGATCGGCGGCATCGATCAGCCTTACTTCAACGACGCGATCTACGCGACATATAAGGAGAACACTCAGGCCTTTGAAGACTTAGGCGTCTGGAGCCCCGGAGAAACGGCGACCGTCACCGGCCACGGCGATCCCGAGGAGGTGCGCACGTTGACGGCGAGCCGGGGAGTCCTGACGACGCTCGGCGTGCGGCCAGAAATCGGGCGCTGGTTCTCGACGACCGACGATACGCCCGGGGCGCCGGACACGGTGATGCTCGGCAACGGCTACTGGCAACGGAGGTTCGGCAGAGACCGCGCCGTTCTCGAGCGAGCGCTCACAATCAACGGCCGGTCCTCACCAGATCATCGGCGTGATGCCAGCCCACTTCCGCTTCGACGGTGAACTCGAGATCGTTCTACCGCTGCGAATCGACCGCGGGGCGCCAATACCTTCATTCCGGCTGCTCGGCGTGGCCAGGCTGAAGCCAGAGGTCACGCTGGCGCAGGCCAACGTCGATGTCGCTCGCGTACTGCATATCTGGTTTGCGAACTCCGGAGCGAACCCAGCGGTCCGAGCGCGGTGGGCCCCGTCTCTTCGGGCCCTTAAGCAGGACGTCGTCGGCGATGTCGGAAGGACGCTCTGGGTTCTGATGGGAACCATCGCTATCGTCCTGCTCATGGCCTGCGCGAACGTGGCCAACTTGCTGCTGGTACGGGCGGCGGCACGTCAGCACGAGCTTGCGATTCGCGCGGCTTTGGGCGCGCGCTGGACGCGAGTCGCGCGCCAGCTTCTGGTCGAGAGCTTGACGCTCGCCGTCTTGGGCGGCGCACTGGGAGTGGGCCTCGCCTATGGTGGCCTGCGCGTGCTGGTGGCGATCGCGCCGTCGAACCTGCCCAGGCTGGCCGAAATCTCGCTCGACCCTGTGGCCCTCGGTTTCGCGCTGACGATTTCTCTGATGTCAGGGCTGCTGTTCGCACTCTTCCCGATCCTCAAGTACGCGCGACCGCGGCTCGCCGACGCGGTCGGCGGCGGCCGTGGCGCCAACCTGACGCGCGAGCGCCAGCGGTCTCAACAGGCTCTCGTGGCGGCGCAGGTGGCGGTGGCGCTGGTGCTGCTGGTGAGTGCGGGTCTGATGATCCGCAGTTTCCAGGCTCTTCGTCGCGTCGATCCCGGTTTCACAGATCCCCGGCGCGTGCAGACGTTCGGCCTCTCGATTTCGGCGACCATGGTCGCCGATCCCGAGCGCGTCACACGCATGCAGCGCGAAGTTCTGGACAAGATCGCCGCCATTCCCGGTGTCGCATCGGCGGCGTTCACGACGCGGTTGCCGATGGGCAGCGATCGAAGCAGCGCGGCCCTGGCGGTTGAGGGCAACGTGGACGATGGCCGGACGCCGCCCAACCCGGCAGGTCAAGGTCGTCTCGCCCGGCGTGTTTCAGACGTTGGCAACCCCACTGATCGCGGGACGCGACTTCACCTGGACCGATCTCTATGACATGCGCGACGTCGCCATTATTTCGGAGAACCTGGCGCGCGAGCTGTGGGAGTCTCCGGCGGCGGCGCTGGGCAAGCGAATTCGTGAATACTACGCCGCACGATCACCTTGGCGGGAGATTGTGGGGGTGGCAGGCGACGTCTATGACGACGGCGCCGATCACCCCCCGCCTGCGACGATCTACTGGCCGGCGCAACCGCTCGACGAGCTCTTGAGCATGTCGGGATATCAGTCACGCCGGGTCAGCGTCGCCATCCGCACCCACCTTCGCCAGGGCTACGGCGGGCAAGCCGGAGGCGCCGGCACGGAGAGTCTGGTCAATCAGGTGCGCGAAGCGGTGTGGTCGGTCAACTCTAATCTGCCGCTGGCGCAGGTGCGCACGCTGGACGCGGTGTACGACCAGTCGATGGCTCGAACGTCCTTCACGTTGGTGCTGCTCGCGATCGCCGGCGCGATGGCGTTGCTGCTCGGAGTATCGGGACTTTACGGTGTGATCGCGTACGCGGTGTCGCAGCGACGGCGCGAGATCGGCATCCGGCTGGCGCTCGGCGCGCAGGCGCGCGAGATCCAGGGGCTGTTCATGCAGAGAGGCCTGGTCCTGGTGGGCGTCGGCGTGGCGATAGGCCTGGGCGGGGCAGCAGGCTTCACCCGGTTCATGCAATCCCTGCTGTTCGGCATCAGCCCGCTCGATCCGCTCACGTTCACCGCGATGCCCGTCGTGCTCGCGGCGGCTGCCGTGCTGGCCAGCTATCTGCCGGCGCGCCGCGCCGTGGCCGTCGATCCGGTCGAGACCCTGAGAGCGGAATAAGTAGGCGCGAGACCGCTGAGCCATCCGAGCGCGCCGAAGTTCGACCGAGTTCAATGGAACGAGCCGCCTTGTAGAATCGCATCAACCGTGCGAGTCGCCATTACCCTCATTCTTTTGTTGGGGTCTGTCCTCCCAGGAATCGCGCAGACCAACACCGGAGAGCTCTCTGGCGTTGTCCGCGATATCCAAGGTGGCTTGCTGGCAGGAGTGACCGTTGTCGCCGAGCATGCCGAAAGCGGCGTCCGCATTGAGCGGCTGACCGACAGCGAGGGCCGTTTCTTCCTTCCTTCGCTTCGTGTTGGTCCGTACACGATCAGCGCGGCGCTCGCCGGATTCAAGCGGACCGTGCGATCCGGGGTCATCGTTCAACTCGGCCAGGCGCTGACGCTGATCTCGCGCTCGAGCTTGGAGGTGTGAACGAAGCCATCTCGGTTCGCGCGGATGTCCCATTGCTTCAGACCACCAATGCCGAGATCAGCGATGTCATCGAAAACCGCGAAGTTCTGCAATTGCCCCTCAACGGGCGCAACTTCCTCGCGCTCGCCCAATTGAGCGACGCCGTCGTGATTCCGCCGGGCGGCACGCGGGGCGAGGCCCTCCAGCAGGCCGGTCCGTTGCCCAACGTCGGTGGCCAACGCTCGGGCCACAACATTTATCTACTCGATGGCTTCAAAGTGACCGACGAGTTGTTCAACAACCTCGTGATCAACCCGTCCATCGACTCGATCCAGGAATTCAAGATCCAGAAGTCACAGTACGCAGCCGAGTTTGGTGGCAAGGCGTCGGCGCTCATCAACGTGGCGACGCGGGCTGGAACCAACACCTGGCGCGGCAGTCTCTTCGAGTTTGCGCGTCACGATCGATTCGATGCCCGCAACTACTTCGACCCGCCCGACCGGCCGGTTCCGCCGCTTCGACAGCATCAGTTCGGCGGCGCGTCAGGCGGTCCGATCCATCGTGATCGAACATTCTTTTTCGTCAGCTACGAGGGTCAGCGCATGCGGCGGTCGCTGACGCGCACCTTCTCCGTGCCGGCGGCGGATGTGCGAAGCGGCGATTTCTCGTCGTTCGGACCAATCTGTGACCCGGTCACGATCGCTCCCGTGCCGAGCGCCTGCACCCCGTTCCCCGAGAACCGGATCCCGGCGGATCGGATCGATCCCCTTGCGACGGCATTCTTGCAGCACGTTCCACTACCGACGTCCGGCGCCTCCGTTCAGAATCTGACCTCCGTCGAGCAACACCTTAGAGATGTTCATCAGATCAGCGTCAGAGCCGACCACCGGCTGGGATCGGCCGATCAGATCTTCGCGCGCTTCAGCACGTTCGATGCCGACGAGCGCCAGCCGTTTGGCACGAGCAGTCTTCAAGAGACGATTATCCCTGGCTTCGGACGGGACGTGACTACGACGACGCGAAACCTCGGTGTCAGTCACACGCATGTGTTCGGCTCGCGAGTGATGAACGAGCTTCGTGTCGGCTGGATGAGCGTGAAGGGAGGACAGATCGGCCTCAATCGTGGCGTCGACTTCGCCGCCCGGGTTGCGCTTCAAGGCGTGACGCACGATCCGCGGGATGTCGGGTTCCCACAGGTGTCGACCCGTGGACTCTATAGCACCATGGGCGATCCCACGTCGTTCGTCTACCGCGAGAACCAGCACGTGGAGCTCTATGAGAACGTCCTCTTCGATCGAGGAACCCACCGTCTCAAGTTCGGCGCCTACTACTTCCATCTGCAGTTTAGGCCCGAGCAACCCGACAACGCGCGTGGGGCGTTCACTTATACCGGACAGTTCACGGGCGATGCCTTTGCCGACTTTCTCCTCGGCTATCCAACGAACGCGGTCTCGGGTATCGGGCGCGGCGACGAGGACGGGCGCACCAACTGGCTGCATCTGTACGCTCAGGACGACTGGCGCATCCGCAGGAACCTGACCGTCAGCGTGGGTCTCCGCTATGAGTACAACCAGCACATGCGCGATGAGCAGAATCGATTGTCGTCAGTGGACTATGTGACACCTGGCGGGCGATTTGTCGTAGCCAGTAACGACAACGGCCACATTCATTCGGATGCGCAGCCGATGCTCTCGTTGATGCCGCTGTCATATGTCACATCGGCCGAAGCGGGATGGGACCGTGGCCTTCTGAACCCGAGCCGGCTGCGGCTCGCGCCGCGAACCGGGTTCGCGCTCTCGCTCAACGAGGACCGAACTGTTGTCCGGGGTGGTTACGGCGTCTTCCTGAACCAGTGGGCGTACAGCGTGCAGACGGCGTTCTCGCGCAACCTGCCATTCTTCTTTACCAAGCAGGTCGATGTGCCTTCGACCGAGCGCCGGCCGGCCTTCCACACGAGCAACATGCTCACGGCGGATCCAACTGGCGTCGTGTCGCCGACGATCATGGATCACGCCTACGCGGTCGAGTACACACAAACCTGGAGCGGTGGTCTGCAACACGAGATCGTTCCCGCCACGATGGTGGCCGTGAATTACATGGGCTCGTGGACGCGCGGTGCGGACAATGCGACTGTCCACAACGTGCCTGAACCCGGATCCGGATCCATCCAGGCACGACGGCCGATTCCACAGCTTGGCGCCATTCGCTCGATCCGGTTCGATGGCAAATCGATCTATCACGGACTCACCGTGAATGCGGAACGGAGGCTGCGCAACAACTACTCGTACAACGTGAGCTACACGCTGTCCACGTCGAAGGATGACGCGTCGAGTCCTGGACCGACCGAGGCCGAAGCGAACCTCCCGCAG
>JBOGIV010000091.1:0-14198 GCA_050747925.1 Vicinamibacterales bacterium
CACAAACATGGAGCGGCGGTCTGCAACACGAGATCGTTCCCGCCACGATGGTGGCCGTGAATTACATGGGCTCGTGGACGCGCGGCGCAGACAATGCGACCGTCCACAACGTGCCGGAGCCGGGACCCGGATCCATCCAGGCGCGCCGGCCGATTCCACAGCTTGGCGCCATTCGATCGATCCGCTTCGATGGCAAATCTATCTATCACGGACTCACGGTGAATGCGGAACGGCGGCTGCGGAACGACCACTCGTACAACCTGAGCTACACGCTGTCCACGTCGAAGGATGACGCGTCGAGTCCTGGACCGACCGAGGCCGAAGCGAACCTCCCGCAGAATGTCCGCAATGTCTTCGACCAAACGGGCGAATGGGCGCATTCGAGCTTCGACCATCGCCATCTGTTCGTCGCCAGCGGCATGTATCAGCTTCCGTTCTTTAGAGGTCGCGGCGGCATGGCCGAAGCGCTCCTCGGCGGATGGCGACTGAACGGTGTGTTCTTTGCGCAGTCTGGTGCGCCATTTACGGTGAATCTCGGTGTGGATCAGGCCAACATCGGCGCCGGGCCTGCCCAGCGCCCCGATCAACTCCGCGATCCCAATTTGCCAGCCGATCAGCGGAGGGCAGAGCGCTGGTTCGACACGGCCGCATTCGTGCTGCAAGCGCCGTTCACGTTCGGCAACGCGCCGCGCCGTGATTGGTCCTGGATTCACCAACCTGGACCTGGTGCTCGCCAAAACCTGGACCTTCGCCAGGGCGCGACAGCTAGAGTTGCGCTGGGAAGTCTTCAACGTGTTGAACAAGGCGAACTTCGATCTACCGAATCGGATCTTCGGCACACCGAACTTCGGTCGAATCTTCAGCGCCAAGGGTCCTCGCGAGATGCAGTTCGGCGTCAAGGTGAGCTTCTAGACTCGGGGTGGCTGTGGGCAGCGGTCATCCGGACCTTGGCATCGTCGTGCGCTTCTTGCGTAACGCCGGCTGAACAATCGCTGACGAAGTAGACACGATGTAACGGAGCGAAAGCGGGCCCATCAAGAGCGTTGACGCCACTGGTCCCGTGTGACAGGATGGCCTTCCTGCCCCGAGAGTTCCAGAAAGTGAGATCGCGGTGCATCGCCGGCCGTCCCAACTGCATGTTTGGCTTCCCGAAGAGGACTATCGCGCACTGAAGCAATTAGCCGCGGATGATGACGAAAGCCTCGGACGGCTCGTTCGCCGGCAATTGCGATCCTTGATTCGAAACCGACGTGACCGACTGGCAACGAGTGAAGGGATCGCTTCGGAGCCAGTCGTGGCGCGGACCAGCCCGATCGCCTCCGCATCCTCCACGACGTCGTCCAGTCCGCGCGTCGGCAGACCATATCGCGCCGATCAAAACTAGCGAGGCTCCGCCTCAGACCGCCGAGAGACAACTGGATGCAGCGGCTCCGCCTCGCTAGGGCAGTGTTGTTTTGCCCCGCCTCCGGCGGGGCGAGAAAACTTGACTCAAATGCATGGATTCTTTGGAGTCAAGTTTTCTAGACCCGCCTTCGCTCACGACACCTGCGTGCCGGCCTCGGCGAGGCAGGCGCGATCCATTTCTCAGCGCCGAACATGCTCTGCGCCATCAATGCGACTGCATCGAGAACGCTGGAGATACATCACCGGCACCGACTCGTCACCGCGCTCGCCCCTCGTTGTCCACGGCGCGTTCGATCGGCGCGCGATGGACGCCACGGCGATTTTTTGTGGTACCAGTGTGGTACCACATACCTTGATCGCGATCGTGCCCCGCTGGTACTGACCTCATCTGGAGGTCACATGCCTCGTGTCACTGTTCCCTTGGATGCCTCCGGCATCGCCGAATTCGATCCCAAATATCCCGTAAAGGTAGTCGTGGCTGCCGGTGGCAAGCCGGTCGCTTCCGAAACGGTCTCGCTCGACAAGAAAGGACAGGGCAAGGCTTCAGTCAACGTTGACGGTGACGCGCGCGGCTTGTCCGTCGCGGTCGGCCCCGCCGACGCCACCGACGACGAGATTCTCGGACTGCAGACGCTCGCCGTCGACATACCGCTGCGCCGGTTTCGCGGCAAAGACGAGATCGTCACCCCGATTCGCATTACGCCGTACTACTGGTTCTGGTGGTTGCGCTGGTGCCGGACCTTTACGATCCGCGGGCGCGTGCTCTGTCCGGACGGGAGCCCTGTGCCGGGCGCCGTCGTCTGCGCCTACGACGTGGATGCGTGGTGGTGGTGGTGGAGCAAGCAGCTGGTCGGCTGCGCGACGACCGATGTTGCGGGTGCGTTCAGTATGACGTTCCGCTGGTGCTGTGGATGGTGGCCGTGGTGGTGGTGGCGACTCCGTCGGTGGTACGTGGAACCGACGCTCGCCAAACACATCCTCGGCGCGTTGCAGCGAGAGCCCCGCTTTCCTCGCATCCCGCTCCCCGATCCGCCGCCCGATCTGTCCTTCTTCGAAGCGCTCATCAACGAGCCATCGGTCTTGCGCGCGGCGACCGCGTCGGCCCCGGCGGGACGCGCGGCGGTCGGCAGGCGAGTCGCGGCTGCCGCCGTCGACCCTTCACGGCTCGACGCCTTGCGCGAACGCCTTGTCGGCATTCTGCCGACGATCCCGGCGCTCCAGCTGGTTCGCCTCTGGCCGTGGTGGCCATGGCACCCCTGGTGGGACTGCAACCCGGACATCGTGTTTCGAGCCACGCAGTTCTGCGGCGGCGTTGAGCATGTGATCGTCAACGAAGGCTGGCTGCAGGCCCATTGGAACATCCCGCAGGCTTACGAGGTCACGCTCACCGCGACCGACGATGCGTGCTGCGTTGGGAGAGAAGGCTGTCTCGAAGGCGAGTGCCTCGCGCTGGCGAAGGTGTGCAGCGTCGATGCTGACGAAGTCGGCGGCAACCCAGGCGCCGATCCGGCCCCGGTTGGGTACGCGTTCCCCAATGTCGTCGCCCACGGCGGCGATGCGCCGTTTGCCGAGGTCGTCGACATCCGCGGCACCGCACAGTGCCTGACCAACGTGGACTACTACGAGATCGAGTTCACCGCCGATTCAGGGGTGACCTGGAGCGTCGTGCCGCCGGCGGGGCTGGGCACGTTCAAGCGCGAGTACTGGGACTTTGTCCTCGGGACGGATGTGGACGTGTGGTTCAACGCCACGATTCCAATCGACGGCCATCACGTGTACGAAACCCTCGAACATTACGAGGCGACGCACACACCCGCCGACTGGGGCGCCACGAAAGTCTGGCTCGCCACCAACTTCGACATGGTGTTCCCGTGGGTGACCAGCCCCACTTTTGCGGACGGGGTGTACGGCTTGCGCGTGATCGGCTACGACGAAGCCGGCGGCGTGCTCTCGAATCGTCGTGAGCTGCCGGTGTGCGACTCGTCGACAACAGCCGAGATCGTCGTGATGGTCGACAACCAGTCTACGTATGCCGCTCCGGGGCCGCCGGGGAATCCGTGCGGCCCTGGCACGACGCACACCTGCACCGACGAGCCGATGACCGACATCATCGACGCGCGCATCGTTCATCTGGTTGGTCCGCCCACAACCGTGGGTCCGTGCGGCAACGTCAATCTCAAGGCCGGTGACATCCTCGAGGTGGACTTCGTCGCCTACGACGCCCAGGGCCATCTGGCGTCGTACAGCCTACTGGCCACCTACGGCGAGAACGAGGCGAGCGATCTCATCGGCTTGGGCGGCTCGCTTGCGCCTCTGCCTGGCGGCGCGCCGCCAGTGCCGGCCGCGTCGCAAGTCGGACCCGACTACGCCGCCGCTCGAACGCTCCCGCAGACGGCCGCTGCGCCGACGTGGACGGGCGGGGCGATTCGGCTGTCCATCAGCGCCGCGGTGGCGTTCCCCTTGAGCTGCTGCTACCAGCTCGAGCTTCGCGCCTACAAGCGGACCATCGTCAACTGCCATGCGAACAACGCTCACCGGAACTTGAGCGAGCGCAGTTTCCAGGTGACGATCTAACGCGTGATTGGTGTGTGGCTGGCCGCCGGGATCCTCGCGACCTGGCGCGTGACGCACTTGATTGTGGCGGAGGATGGGCCATGGGATATCGTGGCCCGCCTCCGTCGGCTTGCTGGCGCCGGTGTCCTAGGCCAGCTGATGGATTGTTTCTATTGCGCGAGCCTGTGGGTCGCGATCCCGATCGCTCTGTGGATCGGCGATGATGGAGCAGCCCGCGTGGTGATCTGGCTGGCGCTGTCCGGCGGGGCCGCGCTGCTCGAACGCGCTGTCCCGCCGCGCAACGACGCCGGCCGCTGACACGTTGCCGAAGCGCGCGCGGGTGTGAGACAGGCGACCAATGCCAAGGCGGCTGGTGGGTTGAAACGTCTAGCGGAGGAAAGGCTGCATCCATGTGTTGCGGAAGTAAGAGAGCCGCCACCCAAGCTGCCGCGATGGCGGCATCGAGCGCACGCGCGTCAACGGCGCCGGCCGCTGAGCCGCGGAATCTCTCTTCGTCGGTCGTGTTCGAGTACACCGGCACCGGAGTCGGCCGAATCCAAGGACCTGTCAGCGGCCGCATCTATCGTTTCGATGGGCCCGGCGCACGGGTGCGAGTGGACCCACGCGATCGGGCCGGCCTGGCCTCGCTGTCAGTCATTCGCTGGGTCAGGTAAGCACTCGCAAGCCGGCGCCGTCGAGTCTCCTTATTGAATCGCCACCTGCATTGCTGGACATAATGTGTCAGTAAATGATATGTCAGTAACTGATGTATCAAGGCGGTGAGGGACGCGATGAGTAAACCGACCGATCTCGTGCAAGGCACGTTGGACCTGCTCATCCTGAAAGTCGTCGTCTTGGAGCCCATGCACGGATGGGCGATCGCGCAACGAATCCGGCAGATGTCCAGCGACGTCCTGCAGGTGGGTCAGAGCGCCCTGTATCCCGCGTTGCACAAGCTGGAGCGTCAGGGCTGGATCAAGTCGGAGTGGAGGACGTCGGAAACCAACCGCCGCGCCAGGTATTACGCGCTTACGCGCGCTGGACGCAAGGCCGTGGCCGAGGAAGCCGCGAACTGGCAGCGGCTGTCGGCCGCAATTTCCCGGATTGTGCGGGCCGTTTAGAGCAGGAGGTACGACGTGACTCGCTGGCTCGCAGGACTCCACGTCGCTCTTCGTTCCATCCTCCGCCGAAAACGCGTAGAGCAGGAACTGAACGAAGAGATCCAGTACCACTTCGAACGCCAAATCGACGCACGACTGAAGGCCGGTCTTGAACCCGACGAGGCGCGCTATGCCGCGCTGCGCACGATGGGGGCGATTGAGAAGAGCAAGGAGGAGTGCCGCGACCTACGTAGCGCGAACCTGGTCGGCGAATTCGTTGCCGACCTTCGATACGCGGGGCGAGCCTTCCGCCGAAGCCCGGGCTTCGCGGTGCTGACCATCGGGATCATGGCGCTCGGGATCGGTGCGAATACTGCTGTCTTCAGCGTCGTCAACGGCGTGCTGCTGAAGCCGCTACCGTATTCAGGTGCGGATCGAATCGTGACGCTTCGCACTTCGTTCCTCACGCGAGGCGAGAGCCAGACTCTCGTTTCGATCGCGAACTTTCGGGACTGGCGCGATCAGAGCTCCTCCTTCGAGGCGATGTCCAGTTACCGTCCAGGGGAAAACTCGGTGACGACGGGCGACACCGCGGAGTATGGGCGCATCGCCAGTGTGGATGGTCACTTCTTTCGTGTCTTCGCAGTCGAGCCGATCATCGGTCGCATGCTCACGCCCGAAGAAATCGGTCCCGACGCGCCGCCCGAAGTGCCCGTGTCGTTTACGACCATGGAGGCGAAGGCTTCGGAAGGCGTGCAAGATCCCAGGTTCCGCGCGCTGTTGTTTGGACTGTTTGCGGCACTCGCCGTGTGTCTGGCCATGGCCGGCGTCTATGGCGTGATGGCGTTTGCGGTTGAACAGCGATCGAAGGAAATCGGCCTGCGGATGGCGCTCGGCGCGGACAAAACGTCCGTGCTGCGATTGATTCTCGGACAAGGATTCGTTCTGGCAGCTACCGGCCTGGTGCTGGGTCTCGGCGGCGCGGTGGCGGCCACACGACTGCTCGAGACCGTGCTCTTCCAAGTCCGGCCGATTGATCTCGAGGTCTATCTCGGCGTGATCGCACTGGTAGGAATCGTGACAGTGCTGGCCGGTTACCTTCCGGCGTGGCGTGCCGCGGTTGTGAATCCGTTGGACGTGCTCAAAGCAGAGTGAGGGTGGAGGTCGAGCGCTTGCCGGCCGCCATTCAGCGCGCTACTCTGCACCCACCCTCCTCTCCGTGGGCATCGGTATGCGAATTCACATGGTCGTCGGCGTCGCGCTGACTCTCGCCGCATCATCAGCGACGCTCTTGCTCGCGCAGGAACCGGCGAAGTGGGGCCACGCGCTCGAGTTCCACACCTTCTCGATCGTCGCGGTCGATCGCACCACGAAGGAAACCGGCGTCGCCGTCACCACGCGGAATCCGTGCGTCGGGAATGCGGTGCCCTGGGTACGCGCCGGCGTCGGCGCCGTCGCCACGCAAGGCGGCACGCGCATAGAGTACGGACCCGATCTCCTCGATCTGCTCTCGAAGGGTGTCGCGCCGAGCGAGGCGCTCGATCGACTGCTTGCGGCCGACGCCGATCGAGATCGTCGCCAAGTCGGCGTGATCAGTGTCGATGGTCGATCGGCACAGTGGACGGGAGCAGGTCAGAAAGGCGCTGAAACCCGCGGCGATTGGACCGCCGAGATCTCCGGTCCCACGTTCGCGGTGCAAGGGAATTCGCTGGTGAGTCCCGACGTCGTGAAAGCGGTGGCCGACACCTTCCGGACCAGCGAGGGTTCGCCGCGGCAACTCGCCGATCGTCTCATCGAGGCGCTCAACGCCGGGCAACTGCTCGGCGGTGACGGGCGGCACGGCGAGACGCAGTCGGCGGCGGTGCTCGTCGCCGATCCGCGGCCAGGCATGTCGCGTCGGCCCGACGGTCAAACCGTCAATATCAACGTGTGCGAGCATCCCGAGCCGGTGCGCGAGCTTCGCCGCATCTACGACACCGCCAGCGAGACGCTCGGCTTCAGGACGCTCGAGCAGCCGATCGGCCGCGACGTGCTGCAGTGGAAAATCATGCTGCACGCCCTTGGCTTTTACCGAACCAGCGACAAAGACATCGACGCGCGAGCGCCGCAGGCCAACCTCTACACTCAGGACGTGGTCGATGCGGTCGACAAGTTCCGCGCCGCTCAGGGATGGCAGACCACGGTTCCGGGCTACGTCGACGCGCGAACCATCGAGCGGCTCTGGAAGCGTCTTGAAGAAACGGGTCGCGCCGACGCGACCCGCCGGCGGCTTCTAGAGCTGCAGCGCGTGCGGTAGCCGCGTCGCCCCGCTCACGAATCGGGCCGCCACCGAAATTCAGACAGGTGACCGTCCCGCGGCTTGGACGGCCACCTGTCGGACGCAACTCAGGCCACAAGATGCATCGGTAGAATGTCAAACGCTCATCGGCAACTTCGAGCTGATTGCCTCTCACTGCTGCGCGCTCAGCCGGCGGCGCAGCGCCTGGATCGTTGCCTCGGCATCACTTGCAAGTGCGGTCTGTCCGCTGGATCGCGCCATTGCCGCCGCGCCCTCGAGCCGGCGAAGCGCCTCTGGGAAGCGACCGTCATTGACGTCGAGAGACGCGATCCGCACCTGAAGCCCGACGGTCTCCTGCGGGTTGGCGCCGGCCGACAACAGGGCCCGCTCGTAGACGACCCTCGCCTCGACGGGCTTGCCGAGCCGTACCAGGAGGTCGCCCAGTTTCGTCTGGGTCGAGACGTTCGACGGTTCCAGACGAGCCGCTTCGCGGAGACCATTGAGCGCGGTCGTGCGATCGCCGGCAGCTTCGGCCGCGACGGCGAGTTCTCGATGATTCGCTGGGTCGTCGGGTTCAAGGCGGGCAGAGGTCGCGTACTCGCGCGCGGCGGATGCCGGATCACCGCCCTTGAGGTGAGCGAGCGCGAGGTCGCGATGCACGGTGGCGGCATTGGGCAGTAGCTCCACCGCCTTGACCAGGAGCGGAATGGCCTCGTATGGACGCTCGAGCCGTAGAAGTTCGGCGCCGAAGTTGGCGTAGCTTTCCTCGCTCGTTGCCCGAATCGGTCGGTTCACGACGATCGCGATCGCGATGGCACACGACGTCGCCACCATCAGCCGGCGCGGTCGTCGCCGCCACGCATCGCCAGCGCCGGCAATGGCTGCGCCGGCTAACAACATCACGACGGGGACCACGGGGTATCGGTATCGTGCGAGCACGAAGAACAGCACGACCGAACCGATGAAGACCAGGCCAATGCCGTACAACACCGCGAGCCGGCGGAAGTCCGCCACCGTGAGCACGATGCCGGCCACGGCCAGCGGCAGCACGACGCCAAAGGTGATTGGCGCGAGCGCGCGCAGCACCGGCGAATACGACGTGTGGAACTCGATCGATTCGGTGTCCATGGTTTCAACCGCATTCACCGATAGCAGCAACTTGCGGAACATCAGGCGGGTCCAGCCGCCGGGATCGCGGCGAATCTCATCGACCGTCCGGACGAACCAATAGTTGGAGACCTCGCTGGCTGACAGGGGACGTCCGACCGCAGTCGTCGCCAATCGGACCGCGTCTTCCTGCTCGTAGATCACACTGGCCCGATCCGGCACCAGCGGCTCGTAGACACCGCTGGCACCCTGGTGATTACCGATGTAGAAGTTCGAGCCGAGCTGGGAGGTCGACACGAGCAGCTCGCCGGCCACGTGATAGTTGCGGATGGCCACCGGTGCGATCGGCACGAGCGCCGCGAGGCTGAACACGGCGATCGTCTGAAGTCGATGCTTCAACGCGGCGTCGCGATTCCGGACCAAGAGCCACGCGACCAACAGCGGATAGAACACTCTAGCATTCTCACGGTTGATCGTGAGACAGCCCAGCGAAAGCCCCAGCAGAATCAGCGACCGCGATTTCGCGTCCGACTGATACTTGGCGACGGCGACAATCGCGGCGGCCATCAAGAGCACGTCGAGCGACGACTTCTGGATGTGCCCATCGAAAAAGATCGCCGGTGGATACGCGGCCAGAGCGACGCCGGCGGCGAGTCCCGTTTGCCAGTTGAAGAACCAGCGGCCCGCGACGGCGACCAGGACGCAGGCGAGTCCACCGGCCAACGCCTGCGCGATGCGGATGATCTCGATCGACTCGCCGAACACGCTGAAGATGGTCGCGAGCACGTATGGATAGAGCGGCGCCTGGTAGAACGCCCCGGATCCAAGCCAGTTGCCGCCGGCAATCTCGGATGCCCACTCGACGTAGCGCTTGGAGTCCCCCAGGAGTACCGAGAACACCGGCGCCTTCGACAGTGCGCGGATGTGAATCAGACGGAGCGCACCAGCCAGTACCGCAAGTCCAGCGAGCAGCAACGGCCACGGCGTCGGGGGGGAATCGGGTCGCGAGGGCGGGAGAGTAACTGCGGGGCGTCGTGAGTGGCGTCGCCTGCCCACGAGACGCAATTATAGGGGCGAGGGCCTGCACTATGAAGCGAGCCGTCTCGATGTTGGTGATGCCGCCTGCGTAATTCCTGGCATGCTCGCGTGGTGCGACACACATCGAAGCGCGCGCGATCCAAACCGCGCGATTGACCTCTGAGCGGCTCCAGCAGCTCAAGACCACGAGCAACGATCCCGCCGGCGACGCGTTTGTTCAGTGTTCTGGCGGTTAGCCGACTGGTTCGATCGACGTCATGGGCGGCGCCTGATGACGGTTGGTGTGCTCGTTGCCCTCATCGCCGGGGCCTCACTGGCGGCGACGATCTGGTCCTGACGCCGAATCGGGTCAGAACGCCCGAATCGCTCGAACCCGGCGCGGAAAGTCCTTGTCGTCGAAGTGCGGCCGCCCGTTGTCGGCGAAGTCGATGTGCGCGGCCATATCGGCGCTGAGCTGTGAAGATGCCCAGTAGCTCACGTTATCGGCGACGCTATTGATCTCAAACGAGCCCAGACCTCGAGCGCAGGTTGCGATACAGCATCGCCAACTCATCGCGCGATGGAAGAAACCACCCGCCGACGCCGGGGCAGCTCGCTTTTCGTTGAGAGTGAGATTTCCTTGCCGGCGATTGCAAACGAGCAGTTACTCGACACGTAGAGGTTGATGTAAATCCCGTTCCGATCCTGTGCGTAGATGAGCCCGGGCATCGACGCAAGACAACGCACGAGATTGGGAGGGCAGCATTCGAGCGACGCGTGCTGCCACCTCAGATCACGTCCATCGCCGGCGCTGGCCAGCCGATTCACGTAGAAGAAGCGGTCGCCGGACGCCGACACGCCGGCGATGGCGTTGTTGTAGAGGCCACGCTCCATCACGTCGATGTACTGGCTGTCTCCCGTGGCCAGGAACAGCCGGTGGTTCAACGTGATGAACATCAAGACCGCGCATGTCTCGGAGTAGGCCGAGATGTTTGGCAGCGAGTATGGCTCGCCAAATCCCTCGTTGCCCGTCGATCCGACTCCGCCCGTGATGTACATCTTCTTGCTGACGGCATCGAGCCACAATCGGTGCGCGGCCATGAAGTACTCCGTCAGGCCGGTGAAGATGCCAACGTCTGCCAGTGACACCATGAGGGTGACGCCGTTGACGGCGTGGCCGACCGCCTCGCTCTGTTCGAGAACCGGCTTGTACGATTGATTGTGCCGGCTCCGGTTGAGCGAGTTCTCGAGGCCCCTGATGTCCAGATAGTGCTTCGCCAGGTCGAGATACTTCTTCTCGCGCGTCGCTCGATAAAGCTGAAGGCAGTTGGTGGCATCCCGCTCGCCACCCGAGAACGGCGGATTGTTCCGCTTGAAGTCCTCATAGAGTGCGTCGGCGTTGGAAGATGTCTCGCCCGCGGAGCGGGCAAAACGATACTGCCACTAGCGAAGCAGAGCCCCCGCGTCTGTTCTGGGCGATTTGAGGCGAAGCTTCGCGTGTCTCATGCACAAAAGAAACCGCCCAGATCTGCCAGGGGCCGTTGTTCTTCCCACGCACGACTTCGACTTTACGTCTTCTGCTCAGCCCTCTTCGCTGCCCACCGCCGTTTGGCGGCCAGCGACATCTTCCGTCTGGCGGCGGCGCTCACTTTGTATCCACGCTTTCGTCCCGGCTTGTCAGCCGTTGCGAACGGGGAGGTGAAAAACTTCCGGCCCTTTGGCATCCGAAGATCGGCCTGATGACCCAACTCAGAGAGCATGCCTTGGGCGCTCCTGACAAAGCTCATGATTTCCTTTGAAACCTCTGCGCGCTGCTTGTTGACTTGTTCAACCTTGCTGGAGAGTGCACCGAGGACGCGACCAAACGACTCGGCAGCGTCCCCTAACCTGTTACGAGACTTCCGACCACGCTTTATTGCCATTGCACTGGATCCTCCGGGGGGAAGGTGATTCCAGATTATGTAACTAAAGGTCGTGGTCCAAAACTGGGGGAGCCAGTTCGCGAGCGGTTAACCGATCCACCTCGCCAATGTGGCGAGCGCTTGCACCATGACGAGCGACAAGGCCCCGCCCACGAGTCCGAGGGTGACGTCTTTGCGCACCAGAATGACCTAAGTCGCTTCTTTTACACCGTTTGCCGGCTTCCTGCCAAGTAGTAAGTGCACTGAACGGCAGGTTAAGTAAGTGGGCGGTTCAGGGTGCCTTCCCGACGATGCCCACACTCGCAATCGGGTCCCCTGCCGAGATGGAAGGGACCGCTCGAATGTAGAGAACGACTCCGGCGGTCTTCGCCCGAGCCTCGTAGACGATCCGGCCAACGAAGTCGGTGACGTATCCGATCTTCATGCCGGCGTCGACATAAGTGCCACGCTTCACGAGGGGATAAAAAATCCCGCCAGCCTCACTCGGCACGTCGGTGAGGCGTGCGATCCAGACAGGATTGTCCACTTTGCTGGCGGCGCCCGGCAGCATCTTCAAATGCCGCATGACGTTCAACGTCCCATTCACGAGGGCCTGCACATCGTCTGACTCAACCGTTCCCGCGTGGCCGGCTTCGACGGTGATCGACGGCTTCCCGCGAGTCGTGGCGGTGTTCTCGAGGTAGCGTGACGCCGCAGGGTCGGTTGGCCGGTCGGTCGAAATGACGATGTGGTCGAGACCAAACGCGAGCACCATGCCGAGCGACACCGCGTCCTGGGCCGAGCGACCCGTCTTTGTCCAATAGGAGTACGGGCGAAGACTTTCGTCGATGTCACCACCGTGGAAATCGATCACGTGATCGCTCCGTTCGACGATTTGTGTCGTGATGAGGTACGACGCGCGGTCGGTCTGCGTGCCGTCCAGCCGGCCGGGATACATTCGATTCATGTTCTTACCGTCGACCGGATTGAGGTGTGGCACCACCTTGGTGAACGATGGCACGTTCAGCAGCGGCACGATGATGACGGTTCCGGAGAGTTGGCTTGCGTCGATGGCCGGGATGAGCTTCTCCAGCGCGATGATCGAGGCGTACTCGGTTCCGTGGGCGCCGGCCAGGAGAGCCAGAACGGGCCCGGCCTTGGCCCCATGCGCGACGGCGACTGGAATTGAGAGAGCCGCGTCGACTCCGGCGGAAACTTCGATATTGCCGGTGGCGGTCTGACCACGCGAAGCTTTGGCCGAGCCGACCGTGAAGACCGCGTCCTGGCTCGAGTGAAGGGTGGTTACCGCCGCGACGGAGAGCAACGCGCCGGCGAGCAAATGTCGATTCCACATGGAGCCTCACAGTCGCCGATGAACCAGTGACCCAAAGGCGGCTACAGATATCCTTCGGGTCATCTATCGAGCGTCTCGGAGGAGTATAGCGATCGCGCTGATGGAACGTCAGCGCGCAGAAATTTCCAACGAGTCTGCATTTTTCCTGCAGATTGAGATTGAAAGTTGCGGCGTTGGCACGATAATCCGCCCCAACCCTGCACCCCGGCATGGACGGCCAACGGCTGTTTCTCGAAAACCTCAGCACGATCGATCGCGTTGTCGCAGCGGTGGCGCGACGACATCGCCTGTCGAGTCACGAGCACGACGAGTTTCGAAGTCTCGTTCGTCTCCGTCTGCTCGAAGAGGACGCCCGTGTGCTCAGAGCGTTCGAGCAGCGCAGCTCGCTCCCCACCTATCTGACCATCGTCATCTCGCGGATCTTCCTGGACTTCCGCAATCAGGAGTGGGGGCGCTGGCGGCCGTCCGCGCAGGCGCGGCGACTCGGCCCCACCGCCGTGCTGCTCGATCGCCTGATGACGCGCGACGGCCATCTCATCGGAGAAGCGATCGAGATTCTGCGGACGAACCATAAGGTCGCGATGTCGGACAGTGAGATCCGCGCGATCTGGGACGCGCTGCCTCGGCGGCATCAGGCGACGCTGGTTGGCGAGGACGCGGCGCGCGACGTCTCGGTGCAAGGCGAAACGGCGTCACCGATCGAGTTCTCCGTCGACGCGCGCACGCGCGCTCGCGTTGGAGACGCGTTGACGCGGGCGCTCGCCCGGCTCACCCTGGAAGACCGGCTCATCGTCCAGCTTCAGTTCAGACATGGGGCCGGCGCGACCGAGATCGCCAGGCACTTCCGACTGTCCAAGGCCACGCTCCATCGCCGCGTCAACCGCATCCTGAACGAGCTGCGGACCTCGCTTCGGGTGGAGAACATCGATGCGCAGGAGATCATCACCCTGCTACGGTCCGGAGCGTTCGAGTTCCCGGAAGTGCTCGAAGCCCTCAGTGAGACGCTCCGGGAGCGTGTCCGTCTATTCAGCCGAGATGAGTAGGGGTGGCAGAAGCGGCTGTCCGGAGGCCAACGTGCTGGCGGCTTATCTCGACCGTCAGCTCGATCGCCGCGCTTCCGCTGAGCTCGAGACTCATCTGGCCTCGTGTGATGAGTGCGCCGAGCTACTCGTCGAGGCACTCAGTGTTGGAGACGCCGTTGCGCCACAGGTGCCCGTGCGTAATGAACCCGCCGAGGAGACGGGACGTTGGACGCGATGGGTCGTTGGTGGCGGAGCGGTTGCGGCGGTTATTGTCGCGGCGCTGGTCCTGCCAGAGATGGTGGGCTCGCGACGCGATCACAAGCTTGCGGATCTTGCCGTTGCGGCTGGCGCGCGCTGGCCGGTAGAGGGCCGACTGACAGGAGGAATCCCACACTCCTCACTGAATGCGCCTCTCGCCGGGGGGCAGGGTGGCGCAGTTGGCGACCCGGTCAGAGTGCAGTT
>JBOGIV010000092.1:0-4794 GCA_050747925.1 Vicinamibacterales bacterium
GATGAGGACAGGTGAGTCGGCAGTCATCGACGCGGCTTGCCCTCGGAGCTCGGGGTCCGATCTCGTGGCGACACACCTTTAGGTGTGTCGGATCGACTGGCGGCACTCGCCCAGATGAAGTACACCGCCATCCAGACCGACGCCGCGATGAAGAACCCGTAGAAGCTCCAGCCGAAACCTAGCAAGGCTGCGCCTCTGGTTCCAGGAAAGACCGCATCGTGCGGCTCCGCCTCGCTGGCGGCAGCGTTGCGTTGCCCCCGCTCCGCTGGGGCGTGACGTCTTGAAGACCGGCGGAGAGAATTCGACGCATCAGCAGCACTCTCCCGGCTTCAAGACGTCTGCCGTCTGCGTCGGAGAAACCAGATCGCGGTGGCGATGAGGATGATGACCACTGTAACGGCGTCCATCGTCTGCGCGATGCCCCAGCCACGTGCGGAGCCAGCCGGTCCATACGAGACGCGCACAAAGGATGGAAGGTGACCGAGAGTCACTTCTCCGCGGCCACCGCTCCAGTCGAGCGCAGGCATCGACTCGAACGACGTCATACCGGACGGCAGATCGACTCTGAGCCTGACCGCACGCGTTAGCCCGTCGGTTGAAATTGTCGGCAGCCACAATGGGCAGCGATCGGCGCGGTCGTCTGGAATTTGCGCCCGGTAGTGAATGCGATAGGTCGACTCTTCGGGTCGCAGCACCAGCGACTGCGTTCGCCCAACGGTGTTGACGGCACCGACCTGTCGCGCCCCGTCGACGCGCACCAGTTCGATTCCACGAGCGCTGCCGTCGATCCGATGATCGATCTCCGACACCCCCTCGACGCGAAGGCTCATCGTGACATCGCACGAGGTTGGTGACGTGAGCGTGACGTCGACGTCCGCTGCCCGCAGCACAGGTTGCGCTCGTGCGCTCGAAGGGAGGGTCACCGTGGGCGCGTGTCCACGACGACCTTGCCCTCTTTCATCACCCAGCGAACACCGGTGAAGAGATCGTCGATGCGCGCGAGCGGGTCGCCTTCGATTGCGACGAGATCGGCAAGGTACCGCGGCGCCACTCGACCAAGTCGGTCCTCAACCCCGAGCAATGCCGCAGGCGTCGTCGTTGCAGCCGCCAGCGCTTGCGCCGGTGTCAGCCCGGCCTTCACGAACCACCCCAGCTCACGTGCGTTCTGACCGAACATCGTGTAGACGGCGTCAGATCCCATGCCGAGGCGAACGCCCGCCTTCACCGCTCGGCGGACGGCGTCAAAGTTTCGGTCGAGGTAGTCCTTGAGCGCGACCTCCGAGCCCGGAGCAAACCCGTACTCGTCCTTGGCGTCGATGTAGTAGCGGTTGTGATCGACGGTCGGCACCCACACTGTTCCGCGGCGTTTCATCTCGGCCAGCGTCTCGTCATCGACATCGGCGCCGTGCTCGATCGAATCAGCGCCGGCACGCACGGCGTCGCGGACCCCGCTGGCACCGTACGAATGGATCGCGACCTTCTTCCCGGCAGAATGCCCAGCATCCACGATCGCCTTCATTTCCTCGAAGGTCACCGTCTGTGTGCCGTCGACGTTCTCGAATCCGCCGCGCGAGCCAAAGACCTTGATCCAATCGACTCCCAACTTCACGCGTTCGTCGACGAGCTTGCGCATGTTGTCAGGATCTGGAGGCTGGCCTTGACGTGCAGACACGCCCGGACCCGAGGCAAAGATTCGCGGGCCGATCATTGCGCCCGACGCGATCAGCTCGCGCATGGCGAGATCCATGTCGTTGCCGGCATTCAGATCACGAACCGTGGTGACGCCGGTCTCGAGGGTCCGCATCGCGTTGGCCTGCGCGAGGTAAACCGTGACCGCTGGCAGCCGACGCTGACCGCGTGGTCGCGTGGCCGGCTTCTGGTCCCAGTAATAGGTGATGTGGGTGTGGAGATCGATCAGCCCAGGTAGTCCCGTGTACTTGCGCAGATCGATAACTTCGGCGCCTGCCGGCGCCACGCTCGCACCGCTTCCCACCGTCGTGATGCGATCGCCGTCAACGACGACGACCGCATCTCTGATCGTTCGCTCGCCGTCCCAGAGCGTGCCGAAGCGAAGCGCACGGGTCTGCGCATCAACGGGCAGCGCACCCGTCACCAGGAACAACGCGCCGAGAAGGGTGCGCATCACCATCATGATGGGCGCGAGTCTAGCGGATTGACGGGTCCGCCTCAGCACGCCGATCTCCCACGATTGACATCATGATGCCTTGATATTAGCATCAAGGTGTGCGCACCACCCTGACTCTCGACGACGATGTGGCGGCCAAGTTGAAAGGCTTGGCCCGCCGCTCGGGGCGCGCGTTTCGCGATGTGGTCAACGACACCTTGCGCCACGGTCTGAACCGCGCCGCGGCCAAGGACCGCGCGCCGTTCCGCGTCCAGGCGCGCGATCTCGGGGCCCTGCGCCCGGGGCTCAATCTGCACGACATCGGCGCCGTGCTCGAAGAAGTCGAGGGTCCGCTGCATCGATGATGCTCGTCGACGCGAATCTGCTGCTCTTCGCCTACGACCGGCGAGCGGCCGAACACGCCGCGAGCCGAGCGTGGCTCGAGACGACGCTCGCCGGACCGGAGTTGGTACGGTTCGCGTGGCTGACGGTGTGGGCGTTTCTTCGAATCTCCACCAACCCGCGCGTGTTCGAGCATCCGTTGTCGATGGCGGAAGCGGAGGAGATTGTGTCGTCCTGGCTCGCCCAGCCCAACGCCGGGATCGTCGAGCCAGGAGAGCGACACTGGGAAATCCTGAAGAGTCTCACGCGTGACGGCCGGACCAAGGGGCCGCTGGTGATGGACGCGGCGCTGGCCGCCCTAGCCATCGAGCATGGCGCGACCCTGTGCACAACCGACCGCGATTTCGCGCGCTTCGAGGGATTGAAGCGGGCCGACCCACTCGCCTCGGCGTAGATCGAACGAGTGATCAGCTCAGCGCAGCCCTCCAATCCACTGAGTCAACGCGTTGACGACGGCGCGGGGTTGCTCTGGGAAGAGGGCGTGGCTCGCGCCCGGTATCACCACGACCGTGACGCGATCGCCAAACTCATCCCTCATCTCGTTGCGTTTGTCAGGAGTCTTGAACGGATCCTGGTCCGCCTGCAAATCGAGAAGCGGCGCCGTCCCGGCCGCCCACCACTTTGCTTGTTGAACGGCGGCCGCGGCCGCGCGCTGCGCCTGACGAACTTCAGGATGCCAGCCAGACAACCATCCGCGTGGGTCGTTGCCCGGGGCGAAGAACGCGACACGAAGCGCGGCCAACCGCACCGACTCGGGCAGCGTCGGGTCGCCCGCCTTGTCAATCTCTCTCGACAACGCAGGGTCGTATTGCTTCGCCGCAGCCGCCGCGATCACGACGCCGCGCACCAGTGCGGGATGATCGGTCGCCGTCATCCGCGCCACCCAGTTTCCATAGGCGTGGCCGACGACGACCGCGCGACCATCGCCGAGCGCCTTCACGACTTCCGCGACATCCCTGGCAAAATTGTGGAGCGTGATGTTCGAGAGCGGTCCCGTGCTCTTGCCCATGCCACGAGGTTGAGGGCGCAGGACGCGGAATTCCTTGCCGGCGAGCCCCTCGGCGACGACGTCATAGTCTTCTGAGTCGCGCGCCAGGGACGGCAGCAATACTACCGCCGGGCCGCTCCCATCGACGATGGTCTCGATGACGATGCCGTCGTAGCGGATGAGCACACGCGACCGCTCTTGGCGTGCGGTATTGGTCACGGTGGCCATGATCAAACAGACGACGGCTGTCTCAGCGACCAGGTGCAGGCGTTTCCGCATCAGCAGAGCCCCGCAGGCCAATCGACGTTCCGGAAGTACAGCCGATGGCAGGCGACCAATAGATCACCAGATAGATCACGAGATCGATCGCCACATCATCAGATCTCACATCACGAGATGAGATCACGAGATCACCAGCTCACGAAATCACGAGATTCGGCTATCTAGTCACACCTGTGGGCACCCGCGCCTTCAACTCCTCGAACCAGGGTCGAAAGACATTGCCGCCCATGCCCGGCTGCCTACCGACAAGTTAATGACTTTCATAGGGTTTCGCGAGCTGAAGTCTGCGGCCGCATCTCAGCGCGTCGGCACGAGACGCTTCAGCTCTTCATGCCAGTTCTGCACGACGACGATCTGCGGGCGTGACGCATTGTCGGCCACTTCAGTGGCTGGGACGTTGAAGAGGAAACGACCATCCTGCGCCACGTCGTAAAGGCTGCTGGAACCCTGCGGGAAACGGACGGCCATCGTTGGACTGTCCGCGACGAAGCTCTTGTCAGGCGTGATTGAAACTTTCATGATGTGAGTCGCGCCCTGCCCGACGAGGTTGCGAAAGAACAACTCCCGACCATTGCGCGACCACCGCGGCTCGGTGCCTCCGTCCGTGGAGACTTGCCAGCGACCGTGATCGACGTCTGGGAACGGCCGGACATAGACCTCCGATCGCCCCGATTCATCTGAGAAATAGGCCACCCATCGACCATCTGGAGAAATTGCAGGTCCCGCGTCGGCGAACGGCGTTTGAATCAGCGGAGACAGGTCTGGAGAACCGCGAGTGGCGATCAGGACGTCGACTCGCTGAATGCGCCCTGGCGGGGCTGTGCTGACCAACAGCTTGTTCCCATCAGGAGAAAACGACTGAACCGAGGTAAGCTCTGGCGCCTTCACCACCGTCTCGACCTGGCCGGTTCCATCGGCCAGTTGACAACGCACTTCGGGCGCACTCAGGTAGCAGACGCGCGCGCTGTCCGGGGTCCAAATCGGACTCACCGCCCGT
>JBOGIV010000093.1:0-4096 GCA_050747925.1 Vicinamibacterales bacterium
TCGACGGTACTTCGACGACTGAAACGCCCGGCTAGACCTGGGCACCGCAGTTGGCGCTGCAATACGTTGCGGGCGAAATCGGAGCGGCCCCAGGAACGCCAACCTGGAAAAGGAGGTATGGCACTAAGTTTGAGTATAGAGTCGCTTCAAATCTTGCTTTGGGGGGCGTCTGGCTGAGCTTTCACAGATTGGCGGTGTCGCAAACGAGGTCCGACGAGTCGTTACTGTCAGCAGGGTCTCCCCTATCTGGCCGGCGACGACGGTTGTCCTCGAGTCGGTCCGGTGGCAATCGGTGGCGATTGTCGCGGCCACGGTTGCCATTGCGGCCCTGCATTGGCCCAACGACGGATTGTGGTTTCAAGGCGATGCCCCGAGGCACGCGGCAAACGGTTTGTTCGCGTTGGACTTGCTTCGGGCGTTGCCAACCGACCCGATCGCCTTCGCGCTGAGCTATTACGCTCGCTACCCGATCATCGTGGTCGGCGCTTATCCGCCGCTGTTTTACCTGCTCGAGGCGGCGGCATTCTCGCTCACGACGCCTTCTCCGCACGTTTCCAAAACGCTCGTGCTTGCGTTCTCGGCGGTCGCAGCAATGTACACGATGAAGTACGGCCGGCGGTGGATATCTCCGGTGGCTGGCTGGGCTGGCGTCTGTCTGGCGCTGACTCCGGGGTTCTCTCTCTTCTCAAACACGGTACTGCTGAACGTACCAGCGACAGCCCTTGGGTTAGGCGCCCTCTATCATTGTCGCTCGTGGATGGACACCTCGCGTGTGTCGCAGCGCAATCTGTTCGTCGGCCTCACGGCGGCAATGCTTTCGACCTATTACCCCGCTGTGGTCGTCGTACCAGTTCTTGTTGCGTGGATGTGGGTCGGCCTTCGGCCAAACAAGCTTCGCGCACTGTTCCTGACCATTGCAACGGCGGTTCTCGTCGTGCTGATTGGTCTCGCGGTGCCAACGTACTTGACGCGGCACCTCATTCCTCTGGACCGGTTATTCGCCCAGTGGCGATGGCTCAGCTTGGTCAACAACCTCTGGTCGCTTACCGGCGCCTGGTGGCTAATCCTCGGATGCGGCGGAATCTTGTTGGGGCTCGTTCGTTCCGAGAGGCGAAATGAGGCCGTGCGCCTTGCGACAACGGTCGTTCTGATCGCCGCAGGCCTTTCGGTCACTTGGCACGATCCGCGCTACGGACTCATCCTTGTGCCTATCACGATACTCTCCGCATTTCTGGGGATCGCGATCATTGCAGAACTCTGGCCGCGTGGGCAGGCGATCGTCTTGGCGTCCGCAGTTGTCGTGGCGCTTGGTGTCTCGGGACAGACAGCTGTTGCCAAGAAGTTCCCAATCGTTTCAGGTTTTGAAAGTGTCGCCGAATACCTTCGTCTGGAGGGTCCACGGGATACAGTTCTCTACGCCGGCTACTACGACGGCGTCTTCGGGTTCCATCTTCGCGCCTCTGACCCGATGCTCGAGGGGCGACTAGTGATCTTCAGAAAGTTGATCGACTCCCGCCAACGGGCGCCGGGCATAACGGCACCGGACATCGTCAATCTCATTCGGTCGGAGTGCGGTTGCCAATGGATCGCCATTGAACGCGATAAGCGTCGGCGCAATGGACCACCGATGTCAGAGCTCCGTGCTGCGCTTGCTGGACCAGAGTTCGCGTTAGTCCGATCGTTTGCCGTCCAATCGCCAGTCACCGACCGTGTGGACGTCTATCGCACCCTGATTCCGGTCCAGCCGATCACCTCAGTCGACTTGACTTTCCCGGGATTCAGCCAGCGAGTCTATCGAGGCGTGACACCTATCAAGAGTCGACGTTGAAGCGCTGGCCGGCGACGACCGCTGTCCTTGAATCCGTGGCTTGGCAATCCCTTGCCATCGTCGCGGCTACTGCTGCCATTGCAGCCTTGCACTGGACAAACGACGGACTTTGGTTCCAGGGCGATGCTCCAAGGCACGCCGCGAGCGGCTTGTTCGCGTGGGACCTGCTTCACTCGTTGCCGACCGATCCGATCGGCTTCACGCTGAGCTATTACGCTCGTTACCCGATCATCACGCCCGGCGCGTATCCACCGCTGTTTTATCTGCTCGAGGGCCTGGCGTTCTCCCTTACGGCACCATCTCCGCACGTCGCCAAGGTCCTCGTGCTCGGGTTCTCAATAGTCGCGGCGATGTACACGATGATGTATGGCCGTCGGTGGATATCACCCGCGGCGGGCTGGGCCGGTGCCTGCTTGGTCCTGGCACCTGGGTATGCGCTCTTCTCAAACACGGTCCTGCTGAACATACCGGCGACAGCCCTGGGGTTGGGCGCCCTGTATCACTTTCGCGCGTGGCTGGATACTTCGACGACGTCGCAGCGAAATCTTTTCGTCGGCCTCACGGCAGGCATGCTGTTGACCTATTACCACGCAGTCGTCGTGGTCGTGCCCGTGCTCATTGCATGGATGTATCTCGATGCGCGACCGTATCGGCTTCGTGCGCTGTTGCTGACGACCATTGCCGCGATCGTGCTGATCGCGCTGATGGGTCTGACCATGCCGAGTTACGTAACGCGACATGTCCTGCCGATCGAACGGTTCTTCGCCCCTTGGCGCTGGCTCGCCTTGATTCAGAACCACTCGTCGCTCACCGGCGTCAGGTGGCTGGTGCTCGGAATGTGCGGGATCTTGATCGGATTCGTGCGTACCAGCAGACGGAAGGAATCACTGCGTCTGGCCTTGGCTGTGGCCCTGATCGGGGCCGCTGCGTCCGTCACCGTGGAGGATCCGCGTTATGGGCTGATGCTCATGCCCATCACGATACTTGCGGCATTCCTTGGGATCGTCGGCGTCTCAGAACTGTGGAAGCGTGCGCCATCAATGGTTTCTGCCACCGCGGTTGTTGTAGCCCTCGGTGTCGCAGCACCGAACGCAGCCGCCAGGTTCCCTATTGTTTCCGGCTTTGAGACAGTCGCCGCTTTCCTGCGCCAACAGGGGGCCAAGGATGCAGTTCTCTACGCCGGGCAGTACGACGGCGTCTTTGGTTTCTACCTTCGAGCCTCCGATCCGATGCTCGAACAACGGCTCGTGCTGTACAGAAAGTTGCTCGAGTCGCGACCAAGCGGTCGTACGACGCCGGCCGACGTCGTGACCCTCATCCAGTCGCGCTGCGGTTGTCAGTGGGTCGCGATAGAGGTCGCCGAGGGCGATCGAAGCGGGCCGTCGATGTCGGCGCTCCGAGGCGCGCTGGTCGGACCGGAATTCGAGTTGGTCTCGTCATTTTCTGTTGAAGCTTTCGAGGTTCAGCGAGTGGAGCTGTATCGCGTCACGATGGCGGTCGAACCGATTCGAGCGTTCGACTTGACCTTTCCACTATTCAGCGATCGCGTCTTCCGCAACGTCTCGCCAATCGACAGCCGGCGTTGAGGACGATCTGAGACACCTCTTCATTAGTCGCGAGTACCCGCCCGCGGCGTATCCGGCCGGCGGCATCGGGACGTATCTCCGCACCATTGCTCACCTGCTCGCTCAGGCTGGCGAGACCGTCCACGTGATCGCTCACCGGTGGAGGGGAGCATCCCGCGCGCGCGCAGTGTCAGAGGACGGGCGACTGATCGTTCACCGCGTCGCACTCAACGATCCTCTCCCACCGGCCAGCGAGCGTGAAGGCCTGACCCCCCTCGTCGCGCACGCGATGCTGGCGTCTTCGTTTCCATCCCAGGCCTTTTCGTGGCAGGCCGCGCGGTTGGCCGAGCGGCTCGTGGAACGTGAGGGCATCGACGTCGTCGAAGCGCAGGAGTGGGAAGCGCCCCTTTACTATTTTCAGCTTCGACGAGCACTGAACCTGGGCCCGGTGCGACGTCCGCCGTGTGTGATTCACCTTCATTCCTCGACCGAGCAGATTTTCGAGGCCAACGAGTGGGATTGCACCGTCGTGGACTACGCTCCCGCTGTCGCCATGGAGGCCTACTCAATCACGGCCGCCGATGCCGTGATCTGCCCGAGTCGTTTCATGGCGGAGCACGCGCTCGCGCGCTACCACCTCACGCCCTCCAGTGTCAGGGTCATTCGATATCCGCTGGGGCGCGTGGCACATCGAGAACGAACC
>JBOGIV010000094.1:0-9254 GCA_050747925.1 Vicinamibacterales bacterium
GGCAATGTCGATCCCCACATCCACTTCGCCGTGCTCACCGATTTCCGCGACGCCGCCAGCGAAACACTGCCGCGTGACGTCGAGATCCTGGCGGAGGCGCGGGCGGGGATCGAGGCCCTCAACGCCAAGCATGCCGATGGAGGCACGGCTCGATTCTTTCTGTTTCACCGGCAGCGTCAGTGGAACGATCGCGAAGGCCTCTGGATGGGGTGGGAGCGCAAGCGGGGGAAGATCGAGGAATTCAATCGTCTGCTGCGCGGCGCGACCGACACCAGCTTCGTGGACACCGTGGGTGAGCTCGGTGTGCTGTTCCACATCCGGTATTGCATTACCCTCGACAGCGACACGCGCCTGCCACGCGATGCCGCGCGTCAACTGATCGGCATCATCGCGCACCCGCTCAATCGCCCGACCTTCGACCCGAAGCTGGGGCGCGTCACTGAAGGCTACGGCATCCTTCAGCCGCGGATCAGCGTGACGTTCGCGAGCGCCGCCGGATCGCTCTTCGCCCGACTGTATTCGGGTCACACGGGCGTGGACCCGTACACGACGGCGGTGTCCGACACCTATCAGGATCTGTTTGGTGAAGGGATCTTCACTGGGAAGGGTTTGTACGACGTCGAGGCTTTCAACGCGGCGCTGGCTGACTCAGTCCCCGAGAACACGCTGCTGTCACACGACCTCTTCGAGGGCCTGCACGCCCGTGTGGCACTGGTGTCGGACATCGAGCTGGCCGATGAGTATCCGTCGAGTGTGCTCACTCACGCTCGTCGTCAGCACCGCTGGATTCGCGGCGACTGGCAGATCCTGTTCTGGCTGTTTCCGTTCGTGCCGTCGCGTCGTGGGCTGAAGCGCAACACGCTGTCGCTGATCGGGCGTTGGAAAATTCTCGACAACCTGCGGCGCAGCCTCGTCTCGCCGACACTGCTGGCACTGCTGATGGCCGGTTGGACCACTCTCCCCGGTGCTTACTGGGCGTGGACGACAGCGGTGTTGGTGGTTCTGGCATCGCAGCTGCTGCCGATTATCGCCACACTCGTCACGGGTCCCACGCGGTTGCAGTCAGTACCCGTGTTCTTCAGGAACCTGGGCCGTGACGCGGTCACGGCGTTGGCCCAGGTGACGCTCAGCGTGACGTTTCTCGCGTTCCATGCCTCTGAAACGCTGCACGCGATTGGCTTGACGCTGGTGCGCGTGGTTGTGACCAAGCGTCGTCTGCTCGAGTGGGAAACGGCGGCGACTGCGGCTGCCAAGCTGGCGGGCATCTCCGGACAGCGAGGACTTCATCGATTCTCTGCGGCGATGATCGCCAGTCCGATCATCGCCATCGCGGTGGCTCTCGCGATTCTCGCGTCGGCACGGGACGCGCTGAGTGCGGCAGCGCCCTTCCTGCTGCTCTGGATGCTGGCGCCCGCCATCGCGTACAGACTCAGCGTCCCGGTGGGGACGCGCGTGCGCCCACTTGCGGCCGACGAGCGCGCACTGCTCCGCAAGACCGCGCGCAAGACGTGGCGGTATTTCGAGACGTTCGAAACGGCGGCCGACGGATGGCTCCCGCCCGACAACTACCGGGAGAACGACGGCGGCGCGGTCGCGCATCGGACGTCGCCCACCAACATCGGGATGAGCTTGCTGTCCGCGATGGCCGCGCACGATCTCGGATATCTCACGACGCCGGCACTTGTTGCACGCCTCGATCGCGCCTTGAGGACGATCGAAGGGCTGGAGCGGTACCGTGGACATTTTCTCAATTGGTACGACACGTCCACCTTGTCTCCGCTGCATCCTCGCTACGTCTCAACGGTTGACAGCGGCAATCTGGCGGGAGCGTTGATCGCCCTCTCACACGGGCTTCTCGATCTGGCCGCGCGCCCGCAGCCGATGGCCCAGCTCATGGCCGGTCTCGAGGACACCGCGATGCTGCTCGCTTCGGCGTCCTCGTCAACGATGCGCGGGCCTGCTGACCGCGACACGACCACCGCCATCAATCGACTGGCGCGGGCGATCGTGGCCGAAGCGCAGCACGAGCCGTCCGACGTGAGCGCGCGGCGCCTGCGAACGCTCGGCGACGAGCTGGCGGTCCTTTCCGACCTCGCCGAACCGTCTCCGAGCTTCGATGACGCATCTGACCTCGCCTATTGGCGACGCGCGGTGCTCGAGGCGCTCGCTGCTGTCGGCACGACGCAGAGCCCGGCGATCCTCGAGTGCCAGTCGATTGCGAGGCGCGCGGCCAGCATCGCCGACGAGATGCGATTCGACTTCTTGTACGACCGCCGAAAGCGCATCTTCTCGATCGGTTATCGCCTCGCCGATTCTGAAGGACCCGGGCGCGCCGACGGGTCCTTCTATGACTTGCTCGCCTCCGAGGCGCGTCTCGCGAGTTTCGTGGCCATCTCGAGGGGCGAAGTGCCACAACATCATTGGTTCCATCTCGGTCGTGCGGTCACCAATGTCAACGGCCGGGCGACGCTCGTCTCCTGGGGCGGGACGATGTTCGAGTATTTGATGCCGCTGCTGCTGATGCGGACCTTCCCCGGGACTCTGCTCGACCAGAGCTGTCGGTCCAGCCTGCGGCGTCAGATGGACTATGCGCGGCGACGTGGCATTCCCTGGGGCATTTCGGAGTCCGCGTACGCGTTCACCGATCGCGCCGGGAACTATCAGTACCGGGCGTTTGGCGTACCCGGGTTGGGGTTGAAGCGCGGGCTGGCAGGCGATCTGGTGATCGCCCCCTACGCCACGGCGCTCGGCGCCCTCGTCAATCCCGCGGCCGCGGCCGAGAACTTCGCGCGACTCGTCGCTGAAGGCCTCGACGGGCGATTTGGTTTCTACGAGTCGCTCGACTTCCGCCCGCCCGCGCGCAATATTGATGCGGATCCCGCGGCGCTCACTCCACCATCGGTCGTCCGGGCGTTCTTTGCCCATCACCAAGGCATGTCGCTCACCGCCCTCGCCAATGTGATCTGCGACGACGCCTTCGTGCATCGCTTCCACGCCGATCCGCGAATCCAAGCCAGCGAGCTTCTTCTGCAGGAGCGTCTGCCGCGTGAGGCGATCCTCTCGGAACCTCGGCCTGCCGAAAGCGCCACGGAAACCGCATTGCCCTCGGTGTACGCATCAAGGCGCTTCCGATCGCCGCATACCGCAAGCCCGCACACGCAGTTCTTGTCCAACGGCCGCTACACCGCCGCGCTGACGCATTGCGGCGGCGGCTACAGCACGTGGCAGGGGCTGGCGGTCACGCGCCAGCGCGAAGACCGCACATCCGACGCCGGCGCACAGTACATCTTCCTGCGCGACCCGTGGTCGGGACATATCTGGTCGCCCACCTATCAGCCCGTGTGCGTCGAGCCTGACAGCTACGACGTCACCTTCGACCTTGAAAAGGTGACGTTCCGAGGTCGCAACGGCGATTTCGAAACGCAGTTGCAGGTGACCGTGTCATCCGAGGATGACGCAGAAGTCCGGCGACTGTCGATCGTCAATCGGGGGACGCGCCAGCGCGAGATCGAAGTGACCAGCTACGCAGAGATCGTGCTGGCGCGTCCCGAGGACGACTTCGCGCATCCGACGTTCGGCAAGCTCTTTATCGAGACCGAGTTCGATGCCCAGAGCGCCGGCTTGCTGTTCAGTCGCCGACCGCGCGGCTCGGACGAGGTGCCGGCATGGGCCTTCCACGTGCTTGGCGTTGAAGGACGACTCGGCGGCGCTGTCGAATGGGAGACTGACCGGGCCCGCTTCATCGGTCGTGGGCGGTCATCTGCCAATCCGATCGCGTTGGACGGCCGAGCGTTGTCGGGCACGACTGGAGCGGTCCTCGACCCGATCGCGTCGCTGCGCGATCGCGTGCGTCTCGCGCCGGGCGCCGTCGTGCGCGTGACCTTCGCCACCGGCATCGCCTCCGACCGCACCGCCGCGCTCGGATTGGCGCGCAAGTACCGCGATGGGAGCGCGGCATCGCGCGCGTTCTCGATGGCCTTCACCCATGTGCACACCGCGATGACGCATTTGGGCCTGACCGATGATCACGCCATCCTGTTCGATCGATTGGCCTCCCGTCTGTTCGGGGCCGACGCATCGTGCATCAGTCCCGTGGACCTGTCTGGGAACACGCTCGGACAATCGGGACTGTGGGGATACGGCATTTCCGGCGACCTGCCCATCGCGCTCATTCGCATTACTGACGCGGAAGCGCTCCCGCTCATCCGTCAATTGCTCCTCGCGCAAGAGTACTGGCGCGTCAAGGGTCTGCACGCCGATGTCGTCATCCTCAACGAGCATCCGGCGGAGTACCTCGACGAGACCCAGAACTACCTGACGGCGCTCGTTCAAGAGCCGCGGTGGGCAAGTTGGAGCAACCGTTCCGGCGGCATGTACCTCGTGCGAGCTGACGGGATGCCGGAGGTCGATCGACGGCTGTTGTCGGCGGTGGCGCGCGTAGTGTTGACGGGCGATCGCGGCGATCTGACAGCCCAGATGAACCGCCCTGCTCCCTGGCTGACTCCAGAAGAGGGTGACCACGCGTCGGCCACGCTGGCACCAGCGCCGCCCGCGTCAGCGCCGGTCGCGGTCCCATCACTCGTCATGGAGAATGGCATCGGCGGCTTCACTCCCGACGGCCGCGAGTACATCGTCGTGCTCGAGGGCGAGCGCGAGACGCCACTGCCGTGGTCGAACGTGCTCGCCAATCCGGACTTCGGCACGATGGTGAGCGCGTCGGGCTCGGCGTATACCTGGGCCGGCAACAGCCGTGAGAACCGGCTGACGCCGTTTGCCAACGACCCGATCGCCGATCCGACCGGCGAAGCGATCTACCTCCGTGATGAAGAATCGGGCGCGGTGTGGGGCGCCACTCCAGGCCCTCTTCCTCGCCGACCGGAGTCGGGTCGCTGGGTCGTTCGGCATGCCGCCGGCGTCACGCGCTACCAACATGCCGTAGCCGGCTTGGAGCAGGAACTTGCCGTCTGCGTGGCACCAGACGATCCGATCAAACTGGCCGTCTTGACCATCACGAACAGCGGGCCGGTGGCGAGGCGCTTGAGCGTGTTCGGCTATGTGGAATGGTGCCTTGGTCCGCCGCGGACCGGCGAGCGGCGGTTCGTGATCACCGAGTGTGATGGTGACAGTGGCGCGATCTTCGCGAGTAACGCCTACAACACGGAGTTTCGCGACCGTGTCGCCTTCTTTCACGCGAGCGAACGCTCGCGATCGTACACGTGTGACCGCGCCGAATTCGTCGGGCGCAACCGGACCGTGAGTGCGCCGGCGGCCCTCTTTCGCGACCGGCTGAGTGGCCGCCTCGGCGCCGGATTGGATCCGTGTGGCGCGCTACAACTCGACCTGTCTGTGGAGCCCAATAGATCGCGCCGGATCGCCTTGGTGCTCGGACAGGGGCACGACGCGACGCACGCCCGCGAGCTCGCGGCCAAGTATTCCTCTCTGAGCGTTGCTGAGAGCACGCTGATCGCCGCGGAGGAGAAATGGCACGAGCTGCTCGGCGCCATTCAGGTCAAGACGCCCGACGATTCATTTGACTTGATCGTGAATCGATGGCTGCCGTACCAAACGCTGAGCTGTCGGATCTGGGCGCGGAGCGGCCCGTACCAGCCAGGCGGGGCGTTCGGATTTCGCGACCAGCTGCAGGACGTGCTCGCGTTGGTCTATACGCGGCCGGACGTCTGCCGCGCGCATCTGCTGCGCGCCGCGTCACGGCAATTCGTCGAGGGCGACGTTCAGCACTGGTGGCATCCGCCGAGCGGCCGCGGCACGCGGACCCGTTGCTCCGACGATCTGCTCTGGTTGCCGTATGCCGTTGCCGCGTACGTTTCACGAACCGGCGACGAGTCGGTTCTGGACGAAGTGGCGCCGTTCCTGGATGCGCCGCCGCTCGAGCTGGACCACTCCGAAGCCTATCTCCTTCCGCAGGCATCAGCGGAGAGCGCGCCGCTCTTTGAGCACTGCGTCAGAGCGATCGCTCTCGCCACTCGCTACGGTGCGCACGGGCTGCCGCTGATGGGGTCTGGCGACTGGAACGACGGCATGAATCGAGTCGGGCACAAAGGGCGCGGCGAGAGCGTGTGGCTGGGATGGTTCCTCGTGCAGGTGCTGAACGAATTCGCCACGCTCTGCGATCGGCGGCACGTCGCCGACCTCGCCCAGCGCTACCGCAACGATTCGCGGTGGCTCACGGGAATGCTGGAGCTGTCATGGGATGGCGGGTGGTATCGGCGCGCGTACTTCGACGACGGTACGCCGCTCGGCTCCGCCCAGAACGAGGAGTGCAGAATCGACTCGCTGACGCAGTCGTGGGCGGTGCTCTCGGATTCCGCACAGCCCGGGCGCGCCAGGCGATCGATGGAAGCCGTGCGCTCCCACCTTCTCCGGCGTGACGCACAACTGGTACTTCTCCTCGCACCGCCCTTCGACCGCATGACGCACGATCCGGGCTACATCAAGGGATATCTCCCGGGTATCCGGGAAAACGGTGGCCAGTACACCCACGCGGCGCTGTGGGCGGTGATCGCGCTCGCGCGGCTCGGGCTCGGCGATGAAGCGATGGAGCTCTTCCATCTGCTCAATCCGATTAACCACACGCGCACGGTTGAAGGGATCGAACGCTATCAGGGGGAACCGTACGTGGTGGCCGCCGATGTGTACGCGCATCCGATGCACGTCGGACGCGCTGGCTGGACCTGGTACACAGGCTCGGCCGGCTGGATGTACCAGGCAGCCATCGAGGGCTTGCTCGGCCTGCGCCGCCACGGGTCGACGTTCAGCGTGAGCCCATCGATCCCTGCGATGTGGCCGGCTTACTCCATGGAATGGAGGATCGGCCGCACACGCTACCGCATAAACGTGTCCAACCCGGAGCGCCGATGCGACGGCGTCAGCTTGGCGATGCTCGATGGCGCGCTGGTCGATGCTCAGGCGATCCCACTCGTGGAAGACGGCCAAGCGCACACGGTCGACGTTGTTCTTGGCAAGGTCGTCGATGTGACGGTCGCGAGTGCTGCGCGGTAGCGTCGGAGCCGTTCACGGCGCCAACTCGACGAACTATCCGGCTCCGGTGTGATGTTCAATCGTGAACAGATGCCGACCGAGGGTTAGATTCTCCGAACCCCCCACCTTGTGCTGTTGTGAACATCGGCCCAAGGCGCCACGGGTGTAACTTCACCCGATGGCCAAGGACGCACCACGTTTCAACGCGCAAGTGTTTCTCGATTCGGCAGGACTGGCAAAGGAAATCGTCGAGTATGTGCGAGACGACGTGATCTATTCGCAGGGCGATCCGTGCGACAGCGTCATGTACATCCAGAAGGGCAGCGTGAAGTTGTCGGTGCTCTCGAAGAACGGCCGCGAGGCCATCGTGGCGATGCTCGGCCCGAAGGACTTTTTTGGCGAAGGATGCCTGGCCGGTCAGCTGGTGCGCATCGGCGCCGCCACCGCCATGACCCCGAGCACGATCCTGATCGTTGGCAAGGATCAGATGATGAGCGTGCTCCACACTCAACGTGTTGTGACCCGCTTGGGTGGCTAGAGCGGCACACCAAATCGGCGCGCGACCTCGATCACGGCCCACACAAGAAGCGCGATGGGTGTACCCACCGCGATGATGACGGCCGGCACCATCAACCAGATCAGTACCAGCATGAGCGCGTCGTCGAGCCAGCCCGCGATCCTGCGGAAGGGCGGCGCGTTGGCGGGAGGCTGGACGGCAGCCGTCAGTGCGCCTGGAAGATAGGGGAGGGGGCTCTCGGAAGCGATTCGAGGCCCTCGGTAGGTCGTTTCGAGGACAGACATGAACTCGCATTTCGAAGGCGTTGCTCTCTTGATGTGAGCTGTCCAATCCGGTACAGCCCAGGCGCATCCTCAGGCGCTACTGTGGGCTGGCTTACACCCAGATCCGGAGAACACCATGCAGGTTAGACCGCTTCATGATCGGCTCATTGTCCAGCGACTCGATGCGCCCGATCCGCTTCCTGGCGCGATTGTCATTCCAGATTCCGCCAAGGAAAAGCCGCAGCATGGCAAGGTGCTGGCGGCCGGCCTCGGCAAGTCCCATGACGGGGGTCCGCGAGCGCCGCTGGACGTCAAGGCTGGCGACACGGTTCTCTTCGGCAAGTACTCCGGCCAGGAGGTCAAGTTGGACGGCGTCGACTACCTGATCCTGAAAGAGGACGAGGTCCTGGCCATCGAAGACGCCGGGCCCGTAGCCGCCGGCCAGCCGGCAGAAACGCCTGCGGAAAAACGCGTGCAGACGTCTGCTTCCGGATCGCGAACGCACTGATGGCCAACCACATTACCTACGGCGACGCGTCACGACAGGCGATTCAGCGCGGGGTCGACAGCCTGGCGAATGCCGTGAAAGTGACCCTTGGACCGAGAGGTCGCAACGTCATCCTCGATCGCAAGTTCGGATCGCCCACGATCACGAAAGACGGCGTAACGGTGGCGAAAGAGATCGACTTGAAGGATCCGCTCGAGAACATGGGCGCGCAAATGGTGAAAGAGGTCGCGAGCAAGACGTCCGATGTGGCGGGCGATGGCACGACGACCGCCACGGTGCTGGCTCAAGCCATCTACCGGGAAGGGGCGAAGAACGTCACAGCTGGCGCGAACCCTATGGCCATCAAGCGCGGCATCGAGAAGGCGGTTGTGGCCATCACCGAGCGACTGAAAAAGATGTCGCGGCCGGTGACCGGGCCGATGATCGCCCAGGTCGGCACGATCTCGGCGAACCACGATGAGACCATCGGCCAGATCATCGCCGACGCGATGGAGAAGGTCGGCAAGGATGGTGTCATCACCGTCGAAGAGGGCAAGACGCTCGAGACCTCACTCGAGGTCGTCGAAGGCATGCAGTTCGATCGCGGCTATTTGTCGCCGTATTTTGTGACCGACCCCGAGCGAATGGAAATCGTGCTCGACCAGCCGTTCATCCTGATTCACGAAAAACGAATCACGGCGATGAAGGATCTCTTACCGGTGTTGGAACTGGTCGCCCGCGCCGGGCGTCCGCTCCTGATCGTTGCCGAAGACATCGAAGGCGAGGCGCTGGCGACGCTCATCGTCAACAAGCTGCGCGGCACGCTGCAGGTGGCGGCCGTGAAGGCACCGGGCTTCGGCGATCGACGGAAGGCCATGCTCGAGGACGTGGCGATTCTGACCAACGGCCGTGCCGTCACCGAGGACCTTGGCATCCGGCTCGAGTCGATCACGCTGGCAGACCTCGGTCAGGCGAAGAAGGTCACCAT